>PMKM01000130.1 GCA_003157745.1 Bryobacterales bacterium | reverse complement strand
GGCGAAAGCGCCTGCCCCACTTCTCCGCGCGATACCGGTCGGGATCTCGGACGCACTACACTAGCCGCTATCTGGCTTGGCCGATTCCCGACAGGGCCTGCGCGCCTGGATGCTCATCGACCAGCATTCGGGAGCTTGGCCTTATAGCGGGCGATCCGCGCATCGAGCGTAGCGGCCAGATCGCGAGCGCCGGTCGAATTGGCCAGATCGCGCGCCCGCGTGGCGGTGTCGATGGCGTCCGTCAGGCGTCCGGTTTCGGCGTACATGGCGGCCAGAAAGGCCAACACCTCCGCCTCGCGCGAGTTCGACAAGGCAACCGCGCGCTCCATGTGCGGAATGGCGTCCTCGAACTTGCCGCTCTGCGCGAGCACGCGGCCCAAGTTGAACTGATACTGCAACGAGCTGGGATTGTCGGCAACGGCGGTCCGCAGGTGCGCGATCGCTTCCTCGAGGCGCCCGAGCCGGGAATAGGCCAAGCCCAGGGTATTGTGGGCGTCGGGCACGGCTTTGTCGATCGCGAGGGCGCGCTGGCAATGTTCGATGGCCTCCTCGAGGCGGCCCTTCTGGTAGAGGGCGGTGCCCAGGTTGGCCTGCGCGCCGGCGTTGTTGGGCTCGATCCGGAGGCCGGTCGAATAAGCCTGGATCGCATCGTCGAGACTGCCGCGCAGCAACAGGTCGCGCGCCAGGTTGTCGTAAGCCTCGGCGTGTTCGGGCGCCAGCTCGATGGCCTTTTGAAATTGCTCGACTGCCTCGTTGAGCAGCCCTTCGCGATCCATCGCGATGCCCAGGTTCACGCGCGCCGGCTCGTCTTCCGGATCCAGATCCACGGCTTTGCGCCACTCCGGCAGCGCTTCGGCGATCTTGTCTGCGCTCATCAGCTCGCTCGCGGCGTCGAATACGCGGTAGAAATCCGCTGCGGGAACTTCCAGCTTCTGAAACGCGTCCGGCGAGACATTGACGAACTCGGGAATATTGGCGGCGCGGTTGGCCGCCTGGGTGTTTTCGATCAAAATCGGCGGGCTGTCGTTGCCGTCGCGGTCGAGGTGGGTGAGATACAACTGCGTGTAGGGCGAGCGCGCCTTGGAAGCGAACACCATCCAGCGGCCGTTGGGCGAAATGCTGTGCCATGAGTTCATCAGATGCGTGTTGCACTTCATCAGGCGGGCTTCGCCGCCGCCGGATGGAACGATGTAGAGCTGGCTGTCGGGCCGCATCAACTGGCCGTTGTGGGCCTTCACGAAAATCACCCAGCGGCCGTCGGGAGTGATCTTGGGGAAGCTGTTGCTCATGCCGTTGTCCGCAGCGCCGGCAATGGGCTTCGGCTCGCCTCCGCGTCCCTCGTTGAAGGGCATGCGGTAGAGGTTGTACTGAATCTGGGTTTCGCGCGGGTCGTTGGCGAACTGTGCCGCCGGCGCGCCGGGTGGAAATGCGGCTTCCGCTTGGGCGCGGGCGAAGACAATCCATTTGCCGTCCGGCGACCAGACGCCATCGGTCTGCACGTAGCGCGGATCGTCGGCACCCGGCAGCGGGAGGACGCGTCCCGTGGCCAGATCGAGCCACGCCAGCATGCCTCGCGTAGGGAAGAATACCTGGCCAAAGCGGTAATCGCGGTAGACGGCGAGATAGTATTTGTCTTCCAACCCGATGACGCGGTTCATGTGCATCGCATCCCGCTCATCGATGGTCGTTAGCACGTAGCGGCCATCCGGGGAAACCTGGGACATGAAAGCGGCGCGCAGCTTGCGGCCACCCGGCTGGTTGGCGGGCGTGTTCCAGCGCATGACGTCGCGGGTATTGATCGTGGTGACTGGCTGAACTGGAACTACCGCGTAAAGAGATTTGTCGTTGGCCGGACCATCCACGTCCAGGCCCAGTTTCTTGCCGTCCGCCGAAAAAGAATGGCAATTCGCGCACGTCGGCATGCCCTCGAGCACGGTCCTGCTGCCGGGTTTGGCCATGTCGCGCAGGCGCCACTTGATGAACCGGATCGCGTCCTTGGGGAGGATGCCGAGTTGGCCGTTGCTGCTGGCGGGAATGAGCGGCACGTCGCGATAGAAAATTGGCGCGCCCACCGGGTCTTCGGAGGTGGTGAACGACGACCGGCCGGTGGACACCGGGCGCGTGGCGGCCTGGTTTTCGTACCCGGCAATGGTGATGGTGGCGGCGTGCGCGGTCGAGTGCTTCTTGATCTGGGCCCAAAGCGTCTCGCCGGGGACCCAAATGCGGCCGGCGGCTTCCTCGGGCGTCAGGGTGGGAAGTTCGTTCAACTCGGCAATGCAGCGGCGGTCGATCTCGCCCACCTGCATACGGGCACCTTCGGTCTTCACTTCCACGGCCGGCGAACCGTCCGCGAATGCGATTGCGATGCGCCACAGCGCCGCGCCATTCGCCGCATCGCGCCAGCGGAACGCGATGGGCGGAAGCTCGGGCGGAAGAATGGCGGATGCCGGCGGGTAATCGATGGCGATCGCGGTGGGTGAGGGACCGTTCACCGCGGCACGCGCCACAGCCTTTTCCACGGCTACCCAGGAAAGCGCGGTCATCGACCCCAGTAGCAATGCGAAAAGATACGGGGATTTCACCGCTGCGAGCCTCTTTACGGACAACGTTACCGTCGAGTATAGCCCGCTCGCCGAGGGCCGCGCAACCGCGCGCCTGCTGTACAATTTGATCGATGGTCCGTGTTTGGAACAAGCCGGGCGTGTGGGCGATAGCGGCATTCTGGCCGATCCTGGCGGCCGCCGTGCCGGCTGCGCAGAATGGGAGTTTCGACGACCTGGCGCGCCGGGCGTCCGACGCGATCGAGACGCGTCCGGCCGAAGCCGCGGCGCTCTATCAACGGGCGCTCGCGATGCGTCCCGGATGGGCCGAGGGCTGGATGTACCGGGGCGCCGCGCTATTTGAACTAGGGCGCTTCCGCGAGGCGCGCGACGCGTTGCGCAAGTGCGCTGCGCTGGCGCCGGGCAAGGGCACCACGGTGGCCTTTATCGGCATGGCGGAATACGAACTGGGCGACTACGCGCAGGCGCTGGCCGACATCCTGAAGGGCGAATCGATCGGGCTGGCCGACCGGCCGGCCTTCGTGGCCCAGGTGCGCTATCGCGGCGCGCTCATCTACCTGCGATCCGGCAATTTCCCACAAGCGCTCGAACAACTCCGTCCGCTGGCCCGGAACGGCATTCAAACCCCCGAAGCCGTCGAGGCTCTTGGATTGAGCGTGCTGAACCTGCACTTCCTGCCGGCCACGCTCCCGCCGGAGCGGCACGCCCTGGTGGAATTGGCGGGCCGGGCGGCATGGGCCTATCTGGCCGAGCGTCCGGAGGAATCCGGGCCGCTGTTCGAGCAACTCGGGTCGCAGTTTCCCGACGAGCCCGGAGTGCATTACATGAAAGGCGTCTTCCTGATCGACCACGACCCCGCGGCCGCCGAGCAGGAGTTTCGCAAGGAACTGCGCATCGCGCCTTCTCACGTGCTGGCGCGCGTGCAACTCGCCCTGTTATTGAGCAAGGATGGCGACGCGGACTCCGCCGTTCGACTAGCTGGAGAGGCGGTGGAGTTGGATCCGGCCGATGCTCTGTGCCAGGTGACTCTGGGGCGCGCGTTGCTCGATGCGGGCCGAACCGCCGAGGCCATCGCCGCGCTCGAAAAGGGCGAGAAGCTGGCGCCGCAGGCCGCGCGAGTGCATTTCTATCTGGCGCAGGCTTATCGCCGCGCCGGGCGCGATGCGGACGCACGCAAGGAGAACGCCGTGTGGGACCGCCTGCACGCGCAGCAGGAGCCGGTCGAATTGAATGCGGGGCAGAAACCCTAGCGGGCCGGCTCGACGATCCGCACTACGCGGTCGGCCGGCACGTCGCGGAGAGCCTGCCTGATACCGCTTGGCCAGAGGATCTCGATCTCCCGTGCCGACTCCGCCCGGCCCAGCCCGAAGTGGACGCGCGGGTCGCTCGAGGAAGCGTAGCCCGTGCTGGTGGTGGCGTGGTTATATTCGACCGCGCCATCGCCGGTGGTCAGACGGATGCGGGCGCCGATCCCCATGCGGTTGCTTTTCGTTCCGGTGAGTTGCAGCAGCAGCCAGTGATTGCCGTTCTGCGTGATGTTGTGAAAGATCTTCGCCTGGCCGTTCATCACCGAGACCACCGCGTCCATGCGGCCGTCGTTGTCGAGGTCGCCCACGGCGAGGCCGCGATGGGCGGCGGGAAGCTGAAACCCGGCGCCGGCCGTCGCGCTCACGTTCTCAAAGCGGCCATTACCCAGGTTTCGGAACACCGCATTGGGCTCCTCGTAAGTGCGGTGCGAGAACGCGGCGATGTTGTCCATCACGTTGGAGCGCGCCACGACGAGGTCCTTCCAGCCATCGTTGTCCAGGTCCACGATGGCGTTCGACCAGCCCGCCATCGAGCCGGTGGCGGCGAGGCCGGCTTGCGCCGTGCGATCGTCGAAGAACCCGCGCGCGGAACCGACGAAGAGCGGGAAGGTCTGGTTCTCGAGAGCGGTCTCCCAGATGGCCGGATGGCCGGTATTGAAGACATCGCGGAAGTCCGCGCCCATGCCGGAGATAAGCTTGCCGTCTTCGGCGTAGGCGATCATCGTCTCGCCGGCGACTTCCTCGAATCGCTTCCCGCCAATATTGTGAAACAGTTGGTTGGGCGAAGCGTCGTTGGCGACGAAGATGTCCGGATAGCCGTCGCCATCGTAATCGGCCACGGCCACGCCCATGCCGCGGCCCGGATGCCTGGCGATGCCGGTTTCGACCGAAACGTCGGTGAAGGTGCCGTCGCCATTGTTGCGGTAGAGCGTGTTCGGCAGCGGCTTGTAGTAGCGCGGGCTGCAATAGAATCGCTGTCCGTTCATACGGCAGTCGGGGTCCGCGCCCGGTTGCCACTGGCAGTAATTGGAGACAAACAGATCGAGCAGACCGTCGTTGTTGTAATCCACCCAGGCCGCCGAGACCGACCACATCTTCCGCCCGTCGAAAGTTCCGCCGCCGACGCCGGCGCGCGCGGTGACGTCGGTGAAGGTGCCGTCGCCGTTATTGTGGAATAACTGATTGCCGGTGAGGCTGGCGAGAAAGATGTCCGGCCTCCCGTCGTTGTCGTAGTCGCCGATGGCGACGCCCATGCCGTAGCCGGAGCCGGCCACGCCAGCCTTGTCCGTGACGTCGGTAAACGTCATGTTGCCATTGTTGTGAAACAGCCGGTTCTTGAACTGCGGGCCGTCGCGGCGCAGCGATGGCATGCCGCCGCCATTGACAAAATAGAGATCGGGGTACCCATCGCCGTCGTAGTCGAAGATGGCCACGCCGGCAACCATGGCTTCCGGCTGGTACTTATGCCCGGCGGCCGAGTTCTCGATTGCAAAGCGAACGCCGGCGCGCCCGGCGATCTCCTCGAAGCGAATCGGGGCTACATCTTCGGCGGCCAACGCGATCGCGAGCGCCAGTGCCAGCCCGGCGAACGCGCAGCATGCCGCTCGGAGTTTCATCCATCGGAGTCTAGCACATCGCCGTCAGCCCGAAGCTGGAACGCGAGCAAGGAGGACTTGCGTCCTCGAAGGAACGGGCGTTCCGGCCGATTGCAGCAACGCCTCGCCGGGCAGTAGGTTACAAATCGCACGATACTGAGATCGCTCAGTTATAGCTAGCACTTACAGTCAGTTAACAACAGCGCTCCGTTTTCACGACTCGGGGTTACACGGTCGCAGGCATGCCGTCCCGTGGGGGACCTTGATTGCACCCAGCTAGTGTAGTGCGTCAAATAGACCGACAAGTATGTTCGCACCGTGGGGCAGGCGCTTCCGCCTGCCAACCGTACGGCTCGACNNGGGATCTCGGACGCACTACACTAGTCGCTGGCGACCTCGATGGCGTTCACTATCGGGTAGTTCACCACAGGCACGAATGACAGGTTGAGAACACCCTGGGCGTTGGGCTGCAGGCCGCGGAAGGTGCGTGTGATCGGGCGCAACCGGCCGCCCGCCTCCTTCACGATGTCGAAATCGCGGAGCAAGGTTCTGCCGTCGGTGAACAGGTTAAACAGGCGTAAGCCCGGGTGCGCGAAGTAACCTTCGTGAAAGTACAGAGTGACCTTGTAGGTTCCGGCGGGGACTGGAATGGCGTAGTCGAAATTGCCGAAGCGCTCGCCTTCGTAGAGTTCCGGGTCGACGGCGCCGATGGCGACTTCGTCCCGGACGACCACCTGCCCGCCCTGCACATAGTCGTCCGGCTGCCACACTGCGCCCTGCCTGTCGACAAAGGAAGACTGGCGGACCACCATGCGGATGTGGCGGATCCCGGACGCCGGCTGCGGGGTCAACTCGATGGCGTTGATCAAGGCCCGGTCGTTGAGCCCGGCGAACCGGATGTGCACCATTCCGTCGCTAGCGGGAGACACGTCCCGAAAAGCCCGGATGTGCCCCACGTTGCTGCCGCGCGCCTCGGAATAGATGTCGAGTAGATGCAGGATCAGAGTGCCGTTCAGCCAAACGTCCATCAGCCGGCTGTTCTCGCCTCCAGGGGTGATCCTGGTGCCGAAGTGGAACTCGCTGAAGTAAAGGCGGAGCTCATACTTGCCGGGCTTCACCGGAATATCGTAGCTGAACTCGAGGCCATCGCGCCGGCTCTCGAACAGCACCGGATCGAAGGCGCGCGCGATCGGGACAGGACCGTCGTCGAAACCGTGGCCGTCGTGGAAATAGCGGTCGCCCATCCACACGCTGCCGCGCCGGCCGAGATAGCGGTCCTTTGTGTAACCCGCCAGGATTCGAATCTCTCCCGCGTCAACGCCGGAAGCCACGATGTCAGGAGCGGAACGCGCGCCCGAAGCCGCTGTCTGGACGGGTGCGGCGGCACGGGAACGAATCGACCACGCGACTGCGGAGCCGGCTATCAGCCCGCAAGCCAACACGACCGGCCAGAACCAACCCGACCGCGGCAGGCGCGCCAGAGCGACCGCAGGGGGCGCCGGCAGCTCCACGAACGGGGACGGGTCCTCCGCCTCCGCCTGGTCGGATGCGAACGGGGGCTCAGGGGCGATGTCGGCCCGTCGCGGAGTATTCGGCTCGATCACCGGCGCGTACTGTCCGATGGGAATCGCGATACGGAGAGCACGGTCGCGCCCCGGGCCCGCGTAAAACCCCGCCAGCCGCTTTCGCAGGCGATGAGCCTCGACGCGAACTATGGAATCCGATCGCTTGTCGAAGCTGGCCAGGCGATGGAATACGTCCATCGCAATGTTGCGCTCCTTCAAATCGGCACCGGCACCCTCGAAATGCTTGTCGCAAAGGTAACGCAATAATTTGCCCGGATTGGACTCCGGATCCACGACTCCCGATGAGAGAACGTACTCGATCTCCCGCCGCTCCGCCTCGTAACGCAAGTCTGGAGATGTTCCCACCGTTACTTTACCAATGGAATACTACCACAAAGGCCCCAACTCTGGCAGTGCGGGCACGATCACCAGGTCAATATCGCCATAACTGAGCACTCCTCGAACACCCTCCAAAATGCATCCGATCAGTTGTAACCCCACTACCGTATACGGTAGCAAACATTATGATTAATCATAGTTCATTGCCGTGTATAGCCTTGTAACGTAGATTCGGACTCGATTATCCCCAAGTCACCAGCGAACCCACTTGAATCTACTAGTGCACGGGGCTATTCTCAACCCCAAGGGGTAAATCGCTTTTGTTGAGCTTTCCGGGTAGTCTCGGCGCTGAAGTCATGCTTCTGGGGGACTTCGGCCGATTTCGGACGCAACCTGCCATTTGGCGGGCGAATGCAGAGCTCGTACACCTCCTCGCGTTCCACGTGGAACGTATCTCAAAAGTCCGGAGATAGCATGTACAGACAGTCGACAACGTCCGTTGCGCCGGGCATAAAGCTCGGCGTTATGCGGGTTCTCTTTGTCAACGTGTTTCTCGCCACGTTGATTCTACTATTCAGCACAAGTCTTTTCGGCCAGCAGCTCACCGGTAATTTGAGCGGCACGGCCACGGATTCGACCGGGGCCACTGTTCCTGGCGCCGCAATCGAACTCAAGAACTTAGACAGCGGAGACATCCGTACGTCTAAGACGAACGGCGATGGCTATTTCGTTATTCCAGCCGTTCCTCCCGGCAAGTATTCCGTCAAGGTCAGTGCCGCCGGCTTCGCCGCGTGGCAGGAAGATGGAATCGTCGTCACCCAGGGCGCTTCGCTCACGGTGCCCAACATCGTCCTCAAGGTCGGCTCGACGAAGACCGAGGTTGAGGTGATTTCGGAAGGCGCGGCGGCCGTGGCGGCCGATACCGGCGCTGTCAGCACCACGCTGAACCAGACCATGGTGGATGAATTCACCTTGTCCGGCCGCGATGCCGGCGAATTGATCAAGATCATGCCGGGCATGGGCCAGAACAACGGTCTGGCGGCTAACTCGTCCTTCAACGGCTCCGATCACGTAACCGGCAGCAACTCCGGTCCGGCGGGCTCGTATTCGTCCAATGGCCTTGTGCCTCACGGCAGCATGGCTTATATGCTGGACGGCGCCAACCTGCTCGACAACAACATGGGCACGCAGATCGCCAACGTCAACCCGGAGATGGTTTCCGAGGTGAAGCTGATGGTTTCCAGCTACGGCGCCGAGTTCGCGCACGGCCCGGTCGTTTTCCAGGCGTTCAGCAAGAGCGGCGGCAAGGGCTTCCATGGGGAAGGTTACTTCTTTGCCCGCAACTCCTCCTTTAACGCCGTGGATTCGTTTCAGAAAGCGGAGGGAAACAAGATTGTCGATTCCCACTACTATTACCCCGGCGGCAATATCGGCGGTCCGGTGATCGTTCCGGGAACCCATTTCAATCGCAACCGCGACAAGCTGTTCTTCTGGTTCGGCTACGAATACATGAGCCAGCATCCGGCCGGCAGCCTGACCGAATTCGTGGTGCCGACTCCCCAGATGAAGGCGGGCAACTACTCGCCGGCGTACATCAACACCCTGACCCAATCCGGCGCCTGGTCGGCTGCGTACAATACTCCCTGCGCGGGCAACACCAGTGCCAACCCCCATGGCAGCACCAGCAACGGCTGTCAGACTACGGGCATCGTCGACGGCATGGTCCCGCAGAGCCAGTTCGACCCCACCGGCTCGGCTTACCTGAAACTGATGCCGGACGCGAACCTCGACTCGACCAAGACCGGCGGCTACAATTACGGCTACAACAACACGGCGGCGCAGAATCGCTGGGAGCAGAGCGAAAAAGTCGATTACGCTGTCAACGACAACACCAAGTTGAGCGTGACCTACACCTACCAGAAGGAATTCGATCATCACCCGATCGCCACTTGGTGGGCTCCTGGCCAAGCTCTTCCCTACCCCTCCTCAATGGACGCGCACACCCCGTCCAAAGTCATCGCGTTGAACTTCACCAAGGTGTTCAGCGCCACGCTGGTCAACGAGTTCGTAGGCTCCTATGCGACCTACCTCAATACGTTGGCGCTTGCGAATCCCGATGCGGTCAATCCCTCCAAGCTGGGCATGAACTACCAGGGCCTGTTTGGCGTGAAAGAAACGGTAATGGCCAACACGATAAGCTGGTCCGGCGCCCTTCCCGAATTCATGCCAAACGCAAGCTTCGGCGGGCCGGCCTTCAGCGGCAACTTCGGCGCTCACAAGTTCGACCCCGCATTGGGCGACAACCTCAGCAAGGTCTGGGGCACCCACACGTTGAAGTTCGGGTTCTACTGGGCCCGAATGGGGAACCAGCAGGACACCTACGTTAACAACGCCGGCCCTCAGGGACTATTCGATTTCGAGACTGGGGGAGCCACTAGCACCAACAACCCGGTGACCGACATGCTCATTGGGCATGCATCGGGCTACAGCCAGAGCAACAACATCATGGCTCCGATAAACCAATACAACCAGATTTCCTTCTTCGCGCAGGATGCCTGGAAGGCCAGCCGCAAACTAACCATCAACTATGGTATTCGGTTGGACCACATTGGCCAGTTCTACGTTCCGGGCAGCAACGGCGACCTGGTTTGGGATCCGGCTAAGTACAGCTTCACGAGTACCGGCACCGTCAACAACGGCCTGGTGTATCACTCGATCGATTCGTCGGTTCCGATCTCCGGCTGGTCTTCGCCGACCTTCTATTACGAGCCTCGTCTTAGCGCGGCCTATGACCTGTTTGGCAACGCCAAGACGGTCCTCCGCGGCGGAGCCGCCCTGTTCTATTTCAACCAGGGCTACCTCCAGGATTCGACCTCCAGCACCAACGGCCAGATCAACTATTCCTACGGTAATGGACTGTCATCGCTCGCTGGAATCGCCAACCTCACCGGCCTGCCGACCGGCAACGGATCGCTGAACGGCTCGACGATTTCCCCGACCGACATGAACGACAACAAAATGGCGCACACCTGGACCTACAACGTCACCGTGTCCCAGGCTCTTCCGTTCCGGTCGGTTGCCGAGATCTCGTATGTCGGCAGCACCACCAAGGATATGGAGATCGGATCGAGCAACAATAAGATCAACGATGCCAATATCATCTCGGAGGGCGCTTTCTTTACACCCGATCCCCAGACGGGCGTCACTCCCTGCATCCGGGGCGTGGCCTGCAACGGCCTCAACACGAACGACTACATGAAGTATCAGTCGTACTCGGACGTCTACGTCATGACGCACGGCAGTCACTCGAAGTACAACTCGGTTCAGGCGACCTGGACCAGGGCCGTCAAGCCGGTGGTCGTTGTGGCTAACTACACCTTCGGCAAAGTGCTGGGAACCTTTGACGGGATTTCCGGCAACGGCAGCGACAACAACGGCACCGTGGACTCGACCGACATCAACAAGAACTATGGAGTCGAGTCTTACGATCACACACACATCTTCAACTTCTCGTACAGTCTCGACCTGCCTAAACTGACCCAGAACCGGGGCCTCGGCCAAGCCATCAATGGTTGGACGCTATCCGGTTGGACGGGCGTTCAGAGCGGTACGCCTCTCGAGTCCAACGCGGTCGGCTTTAACGCCTCGTGGGCGAACAACGTGAGCAACCAGAGCTACCTCGGCACTAACGCGATTACGCTGATGCCGGTCCTCACTTGCGACCCGCGCAAGGGGCTGAAGTCGGGACAGTACTTCAACACCTCCTGCTTCTCAGCTCCGGCGGCGGGCACCCAGGGCACCGAAATGTGGCCCTTCATCCACGGACCGTCCGTGATCAACAGCGACATGTCGTTGTTCAAGACCTTCCAGTTGACGGAATCCAAGAGGATTCAGTTCCGGCTGCAGGCCTACAACTTCCTGAATCACGCGAACGCAGCGTTCAACGTTCAGGATAACAGCGACATCAAACTCAACTTCTCGAGCAATAATGGGGCGAGTCAGTCCTCAAGCAACACGAATGGGACGACAACCGGAACCCCGAAGTTTGCCCAGGGTAACCGGTTGATCGAGTTTGCCGTGAAGTTCTACTTCTAGATCCGCTTCCTAAGTATCGGGAACCGGAACAGTCGAGGGGTGGCGCAAGCCACCCCTCTTTTTATGGTCTAATCATGTTTGTGACGAAGTGTGGCGGCACCTGTGCCGTTGTTCTGGCACCGCTAGTGGCCGCTGTCGCGGTGCTTTCAGCTCCGGCTCCTACCTCCCCAATCCGATTCGTATACCAGCCGATTGCGTTTCAACTCGAAAGCGACGAGACGCCGGCGCGGAACGTGCCAGAGACGATGGCGGGCGGCGTGGCCGTCTTCGATTACAATCGCGACGGGCGGCCGGATATCTTCTTCGCCAACGGCGCGAACATCGCCACGCTGAAGAAGGACGACCCGAAGTACCGCAATCGCTTGTTCCGCAACGATGGCAACGGGAAGTTCACCGACGTCACCGAAGCCGCCGGCCTGGCCGGCACCGGCTACGATATCGGCGTGGCGATTGCCGACTACGATAACGACGGGCATCCCGATATCTTCGTGGCTGGGCTTTACCGCAATACTCTATACCACAACAACGGCAACGGCACGTTTACCGACGTAACCGCGAAGGCCGGCCTCGATCGCACCAACGATCCCGAATACGGGCCGCTTTGGTCGGTTGGCGCCGTCTGGGTGGACGTCAACAACGACGGGCTGCTGGACTTGTTCGTCGTCAACTATATGCAATGGCAGTATCGGGACACGCCGCTGTGCACCTATCAAGGCACGCCCGACTATTGCCATCCGCGGTATTACAAAGGGCAGCCGAACTCGCTCTACCTGAATAACGGCGACGGCACCTTCCGCGACGTGTCCGAGAAGTGGGGCATCCGCAAGCACGTTGGCAAAGGCATGGGTGGCGCGATGGCGGACTACGACCTGGACGGACGGCCCGACATCTTCGTCACCAACGACGCATACTACAACTCGCTGTTTCACAACCTCGGCGACAAGTTCGAGGAAGTAGCCATGACGGCCGGCGTGGCGCTGCCGGAAGACGGAAATTTCATCTCCGGCATGGGGGTGGATTTTCGCGACGTGAACAACGACGGGTACCCCGACATCTCGGTGGTCGCGTTGAACGGCCAGACATATCCGCTGTACTTGAATGCGCGCGACGGTACCTTCCGGGAGGTGACCGCGGCGAGCGGGTTGCGCAGCCTGACGCTGCACATGGCGGGCTTCGGGCCCGCTCTGTTCGATTTCGATAACGACGGTTGGAAGGACCTGTTCGTCACGGGCGGGCACGTCGGCAGTCAGCCGCAACCCGGCCCGGTGGACCACCATAACACGGTATTTCACAACCTGGGCGCCAGCGGGAAGTGGGAGGCGCTGACGGAAGAGGCCGGGCTGGACGCGACGCCGGAGGCGCGGCACCGCGGAAGCGCGTTTGGGGATCTGGATGGCGACGGGAGAATGGACGTGGTGGTCTCAGCGCTGGCCCGGCCCGCCGAGATCTGGATGAACCGCAGTCCGAATGCGGGACACTGGCTGGATATAGCCCTCGAAGGAACCCGCAGCAACCGCGATGGCATGGGCGCGCGGATCAAAGTAATTAGCAAGAGCGTGGGCGCGCAATACAATCACATGACCAGCGCCGTCGGCTACGCGTCGTCGAGCTACGGTCCGGTGCACTTTGGGCTGGGGCCGGACGCGCGCGCCGACTCGATTGAGATCGTCTGGCCGTCGCGCATCGTACAGACGGTGCGCGACGTCGAGGCGGATCGCGTCTTGAGAGTGAAGGAACCGGCGAAATAGGCGGCGGCCGTTTCCTGGAACCAACGGGTCCCAACAGCCGTCCTCGCTGGAGAGGAGACTCCATGAGAGCCAGTCTGCGCGCCCTGTTGGCGTGTGCCTGCACGATAGCGGGCACCGCCGCGCAGGAGCAGGGTGCCCAGCCGATCCGGGTCACGGCTCGCGAGGTGATGGTCGACCTGGTGGTGCACGACCAGCACGGCAAACTGGTTCGCAAGCTCGACCCCGCCGACGTGGCGCTCTACGAGGACGGAGTGCGGCAGGAGATCCGCAGCCTGCGGTTGGTGGACGGCAAGGACGTCCGCAGCGCTCGAACCCAGGCCGCAACGCCGGTACCGCAGCCGGCCGGCACCACAGCAGCCAGTCCTCCCGCGCCCAGCGGCATGCTCTCGCTGCACACGGTGAACCTGGTCTGCCTGGTGTTCCAGGATTTGAGCCCGGACACCAGACAGGCGGCTTTCGAAGCGGCACTCGAGTTCCTCAACGACGAACTGAAACCGAATACGATGATTGGCGTCTTCAGCCTGAGCGACCGCGGCGTGCAGCCGCTGGCGCCGTTCAGCGGCAATCGCGCCACGCTGGTCCAGGCGATTCAAATGGCTGCCATCGGCCAGGTGTCCACGCTCAGCTCTTCGCAGCAACTGTTCACCGCCATGGGGCTGCAGGGTGAGCTGACCATGACGCTGCCGGCCGGCGCCGTGCCAGCCCAGGCCGGCGGCAGCGGCGGTACGGCGGCGTCGCCGTCGTCCTTTAGCGTCGACGACGCCGGGCTAGGCTCGACGCTGGACGCCTCGATGGCCACCGGCGAGGCCGCCGCAGCCGCGCAAAACCCGCTGGGACGGCGCAACATGGCTTACGAACGAGTGGTCGCCACCCGCGAGTTGCACGCGCTCCGCTGGCTGGTGGAACAACTCAAGCCGCTGCCGTTCCGCAAGACGGTGCTGCTGCTGAGCCCCGGAATCACCCGCCCGGCCAGCGAGCTCGATTACTGGCAGAACACCTTGAAAATCGCCAATCAGGCGAGCATCGTGTTCTACGCCGTCGAGATCACCGGCCCCACCACGCAGTCGCCGATCGCCCCCGCCCTTGCCGCCATGCGCCGTGTGCGCGGTCTTAGCCAGCAGCAGGGCGCCGCGCCGCCTCTGATCGACCCGGCCGGAGCCGCGATGGACCGCGCGCAAGCGGCCGATTTGATCCAATACGCCATCATCACCGCCAACACCCATGCCTCGCTCGAGGACCTTGTCCAGAGCACCGGCGGCTTCCTCATCACGGATTGGAGCAAGCACATGATCGAGCGCGTGATGGACGAGGTCGAGACGCACTACCAACTTACTTACCACCCGGCGTCGGACATCGACGATGGCCGCTATCATCGCATCGAAGTCAAACTGGCCCGCAAAAACCTGTCCGTCGAGGCGCGCAACGGCTACTTCGCCGCACCGGCACCCGATGGGGGCGAGGCCGCCGCTTTGCAGGAGATGGCCGGCCTGCGCGCGCTCAATGCGACGCCGCCGCCGCACGATTTCGACTATCGCGCGCAGGCGCTCCGCTACCGTTCGCCCGGTGGCGCGCCGGAGTTCGAGATTGCGTTCGACATTCCCTTCGCCGGTTTGGCTTCGATCGACGACGCGAACTCCGGGCGCCGCCGCTGGCACGCGTCGCTGCTGGCCCTGGTGAAGGACGCGACGGGGCAGATCGTGGAACAGATGAATTCGGATTCGCCGATGGATGTGCCGAAGGCGGAAGCCGATTCCACGCGCACGGGAAGAATTTTGTTTGCGCGCGCGCTCACCCTGCCTGCCGGACATTACACGGTGGAGACTGCGACGGTGGACTGGCTATCGGGCCGGACCAGCACCGTCAGGTTCGCAATCGACTGCACGGCCGGCGGCGGAGCCGAGCTGAGCAGCATCGCGCTCGTGCGCCGCATGGATCCTGCGCCCGGCGCGGATGCGGCCACCGACCCGCTGGCGTATCAGGGCAAGCGCATTTACCCTTCGCTATTCACCGATCTCGCCGCGGGAGGCGAGCAGTATCTCTATTTTGTCGCCTACCCGGACCTGGGCAACGCGGCGAAGCCGCAATTGCGCGCGCAGCTCCTGCTGAACGGCCGCCTGGTTGCCACTCGAACATCCGCGCTCCCGCCCGCCGACTCCTCCGGCGCCATTCCGGTTCTCATCCAGGCGGCCGGGCGTCCAGGCACGCACGAGATGCGATTCGTTCTTTCGCAGGGAAGCGAATCGTCGACCGGGACCATCCGCTATTCGGTTGCCGCGAAGTAGGGACCATGGATGTGACAGATAACCCGGCGAAAGGACGCAGTCACAGTGGCAGTATATCGGTTGTAACTAGGGGCTCAGTATGTTACCGGAAGTTAGCGCCAGGCGGGGAGCCACTTAGAGTTAGTGAAGAGACCGCTCGTGGTCGGGAGTATCTGGTCCCATCGGTTTTCAAGCTCAGCCAGCCGCGCCAAGACTGCCATTCTCATGGCGTGCGGAAGGAAGGTCCATGGCTTGCCAATAGCCCTTTGGAGCCATCCCCGGTTGTTGCCTACATCGAAGGAATATAATGTCTAAGGAGGTTGTGCCATGCTGCACGCGTTCCCGGTGAGGCCGCAGGTTCCGGCGCGGCTCGCTCTCGTATTACTGCCATTCCTGTTATCCTTTTCGACTTACTCGCAGACAGAGCCGCCTCCCGCCGCCGCGGCGGCGCCGGGAGCCGCGGTTGCCAATCCCCTGGAGGTAACCGTCGAACTGACGGTGCACGATAAGAAGGGTGGCGCGGTCCCCGACCTGACGCCTGCGGATCTGGAGGTTTTCGACGCCGGCGCGCTGGTTCCGCTCACCGGGCTCCGGCTGGCCGGCAACACCGAGGAGAGCGTCGCGTTCGTGTTCGACCGCGTCGAGGCGGGCATTGCGAAAACCGATCGCGACGTGGCCAGCCAATTCCTCGCGGCGGCCGAGGGCCATGGCTACCACTTCGCCGTGTTCAAGATAGAAGGGCGCCTTCACCTGGTGCAGGCACCGACTACGGACGTGGAGGCGGTGAAGGTCGCCATTCAAGCCGTCACCATGGCGAAGCGGCCGGATTACCTCAAGGTGACCGAGGCTGCCGAGAAGCAGTTGACCGACGATATCGACTCGGCCGCCGGCCAGCGCCAAGCCACGGCGAAAATGCTGATGGCGATGCTGATCGACTCGCAGAAGACGGCGACGGCGGCGCAGTTCACACCGTCGGTGGCGGCGTTGCTGGCGCTTTCGCGAAGCCAGTGGGACGCGCCGGGGCGGAAGGCAATCCTCTATTTCTCGCAGGGTCTGGATTGGAATAAGAGCAGTCCGGAGTTGCTGCGCGATATTCGCGACGCGGCGAACCGCGCGCACGCGAGCATCTATTCCTTCGACGCCGAGGCGCAGGACACGGCGGCGGCCCAGTCGATGATCGCTGGGTCGGCGGTGGCGGCATCCCGGCAGATGGGGAGCATCCCCTCGGGCCCGCTGACCCAGGGCGCGGGTCCGACAGCCCAGGAGGTTGGACCGGGTGCGGGCTCCGAATCTAACGAATACGTGGGGCGCCTGGAATCGGGCGAGGGCGCGCTGAATTCTCTAAAGTCGCTGGCGGGGGTCTGCCGGAGCACAGGTGGAGCGCACGTCCTGGTGAACGACGGGAAAAGAGCCGCCAACGAAATTGCCATGGACCTGAACTCCTACTATTTGGCGTCGTGGATCTCGCCGAGTTCGGGCGATGAGAGCAAGCTGCGCCCGATCGGCGTGAAACCGCTGCGAAAGGGCCTTCTGGTTTCCACGCGCGCGGGGTATTTTCCGCAGCGCGGCGGTAATGTGGCAAGCGTGTCGGCCGCCGAGACCAAGCTGCTGGCTGCGCTGGCCGCGCCGGAACTGCCGGCGGCGTTGCCGCTGAGCGCCGCTTTGCTGCGGTATGGGAACACGCCGGACAACGACCTGAACTCGGTGCTGGTGCAGGTGCCGCTCGATCAGTTGGAAACGCAGGGCCACCAGGGCGGCGTGTCGGTGCTGGTGCAACTGAAGGACCAGTCGGGCGCCGTGGTCCACAAGTTCAGCGCCGACGTTGCACCGCGGCAAGCGGGCGGCGAACCGGGAGAGGTTGGGCCGGAGATCGTCAGTTTCCGGCGGCAGTTCAGCGCGCCGCCCGGCGAGTACGTTATGGAGACGGCAGCCATGGAGGCGAGCGGCGGCAAGACCGGCGCGCAGCGGGCCAACGTGGAGATCCCGGCGGTCGCCAAGGGACTGGCGCTTGGGGACGTGCTGTTGGTGCGGCGCATCGATCCGGCCGGCTCGAGCGAGGCGGCCGATCCGCTCCGCTGCGCGAAAGGCATCGTGGTTCCGAATCTCTCCGCGCACATTGCGAAGACGGGGACTGCGAAGATCGATCTGTTCTTCGATGTTCACCCGGATCCCGGCGCCGTGGACGCGCCGATCCTGTCGGCTGAACTGCGGCATGACGACGAACTGGTCGGCAAGCTGCCACTGAAGCTGAACGTGGATCCCGAGCGGAAGACGATTCCGTATCTGACCACGCTGAGCGCCGGCTCCCTGAGCGCGGGCGAGTATGAGATGAAGGTCATTCTGAGCCAGGGCGGGAAGACGGTATCGCGTACGCTCTCGTTTACCCTGGAGTAGGGGGGCCGCCGCCCGGTGCGAAGCCTTCCGCCACTCCCGGCGTGCGGGTGAAGATATTCCGCCTGACAGATTGTTTGAGGAGAAACCACTGAATGCCGCATACTACTTCGCCGCGGCCGCAAGTTCTTGCGCGGCTCGCTCTTCTTTTCGCACCGTTCGTGCTTTCCTTTTCGGCCCACGCGCAGACCGCTCCGGTTGCCGCGGCTGCGGCAGGGCCCGGCGCCGCGGCGGGCGGCGGGCGCGAGATCACGCTCGAACTCAGCGCGCACGACAGGAAGGGCAGCCCGGTTCTGAATCTCACCGCTTCCGAGGTCGAGATCGTCGAGGGCAACAAGGCGGTCCCCCTCAGTAGCCTTCGCCTGGTGAGTGCCGCGCAGGCGCCTCCGATTGTGACTCTCGTATTCGACGAGGTTGTCACGGGCGTCGCCAAGGTGGATCACGACCTGGCCGAGGAGTTGCTTCAGGAAGCCTCCGGACACGGCATACCCTTTATGGTGCTCCGCGGGGAGGGCCGCCTCCACCTGGTGCAGGCGCCGACCACCGACATCGAAGCGGTCAGGAAGGCCATCGCCGTCACCACGATTGCCGACCGATCGCAAGCCATCCAGGCGACCGAAGCCGCCGAGCGGCAGATGGAGGAGGACGCCAAGAACGCCTCGGGTTCGCGCCAGATGATGGCGAAGGTTCTCAAAGCGATGCTGCTCGACTCGCAGCACGTGGTCAAGACCGACGGGCGCGCCACGCCCTCGGTCGCCGCGCTGATGGCCGTCTCACGCGGCCAGCAGGTTTTGCCCGGCCGGAAGTTCGTGGTCTTTTTCTCGGAGGGAATCCGGCATTATGCGAGTTCTCCGGAATGGCTTCGCGACATCGCCCGGGCGGCCAATCGGGCCCACGTGACCGTCTATGCCGTGGACTCCGAGATTGGCGACCCCGAGGCCGCCGTCGAAATGATCGGTTCCGCCGCGATTGGTTCCGAGTCGATGATGGGAAACCTCAGCACCGGCACGACGGACGCCGCCGGCACCGGCACCGTGGCCGACGAATTCGCCGGCCGCATGATTGCCGGCGAAAGCGGAGGTACGCCGCAGAGTCTCGAGGGAATCTGCATCAGCACGGGCGGAGCGCATGTCTACGCGCTGGGCGGCGATAGCCGCGCCCGCACCCGCGGCATAGTCGCCGACTTCACCTCCTACTACCTCGCGTCGTGGACTCCGCCCGCCTCCGACGACACCAGCCGTCGCCGCCCGGTCCACGTGCAGTCGCTGCGGAAGGGTATCGTTTTTCAGTCGCGCTCCGCCGCGCGCCCCGGCGACAGAGTCACGGCATCCGCGGTCGAAGGCCGGTTGACCAGCGCGCTGGCGGCGCCCCAACTGCCGGCGGACCTGGCCATGCACGCCGCTTTACTCCGCTTCGGCAACACGCCGGACAGCCTCGTCAACTCTCTGGTGGTCCAGGTGCCGCTAGACCATCCGGCAAGCGGGCCGGAGGCTGCCGCGCCGTCCGCGGGGAACGTCTCGGTGCTGGCTCAATTAAAGGACCCCTCCGGAGCCGTTGTACGGAAATTCAGCGAGGATATTTCGAGCCGACGCGCGCTCGGCAGTCCGCAACCGAATTCGCCGGACGTCGTCACTTTCCGCCGCCAGTTCAGCGCGCCGCCGGGAGATTACGTTCTCGAAAGCGTTGCCATGGACGCGAGCGGCGGGAAGATCGGCGCAGCGCGGTCCAACGTCGCGATCCCCCCGGTGACGAGCGGCCTGGCACTCGGCGATGTGGTGCTGGTCCGCGGCATCGATTCCGAAGGCGTCTCCGCGGCGGCCGACCCGTTGCGCTACGCCGAAGGCACCGTGATTCCCAATCTCTCCGGACGCGTCCTCAAGGCCGCCGGCGCGAAGATCACCCTCTTCTTTGACCTCCATCCCGATCCCGCGTCCACCGAAGCGCCCACGCTCTCCGCCGAAGTGCGGCGGGACGACGTGCTGGCAGCCACCGTGCCGCTCAAGCTGACCGTGGACCCGAAGCGGCAGACGATTCCCTATGTGTTCTCTCTCGGCGCCGCCAGTTTGGAGCCGGGTCGGTATAAGGTGACCGTCATTCTGAGCCAGGGCGGCCAGCACGTATCGAATAGCGTTCAGTTCACCCTGGAGTAGTCGCGCCCGCGCTCCCGATTGCGCCGATTATGCGGATATGATGAACTGAAGAAGAGAGTTTCAGGGCGAATGCGCGGTGCCGGCAATCGGGTGAGTTGTGCCCAACCGCGAACGCGCCCGGGGGGCGGGGGCGAGCAAGTCGCGCCCGATGGCGGGCATGGCCGAACACATTACAGATTGGGTGCGTCCTATGAAGTCGCGCAGGCTTCGTGTCGTCTTACTAAGTAGTCTCTCCCCGATCCTCGTACTTACTCTCGTTCTAACCCGCGCCCGTGCGGCTTTCCCCGCTCCTGCTCCGATCCTGATCGACTATCCGTCTCCGGGTTCCCTCTTTCCGCCCGAAATCACCGCGCCCACATTTCTCTGGCGCGAATCGAGCGAAGCGGCCACGCGCTGGCGCATCGAAATCCAGTTTGCCGATGGCACGCCGCCGGTCCAACTCGTCTCGCCCGGCGAGAAGATGCGGATCGGCGAAATCGATTCGAGCTATGAAGGCTTCGTGCCACCGACCCTGACACCGGAGCAGGCGGCCGCCCACACCTGGAAACCGGACCCGCCCACCTGGGCCCTCATCAAGGCGCACTCGGTCGGGCAGCCCGCCACGGTGGCCATCCGCGGCCTCGCCGGCGCGAACTCCACCCAGCCGGTGTCGAGCGGCGAGGTCGCCATCCAAACCTCGAAGGACCCGGCGGGCGCGCCGATTTTCTACCGCGACGTGCCCTTGCTGCCGACTGCGCAAGGCGAGAAGGGCATCATCAAGCCGTTGCCGGATTCCGCCCTCCCGCTGATCCAGTGGCGTCTCCGCAACCTCGACGAGCCGCGCGGCAAGATCGTCATGCAGCGCCTCCCCACCTGCGCCAACTGCCACTCCTTCTCGCGCGATGGCAAGACGCTGGGGCTGGACATGGATGGGCCGCAGAACGATAAGGGCTTGTACGCGTTGGTTGCGGTCAAGCCGCAGGCGTCGATTGGCGCGGCGGACATGATCTCCTGGAATCGCTCCGGGGACCGGCAATACGCGCAGAGCCGGGTGGGCTTCATGTCGCAGGTCTCGCCCGATGGACGGTACGTCGTCACCACCATCAGCGGCACCGTCCGCCCCATTCAGAGCAATTTCTACGTGGTCAATTTCAAGGACTACCGCTTCCTGCAAGTCTTCTATCCCACGGCCGGCATCCTGGCCTGGTATGACCGCACCACGGGCGTCGAGAAACCGTTGCCCGGCGCCGACGATCCCCGTTACGTGCAGACCGACGGCGTCTGGAGCCCCGACGGCAAGTACCTGGTGTTCGCCCGCGCGGAGGCCCGTAGCCCCGATCCCGCCGACGGCAAGCTGGCCGAGCACGCCAACGATCCCGCCGAAGTGCGGATACAGTACGATCTCTACCGCGTGCCCTTCGACGGCGGCCGGGGCGGCCTGCCCGAGCGCATCGAAGGCGCCTCCGCCAACGGCATGAGCAACAACTTCCCCAAGGTCTCGCCGGATGGCCGGTGGATCGTGTTTGTTCAGTGCCGGAACGGGCAATTGATGCGGCCCGACAGTCAGTTGTACATCGTGCCCTTCCAGGGCGGCGAGGCGCGGCGTCTGGCCGGCAACACGCCGCTGATGAACTCGTGGCACAGCTTCTCCCCCAACGGCCGTTGGCTGGTGTTCTCCTCCAAGAGCCGCTCGTACTATACGCAGATGTTCCTCACCCATCTCGACGAAGCAGGCAACTCGAGCCCGGCGATCCTGATCGAGGATTCGACCGCCGCCAATCGCGCCGTGAACCTTCCCGAATTCGTCAATATCCGCAAGGGCGGTCTCGATCGGATCGACACGCCGGTGACCGAGTTCTACCGGATCTCGACGCTGGCTCGCGAGAGCATGAACCGGGGCCAGTTTGCCGAGGCCATCGGGGTGTGGCGCAAAGCCCTGCTGCTCGACCCGGGCGACGGCAAGGCTCACTACAATCTGGCGGTGTGCTTCACCCGGACGGGCCATCCGGCCGAGGCGCTGGCGGAGTACCGCAAGGGTGCCGAACTCCACCCCGACGCCATCCGGATCGCCGGCTATGCCTGGGCGCTGGCGCAGGAAGGCAAGGTGGACGAGGCCATCGACTACTACCGCAAGGCGCTTGCGCTCGGTCCCACCAATTCCGCCGTCGAGGTGCAATTGGGAACCGTGCTGCTCGGCAAGGGTCTCGCCGCCGAAGCCCTCGATCATTTGCACCAGGCGGTCGCGCTGGCCCCCGATTCGGCCGAGGCGCACAACAAGCTCGGCGCCGGGTTGGCCAAGGCCGGGCAAGCCGAAGAGGCCATCGCCGAGCTTCAGCAGACCGTCGCGCTCGAGCCCAATGCGCCAGAGTATCGTTATGACCTCGGCTATGCCATGGCGCAGAGCGGCAATCTCGCCGAGGCGGTCGCCGAGTATCGGAAATCGCTCGAGCTTGGTTCCACTGGCGCGGCGATCGAGTCCGAACTGGGCGTCGTGCTGTTCGAAACCGGCGACACCGCGGAGGCCGTTCAGCATCTCAGGAAAGCGGTCACTCTCGCGCCTAACTCGGCCGACGCGCACGATAAGCTCGCCACCGCGCTGGCTGGAACCGGACAGCCGGCCGAATCCGCGATTCACTTTCGAAAGGCCGTGGCGCTGGCTCCGGAGTCTCTTGAGTACCGCTACAATCTCGCCCACCTTCTGCTCAAGGCTGGCGCTTTCGCCGAGGCCGTTCCGCATGCCGAAAAGGCCGTCCAACTTAGTGATGGCAAGGACGTCCGTTGCCTCGCCATGTTAGGCGCCGCCTACGGCAACACCGGCCATCCCGCCGAAGCCCGCCATGCCCTGGAGCGCGCGCTCGACCTGGCCGAGAAAGACAATAACATCGACTTACAGAAGACCCTCCGCACCGCCCTCGAACGTTATCCGGAGCCGAAGTAAGTGGGAATCCGGAAACCGGCCAATTCTGAATCCCGAAGCCAACTTCGGCGAGTTTGCATCTCCACAACCGGAAGCGAGGGGATAACAGGCATTGTGTCGGGGCACGGTTGTATCAGGGCACGGCTTCAGCCGGGCCGAACCGGGAGTAACCTGACTGGGCTTTAGCCCCTGGCCGGCGCGCAGGGGTTAAAGCCCAGTGGTGACTTTGTCTTTCGGTGCCCTCGAAAACCCTGGGTATCCCGTTGGGCAAGTACTTTGTCTTGACTCCGACCGTTGCGAGCCCCGGTGGGCACGGAACACGAATTGGGGTGTCATCGGCGCTTCCGATTCCCATGGCTGTACAGGATTTGGTGGCGTCCGCCGATTATGTCGATAGGTGAAGTATGCGCCGCGCGGGTTCTCAGGGCGGCAGGCCCGGCCTCTCGGTCGGCAACCTAGTGTAGTGCGTCAAACAGACCGACAAGTATGTTCGCACCGTGGGGCAGGCGCTTTCGCCTGCCAACCGTACGGCTCGACCGAGGTGAGTCCACTCGGAAGGCCTATGAGCAGCCTT
>PMKM01000004.1 GCA_003157745.1 Bryobacterales bacterium | reverse complement strand
GCCGCAGGGCACGCTGACGTACACCTACGACGCGGCCGGCAACCTCGCCTCCATGACGTCCTCGAATGCAAATGGCGTCTCGGTGAGCTATACTTACGACAGCTTGAATCGATTGGCAACCGTCGTGGATAATCGCTTACCAGCAGGCCAGAACACGACCACCTATAGCTACGACCCGGCCAGCAACCTCGCCACCGTGACCTATCCAAACGGTTTGGAATCCAGCTTCACGCTCGACAACCTCAACCGGGTGACATCGCTGAACAACGCCAAGCTCATTTACGATTACACACTGGATGCAGCCGGCAACCGGCGGCAGGTGGTCGAGCACTTACCGAATGAAACCGGCCGCACGGTCAACTGGAGTTACGACAACATATACCGTCTGACTGACGAAGTCATCACCTTGGACCCGCACAGTAAGAACGGCAACGCGCATTACGATCTCGATCCGGTCGGCAACCGCACGCAAGAGACCGCCACGCTCCCCGGTCTGCTGCCCGGCAGCTTCACCTACGACGCTGACGACCGTCTCAGCACCGAAACCTACGACGCCAACGGCAACACGCTAACCAGCGGCGGCAAGACTTTCACTTACGACTTCGAGAATCGCCTGAAGAGCATGACCGCCGGCTCGGTTAGCGTGACCATCCAATACGATGCCGATGGCAACCGCGTCGCGAAGACAGTCAACGGCGTCACCACGAGATACTTAGTCGATGACCTGAACCCCACCGGCTACAGTCAGGTAGTCGAGGAAGTCACCGCCGGCGCAGTCACGAGACAGTACACCTACGGCCTCCAGNNCCGAACGTCTACCTCTACCGCGGCGAGCAGTACGACCTAGACCTGCAGCTTTACTACCTGAGGGCACGCTATCTCAATCCGGCGACAGGTAGGTTCCTGACGCAAGACCCGGACGGCGGCGACATTGTGGACCCTATCACGCTAGCCACGTACCTATATGCGAATGGGGATCCGGTCAACTGGAGCGATCCCGGTGGCGACGCTGCGGGATCTCAAGCAAAGGCGGGCGCCGGGCCCATTGAATACACGCTCCTTCTCGCGATGACAGTGGGTACCTTCGCCTCACTCGAGCAGCATGGCATTATTCCTGGAATCCAGACGTCGATCAAGTGCGTCTGGTGCGCGGCAATTTCGCAGCTTGAGGCCGGCTTCTTTGTGGATACGCTCGCACCGGGCGTCGGGGTGCTCGGAGAGGTTGCAGGGCGCACCCTCTGTACGTTCCAGGTGCTCGTCACGACCGCTGCTACTGCGCCATGGTACTTCGCGCATCATGGCAAGGGCAACGGCAGCAGAACACGAACAGGGGACAAACACGAAGCAGGTGGGGCGCGGGACAAAGGCGCCCGGGGCCCGTCCACACATCCAAAGTATCCGCCAAGAAAGCCCCCGACGGGCTGGAAGGGACCATGGCCCCCGGCACCCGGTCAGCCGTGGCGGTAGTTGGTGACGAGGAGATCAACAGATTGAGGATTAGGCAACCGAGAACGGACACCGAGCGCGTATCGCCACGCGGTTTGTTTGCTCAGGCGAAGAGGTTCTACAAACTTGGTCGCGACGCCGAGGACTATAGGAACGGGATCGTCCTCCTGAAACGCGCAGCGAGCCTTGGTCTCGCAGACGCGCACGAGTGGCTCGGTGCCGTATACGACTACGGCTTAGGAACGCGACCGAATCGGCGGCGAGCGCTTGAGCATTACAGAATTGCCGCCGACGCGGGTAACCCCAATGCCGAATATCATGTTGGCGTCTTCTTTCACGAAGGCATCGCTGTGCAGAGAGACTACCGCGTCGCAGTTTCATGGCTCCGCAAAGCGGCTAAACACGGGGATCAGGTTGCCGTGTACTGGCTCGGGCAGTGCTATCTGCACGGCCGGGGCGTGCCCAGGAGCTTCAGGAAGGGATTTGACCTGGAACTGAGCGCCGCGAAGAGACGGGTAGTTGAGGCCCAGTACTCTGTTGGTGTTTGCTACGACAGGGGCGAGGGCGTTTCCGCCGACGCTAGGGCAGCGTTCAAGTGGTACCTGCTGGCCGCAAAAAGAGGCTACAAGGACGCCGCGAACAATCTCGGTTACATGTACGAAACAGGACGCGGCGTGCGAATGGACAAACGTAAGGCTGCAGTTTGGTATAAGCGCGCAGAAGGAGAAAAAGGGACGGGAGAGGACAGGAAATGCGGCTGATTGGGGGAGAACTCGGGACCAATCACACCGTTTCCACAGGCTGAGCTAAACCGGGCATACGACGCGCGAGACTGTCTGCGGACCAAGGTCGCGCCACTGGTCGCCACGCCACAAGCCAGCCAGCCGTGTTGTCAGGTCAACCAGTCGAGCGACGGCGGAGGCAGGCTCCAGCGTCTTGCGTAGCCGCCGCTGGCCGCTCGGGAGTCGCCGTGGCGGGGGGAATCGGCCGGTTACCGGGCGGTAACGGAGGCGCCGGGGGAAAGACGGCGCTACGCGCCGGCTGAAGGGGTGACACGCCACCCCAGAATGGGAGCTGTATAGGAACCTTGGTTCCCATATGGTAACCATTGAAAACAAGGCGTCTGGCGTGCGCAGGTTCCCATATGGGAACGTGTTGATTCTCAACGGCCGGGTTTTCCCCGGCGGCCTTTTCTCTTTTAGCCGCCGTTGCGCGCGCTTCCCGGCCGTGAGTTGCATTCGCCGCAACGCGCACGTGCGGCGGTCGGTAGGGCGGCGCGGCTTCGACCCCCAACGAAACTCGCGCCAGGCAACAGTTTTTTAACAGAAAACAACAGTTTGCATACTGATTTTTACAGGCAGACCGCGGCAGGCAACAGAAATTTACCGTAGGCAACAAAAGACAACAAAAGGCAGCAGACTTTTACAGTCAGCCCCCGCCCTCCAGGCCCAAACACGGGCGAGTGGAACATAAAGGGGAGCGCGTACGCGTCCCCCATCCAATCGCCGTCAACATCGCGCGGGTGAGCCAGTTAGCCCGTATGT
>PMKM01000245.1 GCA_003157745.1 Bryobacterales bacterium | reverse complement strand
AAGTGGCATTGGGCTGGGGGCCTGGTCCCACGCTAGTGTAGTGCGTCAAACAGACCGACAAGTATGTTCGCACCGTGGGGCAGGCGCTTTCGCCTGCCAACCGTACGGCTCGACCGAGGTGAGTCCACTCGGAAGGCCTATGAGCAGCCTTCGGCATCGGGATTCGCGGGTTGGCAGGCGGAAGCGCCTGCCCCACTTCTCCGCGCGATACCGGTCGGGATCTCGGACGCACTACACTAGATCGCGGTGGCGGGTTCGCCCGGGACTGCGGCGCTGGCGGGCTGGCCGCTCAGGCGTTCCATGTAGACGTAGATTACCGGGGTAATGTACAGCGTCAGGAACTGGCTGACGACCAGGCCGCCGACCACGGCCAAGCCGAGCGGCTGGCGCGCGTCGCCGCCTTCGCCATAGCCGAGCGCGATGGGGAGAGTGCCGAACAGGGCGGCCACGGTGGTCATCATAATGGGGCGGAAACGCCGCATGCAGCCCTGCCAGATGGCTTCCTCGGCGGAGAGGCCTTCCCTGCGCCGGCCGATGGCGAAATCGATCATCATNNGTGAATGAAGCTCTCGTACAGCACGCCGAGGACGATGTAGATCACCAGGATGGCGACGATCAGGAGGACGGTGAGATTGCGGAAGGAATTCTGAAACTCCTTGACGGTGCCCTGGAAGCCGGTGCTGATGTCGGAGGGCATGCGCAGATCGAGCACGGCCTGGTCCACCTGATCGGCCGCCTGGCCGAGCGAGAAGCCGGGGCGCAGGTTAAACGAGGCGGTGACGGCCGGCAACTGGCCGTAGTGGTTGACGTTGAGCGAGCCGGTCTGGCGGTGGGTGCGGGTGACGGCGTCGAGCGGGACGAGCGAACCTTGCGAGGAGCGGATGTAGAGGCGCGAGAGCGCGTCCGGCGTGCGCTGGTACTGCTTGTCGATTTCGAGGATCACTTCATACTGATCGGCGGGGGCGTAGATGACCGACGCCTGGCGCTGGCCGAAGGCGCTGTAGAGCGCTTCCTGGATCTGCTGGGCGGAGACGCCGAGCGCGAGCGCGCGGTCGCGGTCGATATCGACCATCAACTGCGGCGCGGCGATTTGCAGGTCGTCGGTAACATCGACGAAGCCGGGGATCTGTTTCATCTTGGCGGTCAGCCGCGGCGCCCACGCATAAAGCTCCTTCAAATCGGGGCACTGCATGGTGAGCTGGTAAGCCGAAGCGCCGAAGGTTCCGCTGACGGTGATGGGCGGCGGGTTCTGAATGAAGGTGAACAGCGCGGGGACGGCCATCACGCGCGGGCGCAGCCCTTCAATCGTCTGATCGACCGAGAGCGCGCGTTTGGCGCGGGGCTGCATCTGGGCGAAGAAGAACGCCTGGTTGCCGCCGAGGACGAACGAACCCACGCCGGTCACGCCGGGGGTGGCACGCACGATTTCCGAGATAGCGCGATGGTGGCGGGCCATGTTCTCGAATGAAATGTCCTGCGGCCCCTGGGTGACACCGAAGAAGAAATCCGAATCCTGCGATGGGATGAAGCCGGTGGGCATGGTCTTGAACAGATAAATGGTGCCGGCCAGCATCAGCACCGCGACGCCGAACGTCACCGGGTGGAAGCGCATGGCGATTCCGAGTGTGAACTCGTACCAGCGCTCGGTCAGGCGGTGGCCGCGTTCGAGGGTGCGATAGAGGAAACCATGGCTCGACTCGTGTTCGCTGCGCAGAAACCGGCTGCCGAGCATGGGGGTGAGGCTGAGCGAGACGAAGCCGGAAATCAGGATCGCCACCACGATGGTGACCGAAAACTCGTGCAGCAGGCGGCCCACGATTCCCGACATGAACAGCACGGGAATGAAGACGGACACGAGCGAAATCGTCATCGTTACGATGGTGAAGCCGATCTCGCGCGACGCGGCGATGGCGGCTTCCATGCGCGACTTGCCCATCTCCATGTGGCGTACGATGTTTTCGAGCATGACAATGGCGTCGTCGACCACGAAGCCGACCGAGAGGGTGAGCGCCATCAAGGAGAGATTATTCAGACTGTAGCCGAGCAGGTACATGGCGGCAAAGGTGCCGATGAGGGAGAAGGGCACGGCGGCGCCGGGAATGAGGGTGGCGGAAATATTGCGCAGGAAGAGGAAGATCACCAGCACGACCACGCAGACGACGAGGGTGAGGGTGAATTCGACGTCGTGAATCGACTGGCGGACGGATTCGGAAGCGTCGAAGGCGACCGTAAGCTTCACCGAAGGCGGCAGCTCCTTCTGGAACTCCGGCAACAGGCGCTTGATGTTCTCGACCACCTCGACGGTGTTGGTGCCGGGCTGGCGATTGATGGCCAGGATCACGCCGCGCTGATTGTTATACCAGGCGATCAGCTTGTCGTTTTCGACGCCATCGGCCACATTGGCGATCTGATCGAGGCGCACCGGGGCGCCGCTGCGCCAGGAGACGATGATGGGGCGGAAAGCCGCGGCGTTTAGCAGCCCGCCGCTCGATTCGATGGTGAAGGCCTGCTTGGAGCCATCCAGGCGGCCGGTGGGCAGATTGGTGTTGCTGGAGGCGATGGCGGCCTGGACTTCGTCGATGCCGATGATGTGGGCGGCCAGTTTGTCGGGATCCACCTGCACACGCACGGCGTATTTCTGCTGGCCATAGACCTGCACGCGGGCCACGCCGCTGATCATCGAGATGCGCTGGGCGAGCATGATGTCGGCGTAATTGGTCACCGTGTAGAGCGGCAGCGAGTCGGAACCGAGCGCCAGGTAGAAGACGGGCTGTTCGGCGGGGTTGACCTTCTGGTACGACGGCGGACGCGGCATGCTGGTGGGCAGCCGGCCGCCGGCGGAGGCGATGTGGGCTTGAATATCCTGCGCGGCGGCATCGATGGTGCGGTCGAGCGTAAACTGGACGGTGATCTCCGTGCTGCCTTGCGAATTGACGGAATTCATCGACTGAATGCCGGCGATGGTGGAGAACTCGCGTTCGAGGGGGGTGGCGACGGAGGAGGCCATGGTCTCGGGGCTGGCGCCGGGCAGCGCCGCGTCCACTTCGATGGTCGGGTAATCGACGCTCGGCAGCGCGGCCACGGGCAGCCCGCGAAACGCCACGCCGCCGAACAGGAGGATGGCGAAGCAGACGAGCGCCGTCATGATCGGGCGGTCGATGAAGATGCGCGAGAGGTTCACAGCGGCCCCGTTCCCAGCTTGGCGGCATCCACCGGAACGATTTTCGCGCCGGGGAAAATGCGCATCTGGCCATCGGTCACCACGGTTTCGCCGGGCTGCAAGCCGCTCGCGATGACGACTTTTCCGCGCCAGGACGGGCCGGTCGTGACGGGCCGGATTTCGACGCTGTTATCGGCCTTGACGGCGTAAACGAACGATCCCTGCTGGCCGCTCTGCACGGCTTCGGCGGGGACCACGACGGCGTTGGGAATCGTGTCCAGGGTGAGCGTGGCGGTGACGAATTGTCCGGGCCACAACAGGCGGTCGGCGTTCTCGAAGGTGGCCTTGAGGTGAATGGTGCCAGTGGTCGCGTCGACGGTGTTATCGATGACGGAGAGATAGCCGGTGGCGACCTTGCCGGGATCGTCCTGCGATTCGACGCGCACGGCCAGCTTGCGCCCCTCGCCGGCGAGGCGGCGGATGGCGCCCAGGTGCTGCTCGGGCGCGGCGAAATCGACGAAGATGGGCGACACCTGGTGGATGACGACCAGCGCCACGTCGTTCACCTTGACGAGGTTGCCGGCGTGCACCAGCAGGTTGCCGGTGCGGCCGGAGAGCGGCGCGCGAATCCGGCAGTAAACGAGATCGAGCTTGGCGCGCTCGACGGCGGCCTGGTCGGCCGCGAGGGACGCTGTCGCCGTGTCGATGGAGGCGCGGGTGGAGCGCGCGGAGGCGTTGGCCGCGTCGGCGTTCGATTGCGCCTGGTCGAAAGTGGAATGGGGCGTGAGGCCGCCCTTATTCAATTCGGCCTGGCGCTCGGCATCGCTCTGGGCGAAGCGGGCGGTGGCTTTGTCGCGTTCCAGCGAGGCCTCGGCCTGCGCGATCTGGGCCTGGTCGCGCGCGACGGCGGCCTGCGCCTGGCGGAGTGCGTCGTCGTATGGCCGCGGATCGATCTCGAAGAGCAGATCGCCCTTGGCCACGTTCTGCCCTTCGGTGAAGTGGGTGGCCATGAGCTCGCCCGCCACTTGCGACTTGACTTGGACGATGGCCGAGGCTTCGACCGTTCCCACCACCTTGAGCTCGGTGGGAACCGATTCCTGGACCACCTTAGCTACCGACGCGGGCACCAACATCGTCATGCCCGCCATGCCGCCCGGGCGTGCCGGCTGCTGTTTACAGCCGGTCAACACCAGGCTCACCGCCAACCACAATAACGCTTTATTCACGAATTTGACCCCGGAGTTTGCAGTGTATCAGGAACGCACGGAGCCTGCGAAGAGTTCCAAACTTCCGGGCGGCCGTCGGCTGGCGGGCCCGTCTCCGGCTTGGGCATTACACGGCCACTTGGATTGAGCGCTGGTCCGGCTCGCGCTTTCCCGAACGCCGTATATAGACAAACTCGCAGCAATAACAAAGAGCAGTGCCAAAAACATTTGTCGCTGGCGACTATGACCGCGAGGTGATCGCAACCCTGTCACGCGGTCTTCCGAGAGCATTCATAACCTGGAGGCGAATGAGATTCGGGCTATTACCCAGGGTGACAACTCGAAACCCGGCCCATAGCCCGCATCTCAGGCACGGCAATGAATCTCGGATCGACCAGCGAAGGCGTCATGCGGCAAGCCGAAGTTCGACGTCGGCGGAATAGGGGCATCCACTTGCCGAGGCAGCCGTGAGATAACATAGTCAGCGATGTTAGAACTATGGGACGAAATTCACTCATCGGTTAAGTACACGATTGTGGTGGTCTTTACGGTGCTCGTTGCCGCCTTCGTCTTCGCCCTCGTACGGCATCACCGACGACTCGCATGGATTGTCGCCGGCCTGGCATTGCTGGCAGTCCTGTTAGTCTTTGTGCTGCTCGCCGCTGCGGGTTCGGCTGGCGGCCTGATAAAGTCGTAAGGCACAGGGAATCGCCGACTGGATCGTTCTCGGCCACGCACCAAGGGTGGGACAGTCCTCCCATTCCCGCTATGTCGCGCGGCACCGGTTTGTCGTTCGGATTCGTTGACACCGCCCGAGCGAGCCTGAAGTCCGCTGGTGGGAAGTCCGCCGACCGTGATTCCTTCACGTTTGACACTATGTCAGATCTACGTGAGCGTGTAGTCGCCAAATCGGAGACTGATTCGCTGCGCGCGGGGTCTAACCGTTTCGCCGTGGCGTGGACCACGCGTCCTCGCGTCCACGACGCTGTGTTCGTTGGCTGGCGGGCATGGCCAGTTCGGGCCTCGGACCGTCCTCGGCTTGAATCTTCTTTACAATAGGAACTCGGGCGCCATGGACAATCTCACTCACACTGCGATCGGGCTGTTTCTGGCGCGGGCCGGGGCGGGAAAGTGGTCGCCGCGAGCGACGGCGATATTGCTGGTGGCGGCGAACGCGCCGGATATCGACGTGATCGCAGGCCTGGGCGGTCCGCTCGCGTACTTGCGTTATCATCGCGGCATTGCGCACGCGCTGATTGCGATGCCGGTGCTGGCGCTGCTCTCGGTGGCGGTGGTGCGGCTGGCGGGGAGGAAAGCGCTCAATTGGCCGGGCGCATTGGCGGCGGCGATACTGGGGGTCGCGAGCCACCTGTTGCTCGATTGGACCAATGTTTACGGCATTCGGCTGCTGCTGCCGTTTTCGGGGCGCTGGCTGCGGCTGGATACGACGGCGATCGTGGACCCGTGGATACTGGCGATCGCGGCGGTGGCGCTGGCCGGGCCGTTTCTGGCGCGCCTGGTCGGCTCGGAAATCGCTTCCAGCGGCGCCCGCCCGCGGCACCATGGACGCGGCGCCGCCATTTTCGCGCTGATTGCGGTGGTGGCGCTCGATTGCGGCCGGCTCGTCCTGCACGCCCGCGCGGTCGCGATGCTCGAAGCGCGGACGTATCAGGGAGATTTGCCCAAGCGCGTGGCCGCAATGCCCGATCCGCTGAATCCGCTGCGCTGGCGCGGCGTGGTCGAAACGCAGGACTTCTACGCGGTCGCGGACGTCGACGTGGCTGGCGATTTCGATCCCACCCGCGCGCAGATCCTTTATAAGCCCGACGCCGATCCGGCGCTCGAAGCCGCCGCGCGCACGCCCGTCTTTCGCGAATTCCTGAGCTTCAATCAATACCCGCTGTGGCGCGTCACGCCGGCGCCGGCGCTCGATGGCGGCAAGCTGGTCGAGCTGTTCGACCTTCGCTTCGGGACGCCGGCGGCTCCCGGATTCCGGGCCACCGCGCTCGTGGACGCCGGCCTTCGGGTGGTTGACGCGCGCTTCGGTTTCGGCGTTCTCCGGTCGCGGTAAGCCGTTGGTTATCACGAGGTCGCGGCCCACCGGTGCCGGACGCGGTCGACACCGGCGCGTTTCTGTGCCAGACACCCCGCCGCGGGAGGTGGCCAACTAAGGTGTTCGCGGCTGCCATTTAAGGCCTTTACCTGATTTCCTAAAACTCGTATTCATTCCAGAATTAAGTCGTGCAGTCCACCGACGTAAATACGGTCCTTGACAAGAACCAACTCCGGGATATCACCATGGACGATCCGGAACTGATGCGAGATATCGTGCAGGCGCTGCTGGTCGACACGTCCAGCCAAGTGGGTCTGATCGAGTCGGCGATTCGCGAACAGGATTCGGCGCAGTGCATACGGCTGGCGCACTATTCGAAGGGCGCATGCGCCAATGTAGGCGCCAATCGTGCCGCGGACATCTTCAAGACCATCGAGCACAAGGCCAAGGACGGCGCGTTTTCCGATTGCAGCGAATCGCTAGCCTCCCTGGTGCGCGAAATGGACCTGCTGCGCGACGAAGGCGCGACGCTTTAGGACTGGTCGAAGCTGTCGCGAGCCCTGTTTACGGACCGCCGGTGGAGTCGCCCGAGCGCGGAAGCGGTGCGTCGGGAGTGCGATTCCGGGCGTCCGCCCCACAGCGCCGGTGTGCCGGCATCACGCCAAAACTGAATGACATTGGGTTGGACAGCCTGCGCGATGACTTCGGTGAACCGTGGTGCGATTAGCGCGCCGGCTTTGCTGGCTTCCCAGCGAGCCGGGAGGCGGGACGGCATCACGCTATAATTGAGGCGTCATGAAGCGTTGGGTCTTATTAGCGGCTCTCGGCGCGCTCGGCGCCGCGCTGGGCTACGGCCAGCAGAAGACGGTTGCGCCGCCCGTCGAGCAGTCCGACGAGCAGGCGCGTATCTCGATCGACGTGACGCGCGTCAGCATGTTGTTCACCGTCACGGACAAGAAGGGGCGGTTCGTCACCGATCTTGCACGCGACGATTTCGAAGTCCTAGAAGGCAAGAAGGCGCAGGTCATTCAGGAGTTCACCGCTGAAAGCGACCTGCCGCTGCGCCTCGGCATTCTGATCGATACCAGCAACAGCGTGCGCGACCGGTTCCGCTTCGAGCAGGACGCGGCGGCCGAGTTTCTGCGCACGGTGATGCGGGCGCACTTGGACAAGGCGCTCCTGGTGCGCTTCGACACGCATCCCGAACTGGTGACGGACCTGGTCGACGATCCGCGTAAGCTCGAAGCCGGCATACACAGTCTGCGCCCCGGCGGCGGCACGGCGCTCTACGACGCGATCTTCTACGCCTGCCGCGACAAGCTGGCGCTCGATCAGCCGCGCACGAAGTTCCGCCGCGCCATCGTGGTGGTCAGCGACGGCGACGATAACCAGAGCGACTACACGCGCGACCAGGCGCTCGAGATGGCGCAGAAGGCCGACGTGGTGATTTACGCGATCTCGACCAACAGCTCGCACGCCGACACGGATGGCGACAAGGTGCTGAAATACTTCACTTCGGAAACCGGCGGACGCGCGTTCTTCCCCTTCCAGGTGGAGGACATGGCGCAATCGTTCGAGAACATCGCCAACGAACTGCGCCATCAGTACAACCTGCTATACCGCCCGGAGCCGCTCCTGACCGATGGGCAGTGGCACCCGGTCAACCTCCATGTGAAGGGCCGCAAGGACCTGGTCGTGCGCGCCCGCGCCGGTTACTACGCACCCAAGATGTAGGCGGCAGAGCGCCGTTTCCGGGGGACGGCTGGCGGGCAGAGGCCGCGGGCGGCCGAGAGGAAAGTGGAGAGGCTGGGGGAGTGTCGAGAAGCAGCCACGAGACAGCGGCTGGGATTCGGCACGGCTATTTCCGGACCGCCGCTAAGGGACTGTGACGAAATAAGAGTGCCAGATTCCGCGTGTTGATGTGGCTGCTGCGCACTCTTGCGTGCCGTGTCGAGACTCTTCTCGACACCTCTTTTCCGGGGCGCCGGGCGTCGGCACGAGTGCCGACGCGGCACGCATGAGTGCGTGCGCCACGTTGGAACGGCACGGCTATTTCGGGACCGCCGCTAAGCGGTGAGATCGGGCACGTCCACCCAGGCGCGGCGGTGCCAGGACTCCAGGCCCAGTTCGGCTAACTGGACGCCCTTGGCGCCTTCGAGCAGGTCCCAGCGGAACGGCTCGTCCTTCACCACGTGGCGCAGGAACAGTTCCCACTGGCGCTTGAAGGCGTTGTCGAAAACGTCCTGCTCCGGCACCTTCTGCCAGCCATCGAAGAAATCGAGCGGGCTCGCAACGTCCGGATTCCAGACGGGGCGCGGCGTGGCGGCGGAGGGTTGAATCCAGCAATCGCGCAGGCCGGCGACGGCGCTGGCGAGCGTGCCATCGACGTGGAGCGTGAGCAGATCGTCGCGGCGGACGCGCGTGCACCAGGAGGAATTGAAGTGGGCGACGATGCCGCCGGCCAGTTCGAAAGTGGCGTAGGCGGCATCGTCGGCGGTGGCCGGATAGGGCTGGCCGGCTTCGTCCCAGCGGCGCGGAATGTGGGTGGCGCCGAGGCAGGAAACGGCCTGGACGGCGCCGAAGAGATTGTCGAGCACGTAGCGCCAGTGGCAGAGCATATCGACGACGATGCCGCCGCCCTCATCCCGGCGATAATTCCAGGAAGGGCGTTGGGGTTGGGCGTGGTCGCCCTCGAAAACCCAATAGCCGAATTCGCCGCGCACGGAGAGAATGCGGCCGAAGAAGCCCTGGCGCTGGAGACTCGAGAGTTTGAGCAGGCCGGGCAGCCACAGCTTGTCCTGCACGACGCCGTGTTTGACGTGGGCGGCGTGGGCGAGGCGGTGCAACTCGAGGGCGGCGGCGAGCGAATCGGCCACGGGTTTTTCGCAATAGACGTGCTTGCGGTGGGCGATGGCTTGGCGCACGGCGGGGGCGCGGCGGGCGGTGGTTTGCGCGTCGAAGTAAATGGAGTAAGCCGGATCGGCGAGCGCGGCGTCGAGATCGGTGGACCAGGGCAGGCCCCCACATTCGCTGGCGATGGCTTCCAGTTTGGCGGGGTTGCGGCCGACCAGCAGCGGGTGCGGCATGATGCTCTCGCGGTCGTCGAGTTTGACGCCGCCCTGCTGCATGATGGCGTAGACGGAGCGGCGCAGATGCTGATTCAAACCCATGCGGCCGGTGACGCCGTTCATGACGATGCCGACCGAGTGCTGCACGCGGTTGCTCATCGGGTGGGTTCCTTGGCGGCCGATTGCGGCCAGGCGCCGGCGGGCAGCGGCGGGGCGTCCACGCCGGCGCGCGGGAGAGTGCCGTCGAGTTCCTGCCGCCAGTGGGCCACGTCGCCGGCCGGCCCGTAGCAATAGATCATGCGCATGATTTCGGCGCCGGTATTGGTGAGCTGATGAAAGACGCCGGGCGGAATGTAGACGGCCTGGCCGGTGTGGATGGACATTCGTTCATCGCCCAGGCACATTTCACCGGCGCCCTTGACGATAAAGTAAACCTCCTCCTGCTCCTGGTTGTGCCAGGGCACCTGGCCGCCGTTGGGATCGAGGGTGACGTAGCCCATGGAAAAGCTGGCGGCCTGGATGGGGCTGGAGCCGCCCACCAGATTCCGCGTAAAGCGGCGGGCGGGGAAGGGCCGGCTGTCGAGCGAGGCAAGATCGGCGATGGTCATATATGTGCGGAAACGCTCTCCTAGCAAATAGACTACAACGCGGAAGCGAGCCGCGGCCCGCCCAACGGGAGCGGAGGGATGGCTTTCAGTTGACTGAGTCGATCTAAACGTTTAGAATGTACTAAACGATGAATGAACTTCAAGAAGCGCGCGCGCGCACGATCGGGGACTTAAGCCGCATCAGCGAGTTCTGGGGATATTCGCGTGCCATGGGGGGGCTCTACGGCGCGCTGTATCTTTCGCCGGCGCCGGTGTCGCTCGACGAATTGGTGCCGATGGTAGGCGTAACCAAGGGCTCGATCAGCACGAACATACGGGCCCTCGAGCAATTGGGGATGGTGCACCGGCGCCTGCGTGCGGGCGATCGCAAGGATTACTACGAGGCGGACACGGACTTTTGGAAGATCGCGAAGACGGTCCTCGAGCGCAGGCAGAAACCGGAGTTCGCCAAGGCGCTCCATGGCGTCAGCGAGACGCTACGGCAGGTGCGTTCGCGGCGGCGGGCGCAACCGGATGCCGAACTGGCCCGGTTCTACGAACAGCGATTGGAGGCGATGGAGCGGTTCTTCCGTACGCTGGACGGAATCGTGGCGGCGGTGCTGCAAATGGAAAAGCTGCGCGAGGACGGGCTGAAGGCGCTGCTTCCGGGGCGGACTAAGCGCAAGAAAGGACGGGTGGAGAAACCATGAACGCGGTTACAGGAGCTTTCGGGTATACGGGTAAGTACATCGCGCGGCGGCTCATCGCAGCGGGAGAGACGGTGATCACGCTGACCGGCAATCCGGGGCGGGCCAATGAATTTGGGGACGCGGTGAAGGCGTTTCCGTTCGACTTCGAACATTTCGAGGCGATGGCGCGATCGCTCAGCGGCGTGCGCGTGCTGTACAACACCTACTGGGTGCGCTTCGACCGGGGCGACGCGACGCATCACCGCGCGGTCGAGAATACCATTGCGTTGATTCGCGCGGCGCAGATGGCGGGGGTGGAACGGATCGTCCACGTCAGCATCGCCAACCCAACGGTGAGGCCGGACCTGCCCTACTTCCGCGGCAAGGCGCAACTGGAAGACGAGATTCGTCGCGCGAAGATGAGCTACGCGATCGTGCGGCCGACGGTGATCTTCGGCGAGGAAGACATCCTGATCAATAACATCGCGTTCCTGTTGCGAAGACTCCCGGCCTTCCTGATAGCGGGCGACGGGCAGTACGGCATTCAGCCGGTGTATGTGGAAGACATGGCGCGGATCGCGGTGGAGTTAGGCGGGCGGACGGACAACGTGACTCTCGATGCGGCAGGCCCGGAGACGTTCCGTTACGAGGATCTGGTGCGCCTGATTGCGAAGGCGGTGGGGAGCAGGGCGCTGCTGATGCACGGGCCGCCCTGGATGGCCCTGCTCGGCGCACGCGCGATGGGACTGGTGCTCGGGGACGTCATGCTGACGCGGGATGAATTGGATGGGTTGATGGCAAACCTGCTGGTGTCGAACGAGATTCCGACGGGAACGACAAAGCTGAGCGATTGGATCGCAGCCAATGCGGCCACGCTGGGTAAACGCTACGCGCACGAGATTGGAAGGCATTACAGACGATAGGGCGAGCGAGCCGAGGATGGCGCAGTCAGAACCGCTGTTGATAGCGGGCGCTGACCCGGGAAAGGGCTGCGGCATAGTCCAGGCGCGTCTCGTTGTAGTTATCCCAATCGAACGGGTAAGGCGGTTCATTGGTCGCCTTGAAGCGCAGGACCAAGAACTCGTCGAACTCGGGCGCCGCCTCGGCGCGCAGACGGCGTTCGGCCTCCGACGCCTCCTGATAGGGATGGAGGAAGCCAGAGCTACCGGTGGTTGGAAAGGGCCGCTCACCCTCGTAGCCCACTGTGTGCGCCGCGCAGTTGATTCCAACGACTGCGACAGAAATCGGCTGTCCGCCGCCGCGCCGGAACTGCGCCACTTGGTTCCGGAGGTCATTGATCACGCGATCAATCTGCTTAATCATGGCCTTGGCCAGGACCTTGACCTCGACGCCGATTTCTACGGTCGCAATCGGCCCGCGGGAAACGAGGTACCCGGCGTCGGTTATGGCGGCCTCACCCGGAATCAGTTCGCCAAACGTGCCGTCTCCGCGCCGGGCGGTTACGCCGCGGCGCCGATTCTGAACGTTTAGCACGCGGTCTTTGCGTTGGATGGCCGCCTCGATCAACTTGGAGGATCGATTGACTGCGATGAGGTCTTCGTAGAGGTGCATGGCCACGAAGTCGCCCTGGTTCGATGCGCGATGCTTGTATATCTTGCCTTCAAACAGCCGCCGAAACTCCGTCGGCGGCCGGTACTGGATTGGCGCCGGCGGTTCCGTCAAAGACGACCTCTGCTTCCGTTGCACCTACCAAGCGATCTTCGCGCGCGGCTCGCGTAATCCGGCGTCGCGCTATCTCGACATAGGCGGGCTCGATCTCGTTGGCTATTGAGTTTCTGCCTGCCATAATAGCAGCCTGTGACGTGGAACCCGTACCGGCGAAGGGATCGAGCACGGTGTCGCCAGCGAAGGAGAACAGCTTAATCAGGCGCTCGGCCAGTTCGACGGGAAAGGGCGCTGGATGGCCGTCGCGGGTCGAGGCTCCCCGCAAATCGGTCCAAATGGAGCGCTGCCACTGCCGCATCTCATCGCGCGAGAGCATGGAAAGCGCTTTTTGCAGGGGTGGGACTGAGCGGTATTCGCCCCCTTTGCGAAGAAACAAAATGTACTCGACGTCGTTCTTGATGATCCCGCCGGGCTGATAGGGCTTGCCGTAGAAGCCAGCGCCATTCCCTTCGGCTTCGGTCGCGCCGTTCGAGATCTTGTGCCAGAAGATCGGCTGCAGGCAATCCAGTCCCACTCTCCGGGCGCGCACTTGTATGTCGGAATGAAGCGGGACCAGGTAATGCCGCCCGCCTTTCTTACGCGGAATGCAAACATCGCCGACCACGCAACAGACGCGGCCACCGCCCACCAGCACCCGCTTGCATTCCCGCCACACCTTGTCGAGTTCCGTCAGGAAGTGTTCGTAGTCCTCGAAATGTCCCATCTGTGCCCCGTTTCCCGGAGCATATTCCTTCAAGGTCCAGTACGGCGGAGAAGTCACCACGAGGTGAACGCTCGAGTCCGGAATCCAAGAGAGGTCCCGCGCATCGCCCGTGTGAATTCTGTGATTGGTTCGGCCATAGGGAGCTGGCCAAGCTATCTGGCGATACTGGCGGTTGGCGGCCTGCAGCGCTCGCAGCCCGTCGGGCGTGTTGTCTTCGAGAGTAATCGGAGGCATTCGCCGAACGCGTGCCGCGGCGTCGACGCGGAAGAGGTCCCCCGCCTGTGAAGGTCCGTTGCGTGCTCGGTTCAGTGGTTTCCTGTCCGCGACAGGCTGCCCGAAGACCAGCCTGGGTGTGCTGACAGCAATTGTACCTTCCTCCAGCGCTCGTTTGCTCATCCTGCCAAACATATCGGCATTCCGCGCGAATGCCACAGCGCGTGTAGGCTGGTTTCCTGTCTACCAGCGCAGCCAGGAGAAGAGGCCGGGCTGGCGGAAGCCTTCCAGGATCCAGATATCGCCGCTGGGGTTGCCGATGGAGGTGGCGAAGGAGGCGCCGTCGGGGGCGAGGCTGAAGCCGCGGACCTCGGCGGCGGGCGAAAGAGGAAGGGCGCCGAGCGCCTTCTCTTCGCGCGTGTCGATATCGAGAGACGCGACGACACGCTGGTGAGACGCGGTTTCGCTAATGCCATACAGCAGCTTGCCATCGTGGCTCCAGCCGTAGACCAGCCAGCGATTGCGGGTGAGGGGGACGGTCTCCTTGCCATCCTCGGAAACCAGCGTGAGGCCGTCGGCGGTGACACACGCGATCCAGTGGCTATTGGCGCGGTTCCACTTGGGATGAGACGGCAGACAGCCTTCGCGAATCACGGTGGGGGCGGAGTTACCGCCGGAGGCGGCTTTGACCAGCGACCAGTTGCCGCCGTTGTTGCGCAGGTAGGCGATCGAGGAGCCATCGCCGTTCCAGGAAGGAGAGCGCTCATCGGCATTCTCCGTCGACAGGCGGACGGGCTTGCCGCCGGCGACGGCCGAGACGTAAACAGAGTGAGCATTGCCGACAGCGGCGCAATAGGCGAGGCGGCGGCCATCGGGCGAGAAGTTCGGCTCGCTGAACTCGGCCACCCACGCCTGGCCGATGTCCCTGGCGGTGACGAGGGGGCGGTCGGAAGCCTCGCGCATGCCGCGCAGCCAGATCTCGGCGCTGCCGGTGCGGTCGGTGGAATAGGCGAACTGGTCGCCATCGGGAGCCCAGCCGGGGTCGAACTCGTTGCGCCGAGTGCCATAGAGAGTCTTCATAGGCGATCCGTCCAAGGGCACCGAGACGACGTCGAAGTTTTCCTCGCTCGAAATGAACGCGACGCGCTTGCCGTCGGGAGAAACGGAAGCTTCCATGGCGTCGCTCGTGAGGAACGTGAGTGGGCGCATGTGTCCGTTGGCGGTATTGACGAGCTGCAGGTCGGCGCCGAAGGAACCGGGAGCCGGGGCACCGAAGACGACGTGGCGGGCGTCGGGCATCCAGGAAAACGGGCAGGCGGTCTGCACCATGGTGAAGGGCTCGCGCGGCTGGCCATCGGGCTGGGGAATCAGCCAAAACTCGGAGACGCCATCCCAGCGGGAAACCCAGGCGGCGAGGCTCATGCCATCGGGCGAAAACGCCAGGTAGCCGGACTGGTATCGGGCGGAACCGAAGGGGCGGCCGGCGAAGCGGCGTGGCGGGGCGCCGGAGGCGGCGATCCACAAAGAGAGGCGATCCTTGCCGGTGGGATCGGCGCGCAAAAACGCGAGTGTGTTGAGGCGGCGGCTGATGGCGGCGGCGGATGCGTTGGGCACGATCACCTCGGCGGAGCCGCCGGTGGCGCCGATGGCGTAGAGGTCCGGCGCGGCGCCGACGGCACTGAAGAAGTAGATGCGGGAATCGTCGGGCGACCAGAAGGGCCGCTCGCAATCGGTGGGCAAGTTGGTGATTTGCGCCGCCGTGGGCGAGTTCAGATCGCGGACGAACACCTGGCGGACGCCGCTCACGACGGCGGTAAAGGCGAGGCTCTTTCCATCGTAGGAAAACGAGGGGGAATGGGCGACCTCGCCATTGATGGCGACGGGGCGAATGTGACTGGCGGCGAGGCTGGTGGCCGATGGCGGGATCAAAAACTCGCCGGTGGCAATGGCGCCGACGACCAGGCCGGCGAGGATGGCGAGCGCGGGAACGAGCTTGCCGCGGCGCGGTGGTACAGGTGCGGCCTCGGGCGGCGGCGCGGGAGCGGCGGGGGCGAGTTCGTCGAGGTGGGCACGGATGGTTTCGAGTTCGCGCTCGAGGTCGGTCGTGGAGGCGTAACGCGCCTCACGATCTTTTTCGAGGCAGCGCTCGACGGACCAGCGCAGCGGCGCGGGCGTGGCGGCGTTCAGTTCCCCGAGCGGGCGCGCGCGGTCTTCGACGATGGCGGCCATGGTGCCGACCGCGCTCGTGCGCGCGAAGGCGGCGCGGCCGGAGATCATCTCGTACAACACCAGGCCGAAGGAAAACTGGTCGGTGCGATGGTCGAGAGTCTCGGCCTTAACCTGCTCGGGGCTCATGTAAGTGGCGGTGCCGGCGACAAAGCCGGGCGCGGTGCGGCCGGAATCCATGCCGGCGACGGTCGATTCCGGACGCATGGATTTAGCCAGGCCGAAATCGAGGATTTTGATCAGCCCCTTGTCGATGACCATGATGTTGGCGGGGTTGATATCGCGGTGAATGATGCCGGCGTGGTGAGCCGCGGCCAACCCGGCGGCAACCTGAATCCCGAGGTCGAGCGTCTTCCGGACCGGGACCGGCCCGCGGGAGATGATGGCCTTGAGGGGCTCGCCGTTCACCAACTCGGTGACGATGTACGGCGTGCCCTGCTCCATACCGACGTCGAAGACGGTGAGAATGTTGGGGTGATTGAGGGCGCTGGCGGCGCGCGCTTCGGAGGCGAACCGGCGCTGGCGGTCGGGATCGGCGGTGGCCTCCTGGCGGAGCACTTTGACGGCGACATCGCGGCCGAGCCGCTCGTCGTGGGCGCGATAGACTTCGCCCATCCCCCCGGCGCCTAACAGCGCGGTGATGCGGTACGGGCCGAGACGACTTCCGGAGGCAAGGGACATGACTGGAAGAATGGTCGCATTCGGGGGCGCGTAATGCAAGCCGTATCGACAGGGCCAAGGCAGCTCGCCGGCAATCGCTCCCTATGGCGAGCGGCTCCGATTGGCTCCGATGGGTGGCTACGGCTCGGACGGGGCGGCGGCCAGGAGTTGCGAGATCTCCTGGTAGAGGCGCTCGGTGAGAGCGGTGCGGGCGGAGAGGTTCATGCCGGCGGTGGGGATGGGATCGCCGATGCGGAGGACTGTGCGGCCGCTACGCAGGTGGATGGAGCCCATGGGCAACAGGCGGCGCATGCCGACCAGGGCCATCGGCACCACGGGCACGCCGGCCTTGATGGCGATATAGGCGGCGCCTTCCTTGAACTCGCGCAGGCCCTCGGGGCAGCGGCCGCCTTCGGGAAACAAGAGCACGGAAGTGGCGGTGGAGGCCACGATGCGAGCGCCCTCGGTCATGCTCTTGAGCGAAGCGCGCGGGCTCGATCGATCCACCGGAATATGGCCGGCGCGATCGAGATGGGTGCCCAGGAAGGGAATCCGGTACAACCCTTTCTTGGCGAAGAAACGAAACTGAAACGGCAGGCAGGCGAGCAGCGCGGGAATGTCCATGAAGCTCGCATGATTGGCGACGAACACATAGGTGGCGTTGGGGTCGAGCTTTTCGATGCCTTCGGTGCGAACGCGGATGAAGCTGACGCCGAGCAGCATGCGGCCCCAGACGCGCGCCACGCGGTGCTGGGTGCGGCCGGTGCGATCGAAGAGAGACGCGACGAGCGAGAGCGTCCCCATGACAATGGTGGCGAGCGCGATCAAGGGGGTCGAGAACAGCAGAGAGCGGAGGAAACTCATCGCTTCGCTCCCAATCATAACAACTGGTGGCGCGGGCCCGCTTCCCGCCTGCTATGCTGCCCATTGGAGAACGAAGCATGAACTGGAGTGTGACGGGAGCGATTCTGGCGGCGCTGGCCGTGGCGCTGGGCGCATTCGGGGCGCACGAACTGCGGGAGCGCGTGGACGCCTACCGGATGGGCGTGTACGAGAAAGCCGCGTTCTACCACTTCATTCACGCGATTGGGATCCTGGTGATTTCGATTTTGCCGCGGACGGGCGCGATGGCGGACGGGGCCGAGAGCGCGGTGTGCGCGCTGCTGCTGACGGGGATCGCGTTCTTCTCGGGGAGCCTATACGTGCTGGCGATCACTGGCAACCGGTGGCTGGGCGCGATCACGCCCGTCGGCGGAGTTGCGTTCATCGCCGGCTGGGTGCTGCTGGCGTGGCGGTTGCGGAGGCTTGTTTGACGTCGCGGATGGCGATGGTAAGGCGTCGCGGCGCGGGTTCTGCTAACCTCATCGTTTCATGACCCAAGACAACTTCGACATGGTGGCGGCGGCGCGCCAGGAAATGCTCGACCACGGCTTCGAGCCGGACTTTGCGCCGGAGGCCGATCGGCAGCTAGCGGCGATTGAGCCGCGCGCGGAGGCGGGCCTGCGCGATCTGACTGGCCTGCTGTGGTCTTCGATTGACAACGACGACTCGCGCGATCTCGACCAGATCGAATGGGCGGAGCGGACGAGCGAAGGGATTCGCGTTCTGGTGGGCGTGGCCGACGTGGATTCGCTGGTGGGGAAGGCGACGCCCATCGACGCGCACGCGGCGCGCGAGACGACCACGGTCTATACGGGAATCCGCGTGTTTCCGATGCTGCCGGAACGGCTTTCGACGGACCTGACCTCGCTCGGCGAAGGCGTGGAGCGCACGGCGGTGGTGATCGAGATGATGGTGGCGGCCGATGGATCGGTCGCGAAGAGCGGCATCTACCGGGCGCGCGTGCGCAATCGGGCGCAGCTCGCTTACAACGCCGTGGGCGCGTGGCTGGACGGCGCGGGGCCGGCGCCGGAGAAGGTGGCGGCGTCAACGGATCTCGCCGCGCAACTGAAATTGCAGGACGAGGCAGCGGGAATTCTGCGCGAGGCGCGGCACCGGCTGGGCGCGCTGACGTTCGACCGGATGGAAGTGCAGCCGGTGTTCGCCGAAGGCAAGGTGACGAACGTGACCGCGCGCGCGGCCAACCGGGCGGCGCACCTGATTGAAGACTTCATGATCGCGGCCAATGAAGTGATGGCGCGCACGCTGCGCGATGCGGGCGTTTCCTCCATCCGCCGCGTGGTGAAAGCGCCGGAGCGGTGGGCGCGCATCGTGGAACTGGCGAGCCACTACGGCGACAAGCTGCCGGCCACGCCGGACGCGGGCGCGCTCAACCAATTCCTGGTGCGGCGCAAAGCGGCCGATGCGGTGCACTATGCCGACGTGTCGCTCTCCGTGCTGAAACTGATGGGGCCGGGCGAGTACGTATTGATGCGACCGGGCGATGAGGCGCAGGGCCATTTTGGGCTCGCCGCGCTCGACTACACGCACTCGACAGCGCCCAACCGCCGCTTCGCCGACGTGGTGACGCAGCGTCTGATTAAGGCGCACGTTGCCGGGACGCAGGCCGGATACACGGACGACGAACTGGATGGAATCGCGAAGAACTGCACGTTGAAAGAGGACGCGGCGCGCAAGGTGGAGCGCGCGATGAACAAGCGGCTGGCGGCGGTGGCGCTGCGGAATCGCATTGGCGAGGAGTTCCAGGCTGTGGTGACGGGCAACACGCCCAAAGGCGTCTTTGTGCGGGTCTTCGATCCGCCGGTGGAAGGCCGGCTGATGCGCGGCGCGCAGGGTCTGGACGTGGGCGACCGCCTGCGGGTGACGCTGCTCTCGACCGACCCGCAGCGCGGCTTTCTCGATTTCGGTAAAGTGTCCTAATGGACGAAAAAACCGCTCTGTTACGCCACACGCTGGCGACGCTGGCCTACCGCGGCGGAAAAGCGCTGCGCGGGGCGCCAGCCGAATTTGCGGAGTTTCGTATTGGGGCGCCACCGCGCACGCCGGCTGAGATCCTAGCTCACATGGGCGATTTGCTGGATTGGTCGCTCTCGAACGTGGATGGCGAAGAGAGCTGGCACAATTCGCCGGCGCTCACATGGGAGCAGGGTTCGGCGCGTTTCTTCGCCGGGCTTGAGGCCTTCGACCGGCGCCTGGCTTCGGGAGCGCCGATCAAGTGCCCGGTCGAGAGGCTTGTTCAAGGCCCGATCGCCGATGCATTGACCCACGTGGGGCAGATCGCCATGCTGCGGCGGCTGGCCGGCTGCCCGACGCTCGGCGAGAATTATTTTATTGCCGATATCGCCGCCGGCCGCGTGGGGGCGGAGCAGGCTGCACCGGTGAAGGAGTTCTGATTCACTGGCCGCGAGAGTGGGCCTTCGGATAGAATCGCACCCTGTGACCGCGCCGCCGCGCCTCGCCGGACCACTACACTAGAAGCAGCTATGAGATTCGCGGCTCTTTTTCTGTTTTGCCTGGTCCCGTTGTGCCAGGCCGGCTCCTTCGTTCCCGAGCATAGGCTGGCCGGGATCGGCGTGGACCGCGACGGCCTTTCTGGCGACGCGCTGGCCGAACGGACGCGGTTGATGGTCGAATCGCAGACGTTCATTATCATGCGCGACCCCAAGGCCGTGGCCGGCGCCAAACGCGTCACCGGCGACGCCAAACTGCAAGCCATCTTCCGCTCCGCCGCCGCGGCCAGCGGCTTCCCGCAGGACGTGCTCGAAGCCATCGCGTACCTGGAAAGCTGGGGCGACGTCAGCGCCGAAAGCTGGGCTGGCAGCCCGCGCGGCATCATGCAGATCTCGCTCGATACGGCGCACAGCATGGGCCTGAAGGCCGGCCGCCTAACGCGCTACCGCAACGTCAAGGTGAAGGTGCGCGTCAAGGGCGCCGGCGGTAAGGCGAAGTACAAGACCGTCACTCACCGCACGGCTTACACGGTGCTGGTGCGCGACGAGCGGCTGATGCCCGAGCTGGCCATCCCCGCCGCGGCCCGCTATCTGGCCGGCATGGAGCGCACCTTCGGCGGACGCGACTGGGCCATCTTCGCTTACCACTGCGGGCAGGGTTGCGTGGGCGAGATGCAGGAACTGACCCGCCGCGCGCGCGGCATTCCCTCCGGCGAGATCACCGTGCCGCGCATGTACTTCTCCTCCAGTCCCGCCTGGAACCGGGAGCTCTATCTTGCCATCCAGCAGCAGATGCAGCGCGATTACTCGCCCACTTACTATTTCCGCATCCTCTGCGCCGCCCAGTTACTCGCTCTCTACCGTTCCGATCCGGGCGGATTCGCCGAACTGGCCCAAGCCAATAAGAGCGACTTCAATACCGTCGGCCGCGCGCCGCATCGTCTGTCGGTGTGGCTGAGGCGCGACGACCTGATTTACCATTCCGACGAAGACATTCGCGCCGACTTTGGCAAGCGTCTGGCGAAGCCTGTCATTAGGCCGGACTTTTTCGGCTACGCCTTGCGCCTTGCCGGCTCCCCCTCCGACGACCGCGAGCAGATTGCCGCCGCCTCGCCCGCCACGTTGGGCGCCCTCATCTACATTGCTTACGAAACACGCCGCCTTTTGGAGGCCGCCGGCGCCGGGCAGGAAGCGTTCCGCCCGTTCCCGGTCACGGCCCTGGTGTCGCCCGAGGATCTGGCGCAATTAGAGAACCGGCGCGACGAAGCGGCGCACAGTTCCGGCCAGGTCTTCGATATCGATTACTCCGGCCTGCCTCCGCTCGAACTGGAATGCCTGCGCTTCATCCTCGACGATCTCGGGGACGACGGTTACCTCGGCTTCGTCCAAGTCGGTCGCGATACTCTCCACATCGGCTGTTCGCCCGGCTCGCGCGACTTCTTCGCCGCGGTCTTCGACGAAGCCGCGAACGTTCCAGCTACGCAGTAGAACGCGGGTACGCGCGGGGCGGACACCGCGATTCTAACGTTGGGCGCGCATTAGTTTCGTAGGAGCGAAGAAGCATGGCCCGCGGCGCGATCCGCCGGGATAGATGGATGGTGAGGCTGCCCTGTTACGACCACTGCGCCTGGCCGGCGTGCATCGCCAGAGGGGCTTGGCGCACATGCGAACGGCAGAGGAATTCGAGCAGGACGATCATCTTATGTTCCAGGTCGGGGCACGCATGGCAGGCGTGCGGCGAGGCGATTTCGAACCTGGCGATGCGCTCTCCCAGTTCCGCGCGCGAACAACACGATGTTGGATCGGCCTCGAGGACCGAGGCTCCCAGATACTCGGCGATGAATCGCATTTCGTCGGTCGAGAGACCTGCCAGGAAGCGGCGGGCGCGGAAGCGGTGCGATGGGTCTGCCGACGCTGCCAAGGCCGAAACCAGAGTACTTCGCAAGGCGGATCTCCTCCCGGTTGCCGGATTCGATTGTAAAGTCGATCTGGCCGTATTATGGCGAAATCCGCACCCGTGCGCAAGCGGGCGTGGGTAAACCGATTGGACGACAATCGTTAAATCCACATGAAACCCATCGCTGCCATGTTCGCCGCGACCTGCTGGGCCGGCCTCGCCGCCGCCTAGGACACCCGCCACGACGGGGTGACGCCGCGTTCAACCAAAAGGTGAGATCAACTGCCGCGCACGTTCCGGCGCGAAAAATGCCTGTACGGCAAAGTTCGTCGATTTCTTGCCGCGGTGAGCGGCGGCGCGGGCAATGTTACGATGAAGTTTCCCCAACATTATGGCGCTGCGCTTCTATAACACACTCACGCAACGCGTCGAGGAGTTCCACCCGGCGCGCGACAACACCGTCCGCTTGTACACGTGCGGGCCCACGGTTTACAGCTACGCCCACATCGGCAACTTTCGCACCTTCACCTTCGTCGATATTCTGCGGCGCTGGCTGCGGGCCAGCGGCTACGGCCTGGACCACGTGATGAACATCACCGACGTGGACGACAAGATCATCCGCAACGCGGCGGCCGAGAAGAAGAGCCTGCAGGAATACACAGCCGTCTATACGCAGGCGTTCCTCGAAGACTGCGCCACGCTGCGCCTCGATATGGCCGAGCACCTGGTGAAGGCCACCGACCACATCGGCGACATGGCCGACGCGATTGCCCGCCTCACCGCCACCGAGCACACTTACACGAGCGAGGGTTCGACTTACTTTCGGATCGCGAGCTTCCCCGGCTACGGCAAGCTGTCGCACAACGATTTCAGCGGCAACCTGGCCGGTGCGCGCGTGGATGTGGACGAATACGAAAAGACCGACGCGCGCGACTTTGCGCTGTGGAAGGCGCCCAAGGAAGGCGAGTTCAGTTGGGACACCAGGATCGGTCCGGGCCGTCCCGGCTGGCACATCGAGTGCTCCGTGATGGCCATCAAGTACCTGGGAGAGACGCTCGACATACACGCCGGCGGGGTCGACCTGATTTTTCCCCATCACGAAAACGAGATTGCGCAATCCGAATCGCTCACGGGCAAACCGTTCGCGCGGTTCTGGCTGCATGCCGAGTTTCTGATGGTGGAAGGCCAGAAGATGTCCAAGTCGCTCGGCAATTATTTCACGCTGCGCGATCTGATCGGACGCGGTTATAAGCCGGAAGTGATTCGCTATCTGCTGGCGAGCGTGCCCTATCGTAAGCCGTTGAACTTCACCTTCGACGGGCTGCAGGCGGCAGAGATGGCTATCGACCGGCTGCGCAATTTCAAGCTGCGGCTGGACACGGACCAGTTTCCCGAAGGCGCCAACGCGAAGATGACCGCGCGCACCGAAGCCGCCGCGCAGGCCTTCACGGCCGGCCTCGACGACGATTTGAACACCGCCGAGGCGCTAGCCGCCGTTTTCGAATACGCGCGCGACGCCAATATTGCCATCGACGCCGGCGAGTTTGGCGCCGGGAACCGCGCCGCCGCGGAGCGCCTGTTCGAACAATTCGACGCCATCTTCGACGTGCTCAAGCCTAGCGGCGCCGATGCCGGCGCGGACGATTCCGCCATCGAAGCCAAGGTCGCCGAACGCTCTGCCGCCAAGAAAGCGCGCGACTTCGCGCGCGCCGATAAGATTCGCGACCAATTGCTGGCCGAAGGCATCATTCTCGAAGACACCAAATCCGGCGTGCGCTGGAAAAGGAAATAGCCGTGGACATCCACACTCAGGCGGTTCACGCGGGCGATCGACAGAAGGCTCCCGCGGCGATTCCAGTGACGGCCCCGATTTACACGGCGTCCAGTTTCTTCTACGAAACCACCGAGGAGCTGGACCGCGTATTCGGTAACGAGCAGGCCGGCTACTGTTACGCCCGCTACGACAATCCCACGGCGGCGGCGCTCGAGGAGTTGGTGACCGCGCTCGAAGGCGGCCGCGGCACGCTGGCCTGCGCTTCGGGCATGGCGGCGGTGCAGATGGCCGTCGATACCGCGCTGATCGACCGGCGCGCTTCGGTGGTTGCGGCCGACGCGCTGTACGGCGCCTCCACCAAGCTGTTGCTGAATGTGCTCGAGCAGCGCGGCGTCGCCGTCCGTTTGGTCGATGTCTGCGATCTCGACGCGGTGCGCGTTGCCGTCGACGAGGCCAAGCCGGGATGCATTCTGATGGAGACCATCTCGAATCCTCTGCTGCGCGTGGGCGAGATCGATAGGGTCGCCGAAATCGCGCGCGCGGCCGGCGCCGCGCTGGTGGTCGATAACACGTTCGCCACGCCGATGGTGGTGAAGCCGCTCGATCTGGGCGCGAGTTTTTCGGTGCACAGCCTGACCAAGTATCTGGCCGGTCACGGCGACGTGCTGGGCGGCGCGGTGGTCGCCGACGCCGCTCATTTCGATGCGTTGCGCACGCTCGCGCGCGTGGTCGGCCCGGTGCTCGGCCCGTTTGAGAGCTACCTCGCCATGCGCGGCATCAAGACCTTTCCGCTGCGCATGGAGCGCCAGTGCGCCAACGCCGACCGCGTCGCCGCCTGGTTGGCCACTCAGCCAAAAGTCGAGCGCGTCCACTTCCCCGGCAACCCGGCGCATCCCGATGCCGCCGCCATCCGCCGCTTGTTCCTGGGCGGTCTCCATGGCGCGATGATCGGCTTCGAAATTCGCGATGGCGGCCGGCCGGAAATCTTCCGCTTCCTGGACCGCCTGCAACTGGTGGTGAACTCGACTTCGCTCGGCGACGTGCACAGTATGGTTCTGTATCCGTCGATGAGTTCGCACCGCGATCTCGCCCCCAAGCACCGCCTGCGCGTCGGCATTCGCGATAACCTGGTGCGCCTGTCGGTTGGCATCGAAGCGGTCGAAGACATCGTCGCCGATATCGAGCAGGCGTTGGGGTAGAGGCGGCAGCGCCGGCGCGCCTCAGAAACTCACGTGCGTGCTGGTCGTGGTTCCCACCGAATTCGTCAGCGCGACCGTGAACGCGCTCACCTGCGACGCGCTTCCGTTCACGATCGGAAAATATGCCGACACCGCGAACTGGCCGCCGTCGTTCGAGGCGGCAAAATAGCTGCTGAACGCCTTGGCGCTTTCGTAGTTGATGGCGCCGGGCAGGAGGGCATTCCCGCTCGCATCGTAGAAGGTGAACGTCAGCAGACCGGCGGTGCGCGTGTTGTCGAAGCCGGTGACGTCCACGGTCACTCCTGGCGTCACTGCCGAGGTCTGGCGCGTGCCCGTTACCGCGGCGATCCCGATGGCGGCCGGCGCGATGACGATGCTCTGCCGGCTGGTCTGGCTGCCGATCTGCGCCTCAAACGCGATCGTGCCCGCCGTGCTGCCGGTCTGGAACGCCGCGCTCGCCGCGCCGCCGAAGTTAGCCGCCGTATCGCCCGCATTGAAAGTGAATGCCGCGGCCCTGGTGCCGTTGGCGAAGACGATGCCGGGGTCCAGTTCGTTCGCCGGCAGCGATTGAAACGACAGAGTGACCGTGCCGGAGCCGGCGCTTTCAGCCACCGCGTTGAGGCTTACTTTCGCGGTGCCCTGTTGCGCGCTTTGCGCCTCGGTCGTCACCGTCAGTTCCGGCGTTAGGGTCTGCGGTGGCGCGGCCACGCCCGTCCCCGTCAACGCGAATGGCAAGGCGCCAATCGACAGCGTCGCCGTCCGCGCGCCGGCGATGGTTGGACTGAACGCGATTGAAAACCCCGCGCTCGCCCCCGGAGCGAGCGCCGCGCCGCCGGGCGACGACCCAACCAGCCAGAAGTCGCCCTCCGAGGTCACGCCGATCGAATCCACCGCCAAGCTCTGCGCCGTCTGATTGACGGCCAGAAAACTCAGTACCGCGTTCGACCCCAACCGCACGCTGCCGAAATCCACCGGCGCGGCGATCTGCGCGTACGCCCCTCCCGATGCCAGTTGCACTTCATAGGTGAGGGGGGGCAGCACCGGCGCCGGCATCACATTTGCCGTCAGTGCCACCGAAATGCCCGCTGCGTCGAGCGTGCCGGCGTAGGACCCGGCCGTAGCCGCGCCGGCAAACGCGACGGTAAACTGCACACTCGAGTTCGCCTTCAACGTCATCGGCGCGGCCACATCCGGGATCGAGAATCCCGCGCTTGCCGAAAGCACCGCCACGGTCTCGGTCTGGTTGGTGTTATTCGAGAGACAGAACGCGGCGGACTCGGGCGTGTCGGGATAGACAGTTGGAAAGTCGAACTGCGCGCCAACCGTTTGGGTAGCGCCGCACGACGCCTGGTAGAGGCTGAACGGCGCCTGCGGCGGGGGCTGCGCCACGCCGGTTCCCGTCAACGTGAATTGCCAGGAGCCGATCGAAAGTACTGCCGTCCGCGCACCGGCCGCTGTCGGGGTGAAGGCGATCGTGAAGTTCGCGCTGTCTTGTGGATCGAGGGTAGTGCCGCTGGGCGACACGCCGGCCAGCGCGAAATCTCCCGTCGCTACGCCGATCGTATCCACAGTCACGCTGACCGTGGTCTGATTCACCGCCAGGAAATTCAGCGTCGCGCTCGATCCCACTTGCACGCTGCCGAAGTCCACCGGCGCGGCGCTCAGCACAGCGGTGCCGGACGGCAGTTGCACTTCATAGGTGGGTCCGGGCGCCACGCTCGCCGTCAGCAGCACCGGCGAAACGCCAGTGATGTTCAGCGCTCCACTATAGTATCCGGCCGTTGCGCCCTCGAGCGTCACCGCGAAGGTGACGGTGCCGCCCGCCGGCACGGTCACCGGCGCCGTCGCTCCACTCAGGGTGAACCCCACGCCGCTCACCGTGAGCAGCGTCACCGTCTGTGGGCTGCTGGTGTTATTGAGCAGACAGAACGTCACCGGATCCGGCATGTTCGGAGATGCCGTGGGAAACCTGAGTACCTGAATTACCGGTTGTCCCGCGGTGCACGACGCCCGATACAGGCTGAACTGGGCCTTCGCGGCCGGAGCCAGCAGGCCCAGCGCCAGGACTGCGCCGTGCCATCGCTTCATGGTTTGCCAACTGTGACGCTGGGTGTGCCGATCGAAAGCACGGGCGCGCTTGTCGCCACCGCCGACGACGACGAGCGGCTGAGCGCCAAGGTTCCACCCGCCGCCCCCACGCCCACCGCCGCGGCAACGATCAACCATTTCTTGCGCGGATGCCAGTGGCTCCTGGCCGTCGCCGTCGCCACCGCGCCGCTCGCGGACGTGCCGGCGATGTACTGGAACGATACGGTGCCGGCGCGCGCCTGTTCCTTCGAGGCCACGATGCGAATTTCGAACCGCCCCGGCACGCGGTTGAATTCAATCGCGCGCACCACCGCACGCCCGCGTTCGTCGGTAACCGCGACTTCCGTGCGCAACCCGTTGACGAAGCTTCCGCTGGGGCCCTGGTCCGGCAAGTGGAAGCTGACCGCGGCGCCCTCCACCGGGCGTCCGGTTTCGTCGGTCACTTCGACCGCGATGGGCCGTGCATCGCGCGTGCCCGGAGCATGTACCGATGCTTCGCCGCCGGTCACCCGGATTTGCAGGATGGCCACCTGCGCATGCGCCGTGAGGCAGAGCGCCGCCAGCGCGAGAACCGAGCCGCCGGCCCGCCAACCGGGTCCAAAACCGCAGCCGCCGGGGATGGATCTTTCAATATCGCTGAAATTCTTAGTCAGGAGCGTAGACACGTGGTTCACCCGTGTCTAGATTGTGCGTCGGTCAGGCCGCTTTTCTCAGCAGAATGACGGTAACGTTGTCGGGGCCCCCAGCGGCTTTGGCCGCCTCGACCAATTGGCGGCAGATGTCGTCCAGTTGCGCGCCATTTCTGCCCGCGGCGAGGATTCGCTGCAACTCCTCCGCCTCCACCACCCCGTGCAGCCCGTCGCTGCAGATCAGGGCGAGCGATCCGCTCTCGATCGCTACCGAGTAGCAGTTCACCGTGAGCGGCCCGTTGGCCCCAATCGCCATCGTCAGCACGTGGCGCATCGGATGGCGGCGCAGCGTCTGTTCGTCGAGCCCCAGCGGCCGGCCAACTTCGTTCACCCACGTCTGGTCGTCGGTAATCGGGTGCAGTCCGTTAGAATCCAACAGGTACGCCCGGCTGTCGCCGACGCTCGCGATGTCCAGGCCATCGGCGGTTTCGAGCGCCGCGACGAGCGTGGTGCCCATTCCTTCCAGGCTGCTATCGGATTGCCCCGCCGCCCACACCCGCCGGTTGGCCTCTTCGACCGCCGCCAACAGCGCCTGCGAATCGCGGAAATCGGCCGACCGCACCATCTCGACCACGGTTTCGACCGCGAGCCGCGACGCGCACTCGCCCGCCTTGGCTCCGCCCATTCCGTCCGCCAAAACGTAGAGGCCCAATTCCGTTTCTACCTGGCAGTAGTCCTCGTTGTTCCCGCGGACGCAGCCGAGGTCCGTTATAGTGCACGCTTCCAGCATGGGCGACGCTCTTCCGGTCGATTCCGCGCCGCCACGTTTTGGCGAAGCCGGGCACGCCGGTACTCGATCATTGTACCCAAACACGCCGTCGCGGCGGTAAAATACCGGAAAGAGCAGGACTGCCAACGCCCGCTTCCGGGCGGAAGAAAGCCATCGATCGCCGGCTCCAGCCACATGTCGCAATCGCTTCGCAGCCCGTCCCGCCCCCGCAGTCTCCTCCGGCATTTGCGCCTGACGCTCGAGATGATTAAGTTCGAGCACTCGGTCTTCGCGCTGCCCTTCGCGCTCGTGGGCGCCTTGCTGGCTTTCCGCGCGCAGCGGTTCCACGTGCCCTCGGCCGGCGCCAAGCTGGCCTGGATCGTGGTCGCCATGGTAGCCGCGCGCTCGGCCGCGATGGCGTTCAACCGGCTTGTCGATGCCGACATCGACGCCCGCAATCCGCGCACCCGCATGCGCCATCTTCCCGCCGGGCTGCTCTCGCGCGGTTTCGCCTGGGGCTTCGTCGCCGCTTCCACCGCGGTTTTTCTCTTTGCCGCCGGCGGCCTCAACCGGCTCTGCTTCCATCTCGCGCCGCTCGCACTCGCCGTCCTTTTTTTCTATTCCTTCACCAAGCGCTTCACTTCGTTCTCTCACCTGGTGCTCGGTTTCTCGCTCGGCATAGCGCCTGCCGCGGCCTGGATCGCCGTCGCCGGTTCGCTCGATCCGCGCATTCTCTGGCTCACCGCCGCCGTCGCTTCCTGGACTGCCGGCTTCGACGTCATCTATGCCTGCCAGGATTACGAATTCGATTGCGCCGAAGCGCTGGGCAGCGTTCCCCGCCTGCTCGGTATTGCGGGCGCGCTCTGGGTCGCCCGTCTTCTGCATGTGGCGATGATCGCGTGCCTGCTCGCGCTGGTTTCTTCGCTCGGGCTGGGCGTGCTCGCGCTGGCCGGAGTCGCCGTGGTCGCCGCCTTGCTCCTGTATGAACACTCGCTTGTCCACGCGAACGATCTCTCGCGCGTCGACGCCGCCTTCTTCACCATGAATGGCTGGGTGGGCGTGGTATTCTTGAGTTTCTGGGCCGCCGATATCTTCCTGCGCCGAACGGGTGTTTGATCACATGCAAGTCCTCTTCGAAGACCCGCTTTTGAATCCCATTCGCGAGAAGGTCGAGGCCGGCCAGCGCTTGTCTTTCGACGACGGTGTCGCGCTCTTTCGCTCGACCGATATTCTCGCCGTGGGCTACCTCGCCAACCTGGTGCGCGAGCGACTGCACGGCGACGCCACTTACTTCAACGTCAACCGCCACATCAATCCGACCGACGTCTGCGTGGCCAGTTGCCGCCTGTGCGCTTTCGGCAAGCGCGTGCGCGATCCTAACGCCTACACCATGTCGCTCGAAGAGGTCTGGCAGCGCGCGGGCGAGGGCTACACGGAAGCCGTCACCGAGTTCCACATCGTCGGTGGCCTGCATCCCGAGCTGACCCTGGACTGGTATTGCGAAATGCTGCGCGGCCTGAAGACGCGCTTTCCCAGCGTGCATTTGAAGGCGCTCACCATGGTCGAGATCGCCTACCTGGCGCGCCGCACGAAGATCGGCGTTCGCGAAACGCTCGAGCGCCTGCGCGATGCCGGCCTCGATTCGCTACCCGGCGGCGGCGCCGAAATCTTCGCGCCGACGGTGCGCCGCATCATCTGCGATCACAAGATCGATGGCGACGATTGGATTGAAACCGCGCGCGCCGCGCACCAGCTCGGTCTGCGCTCGAATTGCACCATGCTCTACGGCCACATCGAAAACGAGCGCGACCGGGTCGATCACCTGACGAAGCTGCGCAAATTGCAGGACGAAACCGGCGGCTTCGTGACCTTCATCCCGCTGGCCTTCCATCCCGATAACACGCCGCTCCAGCACATTGCGAGGACCACCGGTTTCGACGACATCCGCAACATCGCCGTCGCGCGCCTCATGCTCGATAACATCGCGCACATCAAGGCCTATTGGGTGATGATGACGCCGCGCATGGCGCAAATCGCGCTGCGCTTCGGCGCCGACGATATCGACGGCACCATCGTCGAAGAGCGCATCTACCACGATGCCGGAGCCACCACCAGCCAGGGCCTGCGCCGCGCCGAACTCCTGCAGTTGATCCGCAAAGCCGGCCGCACGCCGGTCGAGCGCGACACGCTTTATCGCCCCGTCCATCGCACCGAGAACGCCTTCACCGTGCTGGTGTAACCGTGACGGGGAACTGCCTCGCGGCGCTAGGCGCTCTCTGGCGCGGTCGCCGGGCCCAGCCAACGGCGGCGCTCGATGAGGGCCAGGGCGAAGAGGACGGCGAAGCCGGCGATCAGGCCAACGCTGGCGCCGAGGCCGATCCATTCGGGCCGGAAGGAGTGCAGACCGAGCGTGATCGCCACGTTGAGCAGCAGCGGAACGACGGCGGCGAGGACGGGCGGCCAGGGCCGGTCCAGCGCGAACAGGGAGCGGGCCATCACTTCAATCAGACTCCAGCCGACCATGGAGGGGCCCATGCCGAGAAACACGGCGGCCACCAGGTGGGTGGACTGGGCGGTGAAGCTGCCGCGTTGAAAGAGAATTCCAATCACTGGGCGACGAAACAGGATGGCGCAGCCGCAACCGGCGACGGCGGCGAGCGCGGTGAGCGCCACCGTCCGATCGATCAGACGGAAGGCGTCGCGCATGCGGGCGAGACTTCGCAGGCGGCTGATTTCGGGCAGAAGCGACGTGGAAATGGGGCTGACCAGCAGCGCCAGCGGTACGCCCACGCCGCGCATGCAGTAATCGAGAGCGGCGGCCATTCCGGGCCCGGCGTGAGTGGCATACGCGCGGGTGAAGACGATATTGAGACCGAGAGCCGCCGCGTAGACGACGAAGAACGCCGGCTTGGCCGCGATTTCCCGCCAGGAGACCGCGCAGGGTTCGGCGGCGGAAGTGCGCGCCAGATCGCGCCGCGCGGCGCACCACACGATGGCCAGTTGGGCAAAGGCGCCGGTGGTATAGCCGATGGCGAAAGCATGCACCCCGAAGGCGCGCCAGAAGGCGAGCGCGGCGGCGATGGTGCACACGTTGAGCACGGCCTGGTAGAAAGCCATGGGGCCGAAGCGGCGGCCGGTATAGAGAAACGCGCAATAGACGGCGGCGGAGCCGGCGGCGAAGGTGGAGAGCGCGAAGATGCGCAGATTGAGGACGGCGTCGGCGAAATAGACCGGATCGAGACCGGGCGCAAGAGCCCGCATCAGCCAGGGCGCGGCGAGGACGACGCCCACCGCGATGGCGGCGAGCACGCGGGCGAAGACGCGCANNGTCGATGGGGCCCATGGCGACGGCCAGCGAATCGGCGCGGCTATGCGTGCCGAGCAGGTAGGCCGTCAGCGCCACGCGCAGAAAACCCAGCAGGTTGCCGGTGACGAGGCCCGCCACCACCACCAGTCCGCCGCGCACAAGCGGGCTCTCCACCGCGCGGTTCAGCACCCGCTCGGTACGCAACGCCGCAGTTGGTCGGGTAGGGCTCAGTGGCAGAAACCTCGTGCGCGTGCGACGGGCGCGGCTTCAGTCCTTGGCGTCGAACGCCGTTCGTGCCGCCCGCAGCGCCGCTTCGTAATTGGGATGATCGGCGACTTCCTTGACATACTCCGCGTAGCACACCCGGTTATTGCGGTCGATCACGAAAATGGCGCGGCTCTCGATGCGAAGCTCCTTAATCAGCGTCCCGTAATTGGAGCCGAAAGAAGCGTCCTTGTGGTCGGAGAGCATCTTCACATTGTCCACGGCGAAGGCGCCGCACCAGCGTTTCTGGGCGAAGGGCAGGTCCATGCTGACGGCGATAATGTCGATACCGGGCAGCGAAGCGGCGGCCTCGTTGAAACGCCTGGTCTGCGCATCGCAAACCGGCGTATCGAGCGAAGGCACCACGCTGAGGATGCGGACGTGGCCGGCGGTATCGGCCAGCGTGACCGGCTTCAGCGCGCCATCGACCAGGTTAAAACCCGGAGCGGCATCGCCGGGTTTCAGTTCCGGCCCGACCAGAGTCAGGGGATTGCCTCGCATAGTGGTAGCTCCGGGTCTTTCCATAAGTCCTCCTTTATGTGGATTTGGCGCTGGCGTCTTTATTGTAGCAATTCGATCAATTGGGCAGCCTCGGCAACGGGCAACTGGCAGGTGAAATTGCGGCAAACGTAAGCGCTCGGCCGGCCGTCGACTGGCTGCATCGATTCGATGGCGGGGATGCCCTGGCCGAGCGCGCGGCGAGTTTCGTCGTTATCGACGAGCAGTACGATCCGGTTGGCGACGAAGCGGGCGTGGAAGGCGCGCAGCAGGTCGCCGGTGGCGGCATTGTCGCGCGGGCCCGCGACGACGATCTGGCGCGGGTCGGCCAGGTAAAACTCGCAAGCCGTGAGCATGGCCGGCAGCGCCGCCGGCATGTGGGCCAGACGCGAGGCGAAAGCGCCCAGGGCGCGCTCGGCGGAAGCGCGAAAATCGGCCCGGCCGGTGAACTGGGCCAGCCGCAGCAGATTGAGAATCGCGACGGAATTACCGCTCGGTTCGGCGCCATCGTAATCTTCCTTCAGGCGCAGGACGAGGCTCGAATCGCCGGCTGGTGAGTGGAAGAACCCGCCGCCGCCCACATCTTCGAACAGCGCGCTCTGCTTGTCGGCCAGGCGCGCGGCGCATTCGAGGTCGCGCCGTTCGAATTGGGCCTCATAGAGATCGAGCAGCGCCTGGGTGAACAAGGCGTAGTCTTCGAGAAAACCGGGAATGGCCGCGTCGCCGGCGCGATAGCGGCGCAGCAACTGGCCGGTCTCCGTATTGAAAAGCCGGAGTAGCGAGAAATCCGCGGCGCGGCGGGCGGCGGCCCGATAGCGCGGCTCGTCGAGCACGGCACCGCCGAGGGCGAATGCGGAGATCATCAGCCCGTTCCACGCGGTGAGAATCTTATCGTCCAGTTGTGGACGAACGCGGCCGGCGCGCTCGGCGAGCAGCGTGGCTTCGGCGGAGGCGAGCGCGGTGCGGACCTCTTCCACCGGCCGGCCAAACTGCGCCGCGGTTTCTTCCACCGTGGCTGCCCGGTAGAGAATGTTGCGGCTGGAAAACTCGCCCTGCGGATCGTCCACCACGTTGCCGCCTTCGGCCACGCCGTAGCGGTACGCGAACCACGCAGCCGCCGGCGCGGGAACGGTCAAGTAAATCTCGTCGGCGTACCAGACGTAGAACGCGCCTTCTCCCTTGCGCGTGGGATCTTCGTCGTTGATCACGCTGTCGGCGTCTTCGGCCGAATAGAAGCCGCCTTCGGGCGCGGTCATGTCGCGCAGTACGTAATCGAAGATGCGACGCGCCGTCTGGGCGAAGAAGTCGTCGCCGGTGATCTGGAAGGCCTCGATATACGTGGTGGCGAGTTGCGCCTGGTCGTACAACATTTTTTCAAAATGCGGCACGAACCAGCGTTCGTCCACCGAATAGCGGTGGAAGCCGCCGCCGAGTTGATCGTGGATGCCGCCTTCGGCCATCTTGCGCAGCGTGTGGAGGGTGATCTCGAGCGCCTCGCGGTTGCCGGTGCGGGCGTGGTAGCGCAGCAGAAACTCGAAAACGGCGGGCCGCGGAAACTTCGGCGCCTGGCCGAAGCCGCCCATTTCGGGATCGTAGGCGCGGCGGAAAAGATTGAAGCCGTTTTCGAGCATGGCATAATCGATGGCCGGGCGGCCGGCGTGCGCGGCAGCGGCGGCGGATTGTCTGGCGAGTTGCGCGAGCGCCTCACGCGCCGATTCGGCGATGCGCCGGCGGTCGCTGCGCCACGCCTGCGCGATCTGCGTGAGCACGCTCGGGAAGCTGGCGTGGCCGCGCCGGTCGTCTGGTGGAAAGTAAGTGCCGCCGAAGAACGGTTCCAATTCGGGCGTCAGCCAGACCGACATCGGCCAACCCCCGCCGCCGGTGGTGGCCTGCACGAAAGACATGTAGACGCGGTCGACATCGGGGCGCTCCTCGCGATCCACCTTGATCGACACGAAATCGCGATTGAGCTGCGCGGCGATGGTCTCGTCCTCGAACGACTCGCGCTCCATCACGTGGCACCAGTGGCAGGTGGAGTAGCCGATCGAAAGAAAGATGGGCTTATCCTCTGCGCGCGCCTTGGCGAAGGCGTCGTCGCCCCAGGCGTACCAGTCCACCGGGTTGTGCGCGTGCTGCAACAGGTACGGGCTCTTTTCGAGGGCCAGGCGGTTCGAGTGCATGGAACGTGTCTTAAGCCTAAGGATGGCGGATAAGGGGTGTCAAGTTCAATCGGTGAGATTACTTACTTCCGCGCCGAAGTTTGCGTCCGCTTATTCGTATTTGAGGGCCGGGACCGGGCCGATGCGTGCGGCGCGCCAGGCGGGCACGCCGGCGGCGATCAACGCTACCACGGCGAGCACGACGGCCGCGCCCAGGTAGACACGCGGATCGGACGCCTTGATGCCGAACAGTCATCGACTTGGTCCGAGCACACACGCAAGGCCGTGGCATCTGGACGGTGGACCGGGGCGGCGATCGCAAGAAACTGCTGGAACCCCTGCCGAACAGGCACGAGCGCTTCGTCATCCGCTCCACGGGGAGACGATTTGTCATCGACCGGAAGAATGTCAGCCGAGGTGTGGCCGAGTTGGGCGCAAGGTGCCGGCTGAAGAACTTAGTCGTACTGGTAACGGCGGCAGCCTACTTCGCGGCGACCTTCCTGGGGCAGAAGATGAAACTCCGCATCCTTTGCGAGAAACTGCTGATCATCTCCCAACGATTCTTCGGCATTCCACCGTTCCGAAACTGAAAAAACTCCTGACGCATTTTCCGTTGACAACCATCCTGGTAACTGTTCGTTGTCCACCGCAAAATGCGTCTCTCCTGAAAATGCCCGCAACCTACTGAGTCCAAGTATGCGGCTGACTGACATTTTCATCTTCGCGGTTGTCGCGCGGTGCGACCTGGCCTGAACTGTCCCCCTACTTGAGAGTTCAGCGTAAAGTCAGCGGGGCCGCTCGCAGCCGGCCAGGCGGAACATCACCTGCAATCCCTTCCGCCACTCTACTCCGATCCCCACGCGCTCGACGTCGATCGAGGGCGAGAGGAACTCGAGGATGGTCTCCGTGCTGGGATGAAACTCGAGCGACGGGGCCACCAGCAGCAGCCGCGGCGGCTCGGGCGCCAGTTCAGCGCCGGGGAAATAACCGGCGGCCCCAAACTCCCCGCGGTCCAGATGCCACTTCACGCGGATCCAATAATCGAGCGCCTGCATGGGCAGATGCAAATCCGCCGAAGCTTTCAATTCGACCACCGTCAAGCGGCCCGCGTGATCCACCGCCAGCAGGTCGAGAATGCCGCGGTCGCCCCCGACGAAAGCGGGGACCTGTCCGTAAACCGGCTGCGGCCGCAGCGTCGCATCGAGAACCTGCAAATGCGCGCGGGCCTGCGATTCGAGCCACGCTTCCGGGTATTGGCGATAGAGCGGATGATCGCGATCCGCCGCCTCGGGCGACCGCGCGCGCGCGAGTTCGCTAGCCACGCGTTCGATCCGCTCGAGATCGTCCGCGCCGGCCGAATGCTGCCGGCCCAAGCCGAAGCGCAGATCGTCGCCATCGAGTTCGGCGAACTCGACGCCGCGCACGCGCAGGCTGGTGCGGCCTCCGCTCTTGAGCACCTGTTCGACGCCGGGCAGCGCGGCGACACTCTGCCAACGCGTGGCCACGTCCGGCGAGGGACGGCGAAACGGCTCCAGGCGCGTATCCAGGTTGCCGTGATCGCGCGGATCGACCGGCGCCACGAAGTCCTCGCCCGAATAGCGAAACAGTTCGTAGCGCGCCGCCGAAGGATTGAGACACAGCACGCGCAACGCGGCGGCGCGCTCCTGCCCCTGCGGCAGGTAAATCGCCAGCCCTTCCACCGTGACCCGCGGCTCGCGGTGGCGCAGGTAGGCGAGCCAGATTAAACCGAACGACACGACGCCAGCCGCATCGCCGCCCTCCGGGCACGCGATGGCAGCCCACCCGTGCTGCCCGTGGCGCAGAAACGCGCGCGGGAAGGTGGGCGAGAGGCTGTGCTCGAGGTTCGGCTCGGTCGAGAGTTCGGCCAGCGTCCATTCCGGGAACTGGCGCCGCAGAAACAGGCGGAAGCGTTCGCGAAAGACCAGCCGGCCGCTGCGCCGGCCCATCTCCGCGCCCGACGGCCGCGCCAGGTCGAGCAGGTACATGCGTCCTTCGCGCCGGGCGAAATGCTCGACCACCATTTCGAGGCGTCCGGCCGAAGCAATGCCAATGCTCACGACGCGCCGCGTGAGGTTGCGCGTGCGGTCCCAGGCCTGCAACGTGAGGCGGGCGCCGCGCAATTCGAGGGCGAAGTTCCCCTCGCCGAGCGGGAGCAGTTCCTCGCCCGGCTCGAGCAGCGCCGGCTGCCGGGCGCTCGCGAGAAAAGCTTCGATAGCGGCCCGCGCCTCTTCCCCGCAACGGTCCGCCGCCCGCCGTACAGGTGGCATCGGAAACCGGATTATAGCGCGCGGCCAAACCGCGATTGCAGGTCCGATCAGTGGCGTCGATCTCCGCGCCGTCACACAGGAGCTCGCGCACGCGCGCAGCATTCCCGCGCTTGACTTCGCGGCGCTGTTCATAGGGTGGCGACATGTCTCAGGATGACCGGCATGATTGCTCGAATGCCCACGTGGTAGACGGCTGAACGGCGATTGTCCCAAAGGACCGAGCGGCATTTCCGCAGGGCGTTATCTGGAATTATCGGACACTATCGGGCGGCGAAGCGCCTGTGATGGACCTGCCAGTTTGAGGACTCCGCCAGCCTCCGCCGAAGCCACATTCAGATCGGTGGTCGCGTCACCACTGAAGTCTTATCGAAGGCGATGAAGAACGAAACACAGGTTAGCGACTCAGTGGGAACTCCGCACTGAAGGTGGATCCTTCTCCCTCGATGCTGGCGACTGAAAGTACAATATGGTGGGCATCGGCGATCCACTTGGCAATCGCCAATCCGAGCCCGGTGCCATCCACCTGGCTGCGGGCAGGGTCGACGCGGAAGAAACGCTCAAAGACGCGCGGCAGCAGCTCCGGCGCGATCCCTATGCCGCTGTCCTTAACACGAAGTCGGGCATGTTCTCCGTCGCGTTCCAGAACGGTCTCGATCCGGCCCCGTTCCGGCGTGTACTTGACCGCATTATCGAGCAGAATCCAGACAAGCCGGCGCAGCCGCGAGCGGTCGCCGAGGACTCCGGCAACAGTGTCAGAGGCGCCGGAGACAAGAAATTCCTGTTGCTTGAGTTCCGCGAAGGGCCGGACCTTGTCGCACACCTCCTGCACTAACTCCGCCAGATTCACCGGTTCGAAAACCAGGTCGGGATGCCCGGCATCGGCGCGCGCCAGTATAAGCATGTCCTCGATGAGTCGCGAAGCTTCGGCCGCCTCTGCGTGGATTTCCTGAAGAGCCTCGGCGGCATCCGCGTCCAGGTGGGGGTCGCGCAGCGCAAACTCGGCCGTGGCGCGGATAAACGAAATGGGGCTACGCAATTCGTGCGAGGCATCGGCGGTAAATCGGTTGATTCGTCCCACGGCGGTTTCCAGGCGAGCCAGCATGTCGTTACAGGTTTCGGCCAGGCGCGCGATCTCGTCGCCCGTCTGATCGATGGGAAGCCGGCGCGACAGGTTGCCGATACTGATGGACCGCACGGCGCTGGTGAGCCTGCCAATCGGACCCAGCACACGGCGGCTCAGCAGGTATCCGGCGAGCGCCGAGACCGCCAGCAGCGCCGGGATGGCAGCTTCGAGACCGGTCGAGAATCGGGCCATCAATTGGCGGTTGTCTTCCAGGCTTCCGCCAACAAGAATCATGAAGGATTGCCCGCCGACAATCACCGGGTGCTCGAAAATGCGGTAATGCCGTTCTGCATAAACCACTTCAATATAGCGATCCTTTCCGATGCCAGCCGCGTTCGGCCACGGGTAATCGGGGGGCACGAGTGCAACTGGCAGCAAGCGGGAGCCGCGCCGGTCAAGGAGTTGGATCAGGTTCCCTTCCGGAGTTGCATCGGCGAATTCGGAGAAGCGATAGGCGCGCTGACCGTCGGAGGCGTTCACGGAGGATCGCAGTAGCTCGACCAGGCGTGACGCGCGGCGTGCCAGCGTGCGGCTACGGCCACTTGACGTGTAGCGGGCCAGATCGAGCCACATCACCATGCCGAAGACGATAAACCCGGTCAGGAAGACCGCGGAAAACCACACGGTCAGTTGCAAGGAAATCGAAAACCTTCGCTTCAAGGGGCCTCGGTCCGCATGGTGTAACCGATCCCGCGCGCGGTATGCAGCAACTGCAGCTCACCTGCTTGCGCAATCTTGACGCGCAGGGAACGAATAAACACGTACAGCGTTCCGTCGCTGACTTCGGCGCCTCCACCCCAACCGGCTTCCACCAGTGCATCACGGGGAACGATGCAGCCGGCACGCCGCATTAGTGTCTCGAGAAGCAGGTACTCGATGCGCGTGAGAGACGCCACCCTGTCGCCGCGCCGCAGCTGATGGGTGCGGCGGTCGAGCGAGAGGTCCTCGAAGCGAAGGTCGGCGGGGTAGGTCGGCACGCCACGTCGCGAAAGCGCACGCACGCGCGCCAACAGCACGTCGAGCGCGAAAGGTTTGGTGAGGTAGTCGTCGGCGCCGGCGTCGAGACCGCGCACGACGTCGGACATCGTGTCGCGCGCCGTCACCATGATGGTGGGGACGGTTTGTTTGGCTGCGCGCAGGTTCTGGATCACGTCAAAGCCGTCGCGGCGCGGCAGCATCACATCGAGCACCATGACGTCCAGTCCGCCCGCCATTCCCATGGCCAGCGCCTGATCTCCGTCGAATGCAAGCGAAACGGCGTAGCCCTCGCTTTGGAAAGCCCGTTGCAAGAGACGCGCCATGCGAGGCTTGTCCTCCGCCACCAGAACGCGCATAACGGAATCTTAGACCGGGAACGATAAATTTCTAGTGACACAACGGTTTTTTAAGCTTCTTTTTAGGTTGGGATGGTTAAATCCGGAGGTACGCAACCCGAAAGGAGAACACGCTTGAAAAGAACGCATCTCATCGCCATTTGTGCCGGAGCCGGCCTGATTGTGACGGCCGCCCTGTCCGCCAAGGTCACGGCGATCTACGCCCCGGGGTCCCGCACCGTGATCTTATCGCACAACGCCTATCCCGATCACGGCAAGTATGCCGACCGGTTGGACCGGGCCCTGGCCGCCGGTTTGCCGGCGGTCATCGAGCAGGACCTGGCCTGGGTCGACGGGAAGTCGCTGGAGATTCACGGCGCCAGGAACGTCGGGGGGGAAGATCCGACAATCGAAACCTACTTCTTCCCGAAGGTGAAGCCCATCATCGAAAAGGCCCTGAAGGATGGAAACAAGGGGAACTGGCCGCTCATCACGCTGTATCTGGACATCAAGAACGATCCGCCGGAGCACCTGGCAGCCATCTCGCAAGTGCTCGACAAATACGATGCCTGGCTAACAACGGCCAAGAAGACGAGCGACATCAACGTGCAATCGGCGCTCGAGCTGAAGCCCCTGATGGTGTTGGTTGAAGACAAACAGAACGACATCAAACAGAAGTTCTTTTATGACGATGTCCCGGTGGGCGGGAAGATTCGCGTATTCGGTTCGGTTCCCAAGTTCGACGAGAATCCGAACAAGCTTCCGAGAGACAGGAAAGCGGAGGCCATTGCGTTGCTGTCGACGCTCACGCCGGAACAACTGATTCCCCATAAGGCGGACAACTATCACCGGTGGTTCGGCACCAACTGGGCCTTCGTCGAAAAGGGTGGCGAGACTGGTTCGGGCGATTGGACGCCCGAAGCGGAAGCACGGTTGAAGAGCTTCGTCAACTACGGTCATCGTCTGGGTTACTTCGTCGGGTTCTATTGCCTGGATGGATACACCGAAGCCGAAAACAAGGGCTGGGACAAAGACTATAACTTCGGAAGCAAAGACAAAGTGATGCCGCGCTGGAAGGCTGCCGTCAGCGCGCACGCCGATTTCATTTCGACCGATCAAATGGAAGATCTGACAGCGGTCATCAGAGAATCACGCTAACTCCGGTTGGCCTTTGAGCCGGGTGGGCAACCTGCCTACCCAGCTCCGACTTACTTATCCTGGATAAGATCCCGTGAAACACCTCCATCGGGGTTTACTCAACCACACTAACTCGGGTCCCATCGTCGGCGACATCACGTCGCCGCTGTTCGGCCGCTCCAATCAGATCGCGGGTGCGCCAAACGGAGAAGGCTTCTTTGAGACCGCCAACAACCGAAGCCTGGAAATGCAGATTCGGTTGTCGTTCTAAATGAAGTGGGCCGGCTGGCTTGCCGGCCCATTGGAATGTTGACGCGAAATTGTGAGACGGGACGCTAGAATTCGGCCCGGAACATGAACTCGATGCGGCGAGGCGCACCCGTTCCTACAGCGCCAGTGTTAATGATACTCGTGATGGTTCCGAAGCTGCCACTGACCGACGGCGGATTGCCGGCCAAGCTACCGATCTTACCCGATGGAATGCTGTAAACCGGGTGGTTGAGCAGGTTGTAAGCGCCGGCGCGGAAGTTCAGCGCAAGGCGCTCGGTCACTCTGAATCTCTTCTGCAGCGAGCTGTCGATCTCGGACATGCCGGGCCCGTTGGCGATGTACCGGCCGAGATTGCCCCACGTGCCGTTCTTGGGGAGCAAGAAAGCGGCCGGGTTGAACCAGTTATTGATCGTCTGGTTGGCCGCGTAGATGGGCACGCCGGGGACCAGGTTGGGGCGTTGGCCGGAAGTGTTACCGTCCAGCAGCGCGCCCGCTTTCCGCGTCATCGTGATATTAACCGGCAGGCCTGTGCGCGCGCTGGCGATGGCGGCGAACTTCCAGCCGCCGAAGATCTTCGCCGCCGTTCCGCCGTTGAGGAACTGCTTGCCGTGTCCGAACGGCAGATCGTAAACGGCATTGGCGGTCATCGTGTGCCGGACATCGTAGCTCATGCTGCTGCGGTCGCAGGCGCGGCAACCCATGTCCTGGAAGCCGACGGATTCGCCGGATCCGATGGAAGCGTCCGTAATGCCGTGCGAATACATGTAGTTCATCTGGAACAGCAACCCGCGCGTAAACCTGCGGTGCAGAGACGTTTGCAGCGCGTTGAAGTTGTCGTTGCCGTCGTTGGCTTTCAAACCAAACGAACCGAAGCCGACCAGCGGACGCTTGCCGGTCACTGGGTTGATCAGATTGACGGTGTACTTATCGAACAGATGGTGGCCTTCCGAACCGGTATAGCCAACCTGCACCAGCCAGTCTTGCGGCAATTGCTGCTGCACCACCAGATCCCATTCATTGTAAGAGAGGTCTTTCCGATTGCGAGCGATCGCTTTCGGACTGTAAAGCTGGTTGGCGGGATCGAGAAACGCGGTCAGCGGGTAGGCCAAGGCGGGGAATTCGTCCGACGTCAGTGAGTAGCGGGGCACGGCGCTCTCCGCCGCATCGCTGAAGTCGTCGTTCTGGTTGCCGCCGTAGTAGATGCCGAACCCCGAGCGGATCGAGGTCTTGCCGTGCAACGCCGCGGGCGCCCACGCCAGACCCAGACGTGGTCCGAAGTCCCTGGTGTTGGGCGAGTAATAGGGCGTGCCCTTCGGACAGAACCCGCCGCAGCCGAGGATGTCCACCACCGCCGACCGATTCAGAATCTCGTGCGCTACCGAATAATACTCGTAGCGCAAACCCAGGTTCAGGGTCAGGGTCGGCGACACCTTGAACTCATCCTGAGCGTAGCCCTGATAGAAGGTGCGCCGGTTTCCAACCACACCCTCTCCCTTCAGGTATGTGGCGGTATCGGCGGAGTTACTGATGAAGTCGGCAACGGTCGGATAGTCAATAGTGGACGTGGTCAGCGTGTTGCCGGAATTGTCCAGGCGGATGCGGCGGAAGTCGACCCCGAACTTAAGTGTGTGGCGCCCATGGTTCCATGTCACGTTATCGATGTAAGAGAACGTGGTTCCAACCTCGGTATCGAGCGCGGTGTCGCTTATCCCGTCATAGTTCGCCGCTGACACTGCGACCGGCGCGGTACCGTAGGTCCAGTCGTGGTAATTGGCGCGGTTCAAGCCGAACTTCACTTCGTTGACGACGGTCGGAGAGAAGATGCGCAGGTACTCGAGAACGAGGTTGGTGGGAATCAGCGGGATGACTTCGTGATCTCCCAGGGCGTCGCTTGGGCTGTCGCTATAGGCGTTATCGATGTTATAACGCACATACGCTGTGTTCGTGTCGTTGAAGCGGTAATCGAACCGGAACATGCCGGCGTCTTCGCGGACCGTATCTGTAGCCACTTTGGAAACCATGTCGGTGTAGGCGTCCACCAACGTCTGCCCGATCGGGTACGCGTCGATAATCGGTTTCATCACCGGCGACGTGGCCAGTACCTGCGCTCGAACGGCGGCGTTTGGCACGAAGTTCTCGAAGGTTTCGCCGAGGCTCTGGCGCAGGCCTTCGTAGTTTGCATAGAAGAACGCTTTATCCTTGGCAATGGGGCCGCCGAAGTTGGCGCCAAACTGGTTCAGCGTGAATGGAGGCAGGGTCGCGCCGTCGAAGGGCGAACGAGCGTCGAGCGCGTCGTTGCGTACGGCGTAGAACGTGCTTCCGTGATACTCGTTGGTGCCGGTCTTCGACACCACGTTGATCTGCGCGCCGCCGGCCGCACCGCTCTCGGCCGTGTAGTTGGCGGTGCTCACGCGGAATTCGGCGATCGAATCGAGCGCGATGTTGAGCCGCGCATTGGCCTTCTGCGTCTGCTCCTGCACGCCGCTGGTGTCGACGCCATCGAAGGTGAAGTTGCTGTCGTCCAGCGAATGGCCGGAGAAGCGGATCTGGCGTTGGCTGCCATCGGCGTAGTTGATGGCGCCGGGTGCCAGCAGCATTAGGCTGGCCCAGTCGCGGCCGCTGACCGGAATTTCCTTGATCTGCTCGGACTCGATGACGCCGCCCACTTCGGCGTTGGTCCGATTGAGCGCCTCGGCGGTGGCGGTGACCGCGACTGCATCGGAGGTCGCGCCCACTTCTAACTTGGCATCGACGGTCCTGGTTTCTCCGTACCGGAGGTCGACGCCGGCGATGGTGACGGGCTTGAACCCAGTTTTGCTGATCTTGAGCGAATACACGCCCACGCCGAGCGGCGTCACTTCATAGAGCCCGGCGTCACCGGTCACGGCGGCGCGATGGAAGCCGGTAGCTGCCGACTCAACCTCAATTGCGGCTCCCGAGACCAACGCTCCCGAAGGATCCGTTACCGTGCCGCTAATGCCGGCACGATCCTGCGCACACAACGGAAGCGCGATAAGCGATAGGAACAAGAACAGTCGATTCAAAGCGAACCTCCAGACTAAAACAGGAATATACGTGCACTCTATCTGGCAGGCTGTGTCTAGGGAGTGAATAGCGGATGACACTGCGATGAATCCTGTAACTTTTTCGACTGCTCGCCATGGGTGGACAGTTGGCGAATTCGCGTCGAACTCACGAGGCTTAGCCGACGGCCATCGGCGTGCGCTTGCAGCCTCATTAGACAGTCGTTTGTCGTCTGGCCCTTCCCGCTTGTACAAAGCGTCATTTCGCCGTGAATTTTGTGTAACAGACCGGGATCTTAAGGTTCGCTTTAGGTTGGGACCTTATAGTGTCATTTCCGAAGACCTCAAGAATGCGTTTACAGCAATGTGGAAGGGCAAGGACTTTCCGCACTAAAATACAAAAGGAGCACAGATGAAATCTGCATCTATTCGCCAACTGTTCGTCGCGCTGGCCCTTGCTTTGGGCCTGCAAGCGGCAAGCTACAAGGTGGAGAGTCGCTACACAATCGGCGGTACGGAGGGATGGGACTACATCACGGTCGATGGCGCCGCCCGCCGGCTTTATGTTTCGCACGGAGTCAGGGTGAATGTGCTCGACGCGGACACAGGCAAGAGTGTCGGCGTCATCGAAGACACACCCGGCGTTCATGGAATTGCAATCGCCGGACCGCTTGGGCACGGATTCACCAGCAACGGCAAAGAGAACAAGGTGTCTATGTTCGACACCAGGACTCTGGCTCTGATCAGGAAGATCGATGTTGGCCAAAAGCCCGACGGCATTCACTTCGATAAGGCCAGCGGGCGAGTGTTCACCAACAATCATGGATCGCACGACATCACGGCGATTGATGCCGATAGCGGCAAAGTAGTGGGCACGGTCGCAGCCAAGGGTGACGGAGAGGGCATCGTGAGCTCGAGCGACGGCCTGGTGTACGTCAATCTCGAGGATACGTCCGAAGTCGTGGCCTTCGATCCCAAGACCCTGGAAGTGAAGCACCGTTTCCCGATCGATGGCGGCAAGGCACCTACCGGCTTGGCCATGGATCGCAAGAATAACCGGCTGTTCATTGCGTGCCATAACCAGGTGCTGGTGGTGATGGACGCGACCAATGGCAAGACGATCGCGAGCGTTCCGATCGGGAAGGGGCCCGATGCCGCCGGATTCAATGGCAAAGAGGGCATGATTTTCGTTTCGAATGGCGACGGCACACTCAACGTGATTCACGAAGTGTCGCCCGACAAATACGAGACGGTACAGACCGTGTCCACCCAGGCCAGCGCCAAGACGATGGCCTTCGATGGTAACACCGGTAAGATATTCCTCCCCGCCGCCGAAGTGGTGGTTGAGCCAGCCAGCGACCCAGCCCTGAAGCCGAAGAAGACCATTAAGAACGGCACCTTTGCCGTTCTGGTAGTCGGCAGGTAAGTGGCGATGAAAGGTTCCTACATGAGAAAAGTGACGATCGCACTCTCGCTCATCTTTGTGGCTGTCTCCGCGTCATCGGCGCAGTCGTGGAAGTTCGGCGTAATGTCCGACACTCAGTGGGGCGTTCCTGACGATGGCAAGAACCCGGGTTCGTGCTCCGTCGACATTGTTAAGGCCATCAACCAGCAGTTCATCGCGAAAAAGGTAAAGTTCGTCGTCGAAGTTGGCGATCTTGTAGACAAGCTCGGTGACAAGAAGACCGGCATTACCGCTGAGTCCATAACGAACGCAGAAGGAGTCCGCGCCGCCTTCGCCCAGGAACTCTACAACGCAGGAATCGGTTTCTTCCCGCTCCGCGGCAACCACGACGCGCACCGCCTCTCCGGTGTCGTGTTCAAGAACCTCTACCCGCAGACTCAGAATGGCAGTATGAACGCCACCCCGGCGAGCGTCTTTGCCATACCCAATCCGGATGCCGCCACGCAGCCATTCCCGAAACCGGAGGGCTCGCCATTCACCATCGGGACAAACTTCAGTACGCCGGACCCCACCAAGACGCATAATCTGGACTGGAGCGGACTGACCTATTCCTTTGACTACAATAACGCCCGCTTTATCCTGCTTGACCAGTTCTCTCCGCTGAACGCGAAGGAGAACGAAAAGACGGACCTGACGATAGATCAGCAGGTGCCCTGGATCAGCGACACGCTGGCCGGCAAGCCGGCGGGCGGTCACGCCTTCGTGTTCGGCCACAAGGGCTTGATCAGCGAGAACCACGTCGACACCCTGTTTGGCAACGATCCCGCCGAGAGCGGTCTCAATCAGAATGCTTTCATTACCGCCCTCTACAAGAACGGTGTGCGGTACTACATGCAGGGCCACGATCACATGCATGACNNCAAGTTCTACAGGCCCAATGTTCCCTCGAACGACGAAAAGTACAACGTGGGAGTATTCGGCCACTCGCGTCAGGCCAAGGTGTCTCAGGAATTGCGTACGATCGGCTTCTATGTCTATACGGTCGATGGACCGCGCGTAACGGGTGAGTATTATTCTGCCAAAATTCCCAACGCCGCCCCGAACTCCAGGTGCACAACCGACCCGGATACGTGCGAGTTTATGATCCAGGCGACGCCATCCCTTACCTTTGTGAAGGCGGAGACTTTCGGATATAGTCTGAACGGAAGGGAAT
>PMKM01000195.1 GCA_003157745.1 Bryobacterales bacterium | reverse complement strand
ATGGCGCCGCCCGAAAGCGAATCGAGCAGGTCGGCGGGTAGGTCGGCGAGATCCGAAATGTCGATGCTGCCGTGGCGGCGGTGGCGCTCCCAGAGTTTTTCGGTTTCGAAGTGCTCGCCGTGCGGCGTGCGGACGATTTCGCCGGGGACGAACTGCTCGATGGAGCGGCGCGCGGCGGGCGCGGCGGGTGGGCCGTCGGCATACTTGGCGTCGATGCGCGCGAGGCGCTGGCGCAGCCGGGCGAGTTGTTGCTGGATGTCCTCCACGCTTCGCTTTTTCTTTGCCTACTATAGCGAGTCGGTGACGGGCTTTCAAGTGAGGCGGGGGAAGTGGTGGCGCGGACGGCTGCCCCAGCCGGTCTATACTGCAAATTGACCTTGCGCCAATCGCGACTGTTTTGGTGGATGCTCGCTGCCGCGCTGGTGGCCACGCGGATGTGCCACGTGGGGCTACTGTGGGAAGGCGACGCGTACCCGCTCGCCGCAGCGCAGCAGATGCTCCACGGCAGAGCGCTATACCGCGACCTCTGGTTCGACAAGCCTCCGCTGCTGGCGCTCGGGTACCTGCTGTTCGGAGCGCTGCCTGGGTGGCCGCTGCGGCTGTTCGGCGCGTTTTATTCGCTGGTCGCATGCCGGATCGCCTATGCGTTCGGCCGCGAACTGTGGAGCGAGCGCGAAGGGCGCTGGGCGGCGGCGCTGCTCGGATTCTCGCTGTGCTTCGATCTGCCTTCGGCGGTGATCCCGGTGGCGTCGGACTTGCTGATGGTAGCGCCGCACCTGGCGGCGGTCTGGCTGGCGCGGCGGCGTCCGTTCTGGAGCGGGGCGCTGGCGGCGGTGGCGTTCTGGATCAACCCGAAAGGCGCGCTGGTGGCGCTGGTGTGCTTGATATGGAACCCGGCGGGCGCGGTCGCCATGGCAGCCGGCTTCGCGGCCGTGAGCGCGGCGATGCTGGCGTGGCTGGCGGGCACGGGCGCGCTGGCGGCGTATGGAGACGAGGTGTGGCGCTGGGGGCGGGTGTATGCGGCGCGCCCGTTCGAAGACGCGCCCGTGCACAACGGCATCGTACGCACGCTCGGCTGGGCGGGCTTTCACGCGGCGATTGTGGCGGCGGCGGTGTGGAACGCATATCGGAGCCGCGACCGTCAGGGAGCGGTTGCATCATCTGACACGCTGCGCTGGATTGCGTGGACAATCATTTCGCTCGCGGGGGTGACTGCCGGCATGCGCTTTTTCCCGCGCTACTATTTCCTGCTGCTACCGGCGGTGGTGATGCTAGCTGCGCGCGGATTTGCAATGTTGAAGGGCCGTGCCTTGTTCGCCGTCTGCTTACTGCTCTTGATCCCGCTCGTGCGTTTCGGCCCATCGTATGTGACGGCGGCACGCGGCGAAGAGTGGCGCGACACGGCGATCGATCGCGACAGCCGCGCCGCCGCCGCGCTGGTTCGCACGATGGCCAAGCCGGGCGACACGCTCTTCGTCTGGGGATACCGCCCGGAGGATTACGTTTACACGGGTCTGCCCGCAGCGACCATGTATCTCGATTCGCAACCACTCAGCGGCGTCCCCGCCGACCGGCATCTGACGCAATCCACGCCAGTCGAAACCGAAGCACCACGAGAACGGCGCGCGGGGTTAGTGCGCAGCGCACCGACTTTCATCCTGGATGGGTTGGGACTGTACAATCCGCGCCTTGCGATTGGCACTTATCCCGACTTATGCGCGTGGTTCGCGAATTATCGCGAAGTTGGGCGGACGGGAGGGACGGTGATCTATTGGAGAGAGGCGGTCCGATAGGATCGCCGAAATAGACCAAGCCGATCAAGTTCGTATCGTCTATCGGAGCCGGAAGTTGACCTCCAACGTAACTGCAACCTTGACAGGTACGCCGTCCTTTGTGCCGGGGCGGAACCTCCATTTGGTCGCCGCTTTGATAGCCTCTTGATCCAAACCGGGATCGAGCCTGCGAACCACCCTGATGTTGTGTGTCGCTCCGTCGGGCCAGACCTCGGCGGACAGAACAGTCACTCCTTCGATGCGGGCGTCCCGCGCCTCCGACGTGTACTTCGGGTTGACTTTGTGGATGAGAACTGGGATAGTCACGCCACTACCAACCCGGGTGGCGTCGCGAACTACATCGTCACGCTCCTTGTCGTCTGCCGCCGCGAGACCGCCGGGCGCCAGCAGGGAGACGAACACTAATAGAGATAACGCGACCGTGCGCATTTAACCCCTTTCGGACGCAACCGTCTTGATCAAGGCCGCTTGCGCAATTATAGCGGGCGCTATTGAGGCCGGCGGGCCGGATGCCGAGCCCGCACAAGCCTTACGCCGCATTGCGGACTTCGACGTGGAGACGCTTGCCGAGTGCGGCGAAGGCGGATTCAATCTGGTCCAGCCGGGAGTGATGTCTCAGCGAGAATAGGCGATCGATGTGCGTCTTGGGTATGCCGATCCGGCGGGCGAACTCGGCCTTGATCAAACCCGAATCGAGAAACGCAGTGTAGAGATCGACCTTGGCGGCTTGCAGGGCCGGCAGCGGCACGGGACGGAACTTCGAGCCGCGATGGCGTCTGGGTGTGGGCAATGGGGCGGACTCTCGAACATAGTCACCGATGGTCAGCATCAGAAGATCCTGCGCCATCTCGGTGGCTTCCTCCGCGGTCTCGCCTTGCGTCGCGCCGTAGCCGAAATCGGGGAATGTCACCACGAAACCGCCAGCCTTACGGTCGGGTTCGAATAATGCCAAGTAGGGTTCCATTTCAGCCTCGCAGATCTCCGATTGTAAGACTTGGTTCTATGGAGCAACCGCATCTTGTCACAAACTCCTCAACCAGTCCCTACTGCTTCAACGGTAACCACTTCTGGTTACTCTGTCAAAGCCTCATTTCCGGCTCTGCCACCGGTAGAAGCCGACGATGCTCTTGGCGTCTTCGAGCTTGCCCGAGTCAATCATCTTCTCGACTTCGCTCTCGGAGAACCAGCGGGTTTCGATGCGCTCGTCGTCCATCGGGGTCGCGATGCCTGCGGTGAGGTTTTCGGCGAGGTAGATGGTCATGCGTTCATCCACGAAACCGGGGCTGACGAAGAACGATGCGAGCTTGGTCCAGCGCTTCGCGCGGTAGCCGGTCTCTTCGATCAGCTCACGCTTAGCGGCCTGGAGCGGCTTCTCGCCCGGATCGAGGCGGCCGGCCGGCAGCTCCCACATATAATGGCCGGCGGGCAGCCTGTACTGGCGCACCAGCAGGATGCGCCGGTGGTCGTCGACAGCCATCATTACGGCCGAGCCGGGATGGCGCACAATCGAACGCTTGATCTTGAAGCCGGTCTTCGCGTCGACGGCGCGGTCTTCGGTCACTCGAAACAGGCTGCACTTATACACTTCACGGGACGAGGTGATTTTCATAATCGTTTGCGGAGCGCGGCGGCGAAATCGCCGGCCGCGAGAGTATTCACGATATCGGTCTTGCCGAGCCAGCCGCGCCGCGCCATGGTCACACCGTAGCGCATGTTGGCGAGCTGCTGCGGATGATGGGCATCGGTCGAAATAGTGAAGCGGGCGCCCTTGGCCTTGGCGGCGCGGATGAGCGGCGCGTGCAGGTCGAGGCGCTCGGGACTCGCATTGATTTCGAGCCACACGCCGCGCGCGGCGGCCTCCGCGGCCACGCGATCGAAATCGAACGGGAACGGATCGCGATGCAATAGAATGCGGCCGGTGGGATGGCCGAGCACGCGGAGGTGCGGGCAGGCGAGCGCGCGCAGCAGGCGGTCTGTCATCTCGGCCGATTCCTGATTCATGTGGCTGTGCACGCTGCCGATCACGAGGTCGAGTTCGGCCAGCGCGTCATCGGCGAGATCCATCGCGCCATCTTTCAGGATGTCGCATTCGATGCCGGAGAAGATGCGTATGCCGGGGCCGTCGCGATTGATCTCGCGCACCTGGCGCGCGAAGGCGACGACGCGTTTCTCGTCCAGGCCGTTGGCCATGGCGAGCGCCTTCGAGTGATCCGTAATGGCGATGTACCGATAGCCGCGGTCGCGCGCGGCGGCGGCCATTTCTTCGAGCGTGCCGCGGCCATCGGTAGCGACGGTGTGCATGTGGAGATCGCCGCGCATGTCGGAGAGGTCGACAAGCTCGGGTAGCCGGCCGGCCTCGGCGGCTTCGATCTCGCCCGAGTTTTCGCGCAGCTCGGGCGGAATCCACGGCAAACCGAGCGCTTCGTAAACGCCGGCTTCGGTCTCGCCGGCCACTCGCGCGGCCCCTTCCGAGCGGAACAGGCCGTACTCGCTAAGCTTCAGGCCCATCCTGACGGCGCGGGTGCGCAGGGCGACGTTGTGATCCTTGCTGCCAGTGAAATATTGCAGCGCGGTGCCGAAGCTCGCCGGCGGCAGGGCGCGCACGTCCACCTGCAAGCCCTCGCGGCCCACCTTGGCGCTGGCCTTATTTTCGCCGCGGCCCAACACCTCCTCGACGCGCGAGTACGCGACGAAGCGATCGAGCGCGGCGGCCGCCTCCGGCCCGGTGACCAGCAGGTCGAGATCGCCCACTGTTTCGCGTCCGCGCCGGAAGCTGCCGGCGGGAGTGACGCTATCGACGCCATCGCCGCGCAGAACGGCCTCCAATTCGGTGGCCATGCTATCGGCGTAACTCAGCAGGTAGCGCCCGCTGCGCATGCGATATTGGGCGATCGAACGCAGCACCTTCTCTTCGAGCTTGGCGCCCATGCGCGGCAGCACGCGCAGTTTCTCCTCCTTCGCCAGCCGCTCGAGATCGTCGATAGTGCTGATGCGGTAGTGCTCGAGGATGAGCGCGATGCTCTTCGGCCCGAGTCCCTGGATCTTCAAAAACTCGAGCGTGGTGGGCGGAAACTTCTGCAGCAACGCGTCGCGGCGCTCGCAGGAGCCATGATCGACGATCTCAGCGAGCACGGCCGCGAGGCCCTTGCCGATGCCCGGAATGTCGGTGACTTTGCGCGCGGGGTCGGCCAGGATGTCGACGACGCGCTCGGGATAATCCTTCACCGTCCGCGCGGCCTTGCGATAGCTGTTGACGCGGAACCCGTCCTCGGCGGCGATCTCCATCAGGTCCGCCGTCTCCTCCAACACGTCCGCGATTTCCGAATTCTCCACGCCGGTCGGCCCTCCATACAATTGTAGAGTGGCGGACGGGCGTGCGGCTGCATGGGTCGGCTACAATTGGGCTCCTGGGATTGGACCGCACGCCGTGCGAGAGAGCGAGGACTTATGACCATGGATCGCAGACGTTTCGTGATGACTGCCACCGGCTGGGCTATCGCAGCGCCGGGCGCGGTGTCGGCGCTGACGGGCGGCCCGAATGGCGCGGCTGCGAAGCCGTATGGATCGGGGCATTTTGGCGAATGGGTGCAGGATGAGTTCGGTCTGCCGGCGTTTCACTACACCTGCGATCAGACGGCGGATCCACTGGCCGTCACTCCGGTGACTCCCGGCATCCTTTCGAGGACCGACCATGTGCACCAGGTGGGCAACGACCGGATCACGGCTATTGTCTCCAACTACGGCCACGTGCGCGTCCGTCAGGATGAAGGCGGGCCCAAGTTCCTGAACGATTACGTGCCGGAGTCGAGTCAGTTCTCTGGCGGCTTCGGCTATCTTACCGACGGCCACGAGACGCTAAGCACGCTGTATCCGGCGGGCGGCGCGAATTTCGATCGAGTGTTCGGCGCCGGCTATCTGCGAAAGAAAGTGACGGGCGGCAACTATAGCATCGACCAGGTGATCGGCGCGCCTTTCGGCGACGATCCCGTGCTGGTTTCGCAAGTGACGGTTACGAATCATGGCGGCGCACCTACCGCGCTGCGTTGGATCGAATACTGGGGCACGTTGGTCTATGAGTTCTCTTACCGCTCTTACATGGAGCAGTTTGCCGGTCTGGGGAACTGCGCGGATCTGCGCCGTCGCTTTGGCCAGCGATTCGAGCATAGCGTTCGTTTCGCCCCCGGCGGCCACGGCCTGGTGGAGTCCAAGCGCTTCCTGGGGCGCGAGCCGGAGGAAGATGCCGCGTGGAGGCGCTTCAACGCGAACCTCGCTGCCCACCCCAGCCATTTCATGGCCCCGGTTGCGGAGACCGTGCCCGAGGCTTCGATTGACGACGTCAACCCGCCCGCGACATTCCTGGTTTCGCTCGATGCGCCGGCGCGCGCTTACAGCGCCAATGGGAAGGCGTTCTTCGGGCAGGGCGGCGCGGCGATGCCGGATGGCATTGGCCGCGAACTGGACGGAGACATCGCGGCCAGCGGTCCGGACACTGCACTACTCCTGCAGCGCGATATCCATCCCGATCCCGGACAGCGCACGACGCTCTATTTCCTCTACGGCTATCTGCCGGCCGGTTTCGATCTCGATTCGCTGGTTGCGAAATACCGTCCGCGCGCGGCCAGCGTTTGGCGGGATTCGAGTACCGAGTGGAAGAAGAGTGGGATGCGTTTCAGCGTCGGCTCAGACCCGTGGGTCGAGCGAGAGACCATCTGGAATCACTACTGTCTCCGGAGCAGTTTGACCTATGACGATTACTTCCACGAACATATTCTGAACCAGAACGGCATCTATCAATACTCATGGGGATTTCATGGGGCGGCTCGCGACCCGCTACAACATTGCCTTCCCTTCCTGTTTAGCGATCCGGAGATCGTCAAGACGGTACTGCGCTACACTCTGAAAGAGGTCCGCCCGGATGGATCGATACCATACGGCATGGTAGGCCACGGTGTGGTTGCGCCGATGGTCACCGATAACTCGAGCGATATGCCGCTATGGCTGCTCTGGACCACGAGCGAGTATGTGCTCGCTTCCCGTGACATAGCGTTTCTCGATGCTGAGATTCCGACTTGGCCGCTTTACGGACCTACTACCGGCAAGGAGCGCGTGCGTAAGTTGCTTGAGCAATGCTACCGGCATGAAGTGGACGACGTAGGCGTGGGCGCGCACGGCGTGATGCGTATGCTCAACGACGATTGGAACGACGGCCTGGTCGGCGTTTGGGCAGAGTCGGCATTCGACGAATGCGTTGCGCAGGGCGAGAGCGTGTTGAACTCAGCGATGGCGGCCTGGGTGTTCGATCTCTACGCCCGCCTGCTGGACGTGGTTGGAGATACGAAACTGGCGGCGGCAGTGCGCCAAAGCGCGGAGACACACCGCGCGGCGACGGCCCGGCAATGGACAGGTAAGTGGCTGCGGCGCGCGTGGCTCGGACCTAAGTTAGGCTGGGTGGGAGAGAGCACGCTGTGGCTGGAGCAGCAGCCGTGGGCGATGCTGGCCGGAGCGATCACGCCCGAACAGACCCGCGAGCTGGTGCGCAACATGGACGAGTTGCTGCGGCGGCCGTCGGTGATTGGCGCGGTGCAGATGAATCCGGGGCCTGACGCTCCCAAGGGCCCTATCTGGGAGCCGGGAACATCGGTTAGCGGCGGCGTGTGGCCGTCTCTCAATCAGACGCTGGTGTGGGCTCTGGCGCGGCACGATCCAGCCATGGCCTGGGACGAGTGGAAGAAGAATTCGCTCGCCTGTCACGCCGACAAGTATCCCAGTATTTGGTACGGCGTTTGGAGCGGACCCGACACTTATAACTCGGCGGCGAGCAAACATCCTGGAGAGACGGTCAACAACTTATACTTACACTACACGGATCTCCCCGTGCTCAACCTGCATTCGCACGCCTGCTCGCTCTATTCCGCGGCTAAGTTGATCGGCATCGAGTTCACCCAAAGCGGCATAGAGTTGCGGCCGGGCTTGCCGGTCGAGTCGTATAAGTTCGAATCGCCGCTGGTCGGCGTCATTAAGTCGCACGATGGTTCTTATGAAGGCTGGTATCAGCCGTCGCAACCCGGCTCCTGGAAGATCGCCATTTGGCTGCCCTCCGAGCAAGCGGCCCGGGTGTCTCACGCCGAGGTCAACGGAGTTCAGGTCACTCCCGTCAAGACTGCCAGCGGAGCGTTGGAACTTGTGGGGCGGAGTGAGGCGGGCAAGCCGTTGCGCTGGCGGGTGGGGTAGGTGGCGGCGGCCAACGGCAAGAGTTCGGTCGGCACCAAGCTCCGGAACTTCGCGATGCGGCGGCCGTAGCCGGTCGGGCTGAGAGACCCACCAAACCCAAATGTGGGTGTCCGGCAGAATCACTGTAGCGCGTCCGAATCCCCGCCTGGCGCGGGCAGCGGCCAGCCCCGCGCTATTCTTCCACGCAGCGGAACCCGACGTCGGGCCAACTGTCCGGAGTGCGCCCGCTTCGCATGGAAACACGGATGCTCTTTGAGGCGTTGAATATCGAGCCGCCGCGCACCGTACGCTTGGTCGTTGCGGCTTCGTGATACCAATGGGCATCGTATAAATCCGCCGTCCATTGCTCCACGTTCCCCAGCATGTCGTACAGCCCGTATGCGTTCGGCTGCTTCTGCCCGACCTTTTGCATTTTCCGGCCGCTGTTGGTTTCGTACCACGCAATCGCGTCTAACTCGCCATAGCGGGATGCGGCAATTCCACCGCGCGCCGCATATTCCCACTCGGTCTCCGTCGGCAGTCGCCCGCCCGTTTGCCGGCAGAACGAATCGGCGTCCGCCCAAGTCACGCTTACCACCGGCAGATCCGGCCCTCGCGAAAACACAACCGTGGGATTTTTCCCCGTGATCCGCTGGTAGGCGGCTTGGGTGACTGCGGTCTGCCCCATCCAGAATCCCTTCGCGACGATCGCCTGCTGGGGCGGTTTTTCGTCGCCCGAGCAGTCCGTGTCGCCCGGCGAACACCCCAGCGTGAATGTTCCGCGCCCGATCCACCCGTACTTCAAACCGTTCTTCGCGTTCACCCTGGTGATGCCCGTCGGACCCGGCTCCGGCTCGGTCGAAAGGACGTTATGCGGCGCCTGCGGGAAATTGGCCACGCAGCGGAAGCCCACGCCATAGAACCGGCGCCCCGGCGGATCGATGGTGCGATCGGAAACGCGCACGTTATGCGCGCTTTCGAACGCCGAAGCACCGCGCACCGACCGCATCTTGTTATGCATCAGTCCGGAGCCCAGCAGCAGGCGGCTATCGTTACACCAGTCCGCCGTCCACACCATGACGTTCCCCAACATGTCGTACAAGCCGAATGCGTTCGGCTGTTTTTGCCCAACCTCGTGGGTGAAACCGCCGCTGTTTCCCTTGTACCAGGCGATCGCATCTATGTCCCCGTAGCGCGCCCCGGTGGTACCGCCGCGCGCGGCGTACTCCCACTCCGCCTCCGTCGGCAACCTGCCGCCGATCTGTTTGCAGTAGCCGGCGGCCTCGTCCCAGGTGACTCGTTCCACCGGCAGAAACGGCCGGTTCCCCGGTCTGTGGTGACTCACATTGTTGCGGGTGACCCACTCGAACGACCATTGCGTGACGGGAGTCTGCCCCATCCAGAAACCCTCGGCTATGGTCACCTGTTGGGCCGGCCTTTCGTCGGCGGTGCACTCCGAATCGCCAGGCGAACAGCCCAACATGAAGGTGCCCGGCTGGATCCACACGTACCGCATCCCATCCGCCGTATTCAGCCAGATAGCGACGTTGGGATTCCGGGCAGCCACCACGGGCGGCGGTTGCGGCTCCCGCGCGTCAAATTCGTCTTCCCTCCCCGCTTCCTGCATGTCGTCGGCGTCCGATCTGGGCCGGATGCACGAAGTCAAACCGGCGGCGAGCAGCAGACACAGAGCCATGGTGAAATGACGCATTGACGTTCTCTCCGTGATCGATTCCGGAAGGCGCGGTCCCTAACAGGCGGGCTCGCCGGCTTGAAGAGATGCCGCCTGCGGCAGGCTCTTCTTCCACGCCGCAATATTCGAGAAGTGAAATTGGAAATACACGACGCCAAACACGATGGTCATCACTTCGTTCAGCTTCAGGCCAATCGGTTCCACCCGGTTGTAATGCTCCAGCAGCGACTTGCGTATGCCGATGACCATGAAGATGTCGATGAGCGCAATGACCGCGTCGAAGACCCTGTCCAGATCGCCGACGTGCTCGGCGAAATCCGAATTGCCCATAAAGGCGAGAACGACGAGGATGACACGGATCCCTACTTGGAGCGCCACCACCGCTACTATCCCGAGCGCCTGATTGACGGCCTTGCTTTCGGAATCGATCTTCTTGACGAATCTGGCTACGTGATAATTCCAGAACAGCCAGAACAAGCCGAAGGTGACGATGGAAAGCGCGAGGACCACCGCCCAGTGCAGAGAAGGCGGCATGGGGCCACCGGAAGTGGGCTGGGCCGCAGCTGGTGCGGCGCTGACCGCCGCGCCGCAAGCGGGACAGCACTTTGCGCCCGCCGGCAAGACGGTACTGCATTGCGAACAGAACACGAAGTTTCTCCTTATCCAGGAAGCCGGGATCGCTGCGCGCGCCGCTGCCCAGGCTGGCGGCCAGGTGCGTCGCGCTTATGGTCGAGCCCGGATTCCTCGCAAGCTATGTCTAACCCGCGGAGCAAACGTGACGCATCCTTGCGTTGCCGTTCTGTTGCTGTTCCGTTACGAACGCATGACCGATGAAGCCCGTGCGCCGCACGGTTCCGTGTCATGCTGAATAAGTAGACGAGCGATGTCACATCACACTTCGTTGTTTTTCCTTGCGGCGTTCCTGCTGACCGGTCTCCCGGACTCGGCCAGAGTGCAACTGAAGCCGCGCACGGTGGAAGCTTTCGATAAGTACATGCAAGCCGCGCAGGCACGCTTTGAGGCCAGCCTGCGCGCGGACGCGTTCCTGTGGGTGGACGCATCGCCCGAGCGCAGGCGCGCGGTGAGGGAAGGCAAGATCCTGGCCGAGCCCACCAACCAGACCGGCGATATCGAAATCCCCGACGGGTTGATCCACGATTGGACCGGCGCCGTTTTCGTTCCCGGCGCCACGCTCGCCGGGGCTCTCCGCATGGTCGAGGACTACGGCAATCATAAGAACATCTATCGCCCTGAGGTCATCGACTCGCGCGTTCTTAGCCGCAACGGCGACGACTTCCACATCTTCCTGCGCTTGGTCAAGAAGCAGATACTGACCGTCACGCTCGATACCGAGCACGATGTGCACTACGGCCGGCTCGACGGCGCGCGCGCCTATAGTAAGTCGTTCACCACGCGCATCTCCCAAGTCGACGATCCCGGCCCCAACGAGCGCGACTTACCGCCCGGCAACGACCACGGTTTCCTATGGCGCCTGGATTCGTTTTGGAAATTCGAGGAACGCGATGGCGGTGTGTATCTGGAATGCCAGGCCATCTCGCTCAGCCGCGACGTCCCGGTGGGACTAGGCTGGTTGATCAACCCCATCGTCCGCAGCCTGCCGCGCGAATCGCTCACCAACACGCTGCGGGAAACCCGCCAGGCGCTCGCACCCACGAAGCCATAGGGGACGGACAGGCGAAACGCGAATACCCGCAAGCTGAGGCACGGCGCGAAGGAACTTGCCGGCCGGAAGAACACGGTGTACGCGCACATCTCCCAGGCGCTGGTTGGTAGAGCAGCGGCGTAATCCAGTGGTTCGCCCGTAGTCCACCTGGAAATCCGGCGTGTCGCTGGCTTCGATTTGCTTTGTCCACCGGTCCATCGCGCTAAGTCCAAACGGATTCCCCCAGAACTCCCGCACCTCGTCGAAGTATTGGAGAACGACCTGTTTGCTTTGGTCGTCGCCGCGTTTCAACAATTCGTAGGCAAGAGACATGTTGCGACCGTTCGAATTCACCAACCGTTCCCCTTTTGTCTTTCCGGACGCAAGCAGGTACTTCTCGGCGGAGCGGATATCTCCATCGAGAATGGCCAGCCGCCCCAGCACGAAGTTGGCCCGGAAATCGGCGGTGGGAACGCCGGGATGCGATCTCCCCAGTTTGATTGGGTCAGCGGCCAGAATGTCGGCGGACTGAAGCGCTTCGAATGAATAATTGCTTACTAAATAACTTCTTACTTGTCCTTCCGCGAGCCGCTCCCGCCAGCGGCGCATCGTCCGATTCGTCACCCCGGGGATTTCCGCCGCCGCCCACCGGCTAATCTTCTTTGGCGATGGTCTTCAACAACACGTCCTGCACTTTCATCATCCGCTCCATCCCGGCGGCCGAGTACTGCCAGGTTTCATCCACCACCCAAGCGGACAACTCGAATAGTGGCGACAACGGGCAAGCTGAAGCATGCCCCACCAGCCCGAAAACGTGGTACCGTTGCGTTCCAAGGCACATTCATATGCGGAAACTCGTTACGTCCTCTTTGATCCTGCTTGGCGCGAGCGTGCTGGCATACGCGCAGACTCAGCCGGCTTACAATTGCGAGCCGGTGAATCCGAATGCGACGCCGGAAGCGCGCGCGCTGTTGAAGACCATCTGCGCGGTCTCCGGCAACGGCATCCTTTCCGGCCAGCACAACTTCCCCAACCATCGCGATCTGGATACCGAGAAGGTACACTCGCTCACCGGTAAGTACCCCGCCATCTGGGGTTCCGATTTCGGCTTCACCGATGGCGAGGACAAGGATTCCGTTGTCCATCGCGACCTCATGATCGAAGAAGCCAGGAAGCAGGCCAAGGCCGGTTCCATCATCTATCTCTGCTGGCACATGATGCGTCCCACCGAGGATGAACCCGGCCAGCCGGGCGCGAGTTGGAAAGGCAGCGTGCAGGCCCACCTCAGCGACGATCAGTGGGCGGAGTTGATTACGCCCGGGACGCCGCTGCACACGCGTTGGGAGAAGTACATCGACACCGCGGCCGGCTACCTCAAGCAGTTGCAGGACGCGCATATTCCGGTGCTCTGGCGGCCCATGCACGAAAACAACGGCACGTTCTTCTGGTGGGGCGGCCGGCCCGGCATGGGCGGCACGGCGCAACTCTACCGCGAGGTCTATGCCCGCATGGTTTACGCCCATCATCTGGATAACCTGATCTGGGTCTGGAATGAGAATGCCGGACCTGTCGGCGAGTATTACAGTTTCTTCCCAGGACAGCGGTACGTCGATATTGTCAGCTATGATAACTACGGCCGGTTGAACGACCACTCCTATTACGAGCTGCTGGCGTTGGCCGAGGGCAAGCCCATCGCGCTCGGCGAAGTCGGCGTGCCGCCCTCCGCCGAAGCTCTGAAAGCCGAGCCACGGTGGGCTTGGTTCATGGTCTGGGCCGGGGACGATTATGTCAACGATCGCATCCTGCCCGGTTACGCCAACCCATATGTCGTCAATCGCGGCGACAGGATCCCGGGTAACTAAGGACCGCGGTGCCCTGTTAAAATCCTGTTAGAATTAAGACATCGGATATGCGAAGGCTTTTGTGTGCCTTAGTTGCGGCAATGGTGTGTGCCGCCGCGGCGTCGTCGCAAACACCAACTAAGAAGCCGGCGGCGGCGGCCAGGCCGGCGGCGAAATCGCTCGCCAGGCCCGCGGCGGCCAGGCCTGCTGCCGTCAGGCGCCCGGTGTCGGCCAGCGCGGCGCACAAGTCCGCGGCCAAGCCCGGCGTGGCTACGGGCACCGGCCCGAGAACGGCTGCGGCCCGCTCCGCTGCCGCCAGGCGCGCCAGAAGGGCGCCCGCCCGGCGTCCCCGGCAGATGGTTCCAGCGCCGGAGCGGTATCAGGAAATTCAGCAGGCGCTGGCCTCCAGGGGTTATCTGAAACCCGAGGATTCGAGCGGCGTGTGGGGACAGACCAGCATCGACGCACTCAAACGGTTTCAGCGCGAGCAGAATCTGCAAGCGACGGGCAGAATCGATTCTCTCTCGCTGATCGCATTGGGCCTTGGCCCCAGGCACGATACCGCCGAGGCTAAGCCGCCGCCCCCGCTCGTCATAACCGGCCAAAGTCCGGCCGAAGACCGCTAGCCGCGGCCAGCCGAGTCGTTCCGGAAAGCTGGATGAAACCGCATCCGCTTCCACCCCATCTATACTAAAAAGCTTAAAGGAGTTTCAGACGTGAGCATAACCTCAGTTGAGCCGCCCCAGCGTTCCGGCATGGCGATTCCGCTTCTCTCCGGTGGACTGATCGTCCTCCTGGCAGCCAATATTTTCCTGTATGTGCAGTTGGACCGCCTCCGCACCGACTCGATGCAGAAGATCGAGAAACTCGAAGCCGCTGTCTCCGGCGTGCGCGATTCCTCTTCGGTCAGCACGGCGGCGCAGGCGCGCCATGTCGAGGATTTGAAAGAACAGTTAGCCGCGGCCAACTCGGCGGCGCGCAGCATGTCCAGCCAGGCCAAGATCGAAGCGCAAGCTCATGCCGACCAGTTGGCTCGCGAGTTGCAGGCCGAGGAAGCCAAGATGCAGCAGCGGGTGACCGGCCAGATCAGCGAAGTCAGCCAGTCCGTCACCGCCGCCAACGCCAAGATCGCCGACGTTTCCACCGACGTGGGCACCGTGAAAACGCAGGCCGCCATGACCCAGAGCCAGCTCGATAAGACCATTGCCGATCTCCGTTCCGTCACCGGCGACCTCGGCGTGCAGAGCGGACTCGTCGCCACCAACGGCCAGGAGTTGCAAGCCCTCAAGCTGAAGGGCGAGCGCAACTATTTCGACATCAAGCTCGGCAGGACCAAGCAGCCGGTGCGCTTCGGCGATATCACGCTGAAGCTCGAGAAGACAGATCCCAAGCGCAATAAGTACACCGTCATTGTAATGGCGGACGACAAGCAATACGAAAAGAAGGATAAGAACGCCAACGAACCGGTGCAGTTCCTGACCGCCAAGGGCGGCCGCACACCGTGCGAGATCGTAATCAATCAGATCACCAAGGACCAGATCGTCGGCTATCTGTCGACACCGAAGGATAGCGCAGCGCGCTAGGTTCCGAACCGTCCACTAATAAGCATACCGGCCGTTGCCAACGGTCGCGGCTCTGAACGCGCATCGGAGCCGCGACCGTCAGGGAGCGGTCGCCGACATACTCCCCCCGCCCCGCCGTTGTGCCGCGCCGCACCCAGGGCGGATAATAATCACAGCAGTTTCTTCCATGTTGCCCGCGGATGTACCGGTGGCGAATCTGTTCTCGAACGGCCACGCATCCTGAGACCTCCCGATTAGAATTGGCTCGCCCGGCGTTACACTATACCTCGCCTTGCCGCAATAACCTGCCTCCCGCAAATCGCTTGCCGGCCAACCGCGCGACCCCTCCCGCCGGGGTGGCGGCGACCCGTCGTCTATAAAGAAAGTCGACCAGACGGCCGATAAAAGAGAGGAAGGTCCGAAACTGATACTATATAGCTCAGGCGTTCCCGCGCTCGACAAGATCCGCCGCTGGCCATACCAGGTTCGGCATAATCCTTAGCCCCAGGAGAATATTATGAAGCTAACCGGAATCGCCAGCGCGCTCCTGCCGCTGGCCCTGCTGCTGCCCATGTTATGCATGGCGCAGGGCTCCGTTTCCACTGACGATATCGCCAAGCTGCGCGACCAAATCGCCGCGCAGCAGAAACAACTCGACGACCAGCGGCAGGCGCTCGACGCCGCGCAGAAAGCGCTCGCCGCGGCGCAGCAGTCGATCGATTCCCAGCAGAAACTGCTCGACCGTCTGGTCGCCGCCCAGCCCGCGCCAGCGGCCGTGGCAACCCAAACCGCGGCGGCGCCGGTTGCTGCAACGCTGGCCACGGTCGCAGCTGAGGTGGACTCGGTTGGCCGGCCGTTTTCTCCACTCTCGTTTCACATAGGCGGGGCGGATTTCACGCCCAACGGTTTCTTGGATCTCTCTAATGTCTACCGTTCCAGGGACATCGGCAGCGGCACCGCGACTTCTTTCGGATCGGTTCCGTTCGGCAACACCGCCGCCGGCCGGATGAGCGAGTTTCGCTCCAGCGCGCAGACTTCGCGGTTCGGTCTGACCATCACCGACCACCCCTTTGCGAACATAGCCGTGACCGGCTATATCGAGGCGGATTTCGCCGGCAATCAGGCCACCAGCCTCTACGTTACCAGCAACAGCAACACTCTGCGCATGCGGCATTTCTATGTGGATGTGCAGAAGGGTAAATGGGAGGTTTTGGGCGGCCAGACCTGGACCATGCTGATTCCCAACCGCGTCGGCGTCTCTTCGGCTGGCAGCAACGTCTTTCTTGGTTTCGGCGAGGACGCGAACTACTTGGTAGGCTTGCCCTGGACGCGGCCCAGTCAAGTCCGCGTGGTCTATCATGCCAACAAGAACTGGACGCTCGCCGCTTCGATCGAGAACCCCGAACAGTTCGTCACTGCCGCGACCACTGTGCCCACGTTTGCCGCCACTCAGGTGGATAACGGAACCGTCAGTACAACGCCCAACGTGCGGCCGGACATCATCGCCAAGATCGCTTATGACGCCAAGGTGGCCGGCAAATCGTTCCACTTCGACATGGCCGGCATTTCGCGCCAGTTCCGCGTTACGCCGGCGGCCGGCGTCTTCCACGGCGCGCAGGGCGTGGGCGGGACGTTCAACGCCATTCTCGAAGTGGCCAAGAACTTCCGCCTGATCGGCAACGTACTCTACGGCGCCGGCGTCGGACGCTACCTGGGAGGGCTTGGCCCCGACCTCGTCATCGGCTCCAACGGCGCCGTCTCTCCCGCGCATTCCGCCGCCGGCATCGCCGGCTTCGAGTACGCACCGACACCCAAGTCCCTGTTCTTCGCCTATTACGGCGGCGAGTATTTCGGCCGCAACTATACGGTCGTTTCGCCCGGCAATTATCTCGGCTTCGGCTTCCCCGGTTCCACCAATGCGAACCGGCAGATTCAGGAACCCACCTTCGGCTACGCCTACACGTTCTGGAAAAACCCGAAGTACGGTGCGTTGCAGATCTTCTCCCAGTACGCCTATCTGACGCGCGCGCCGTGGTCGGTGGCCGCGGGAACCCCGTCGGTTGCCCACGCCAGCATGGTCTTCGGCGCGCTGCGTTTCACGCTGCCATAAGCTCCGGTGCGGCTATCGCGGCTTACAGTTGCGGCTCCGATATCCTTGCGGAGCCGCAACCAAAGATCGAGTCCGTCCGGCATGGCGTCGATCAACCGTTGCAGATGGACCATGTAATTGGGCGCGAAGGCGGCTCGCATTTCGGCCAGAAATGGCTCCATTTTGGTGAAGACGCCGATATGCTCGCCGTTGGTGTCGGTGAAGATATCGATGCCAGACCGCCCGCTACAATCAAGAACGGGAGCCTGGATCTGGAAAACGGGATCGAGACCGAACTAGCGCGGCGCCTCATGGCCGGAGATGCGGGGGCGTTCGACCGTTTTGTCGAATATTTTCGCGCCAAGGTCTTTCAATACAGCCGGCTCATGTGCGGCCAGCGCGAGGACGCCGAGGAAGTGGCGCAGGACACTCTGCTCAAAGTCTTCGAAAGTTTCGACCGGCTCCGCGAACCGGAGCGGGTCCGCCAATGGGTCTTCCGGATCGCCAGGAACGCGTGCCTGATGAAACGGCGCAAGAGCGTCTTCGCGCCGGCGCGCGAGTTGTCGCTCGATGAGTTTCTGCCGGCCGTGAGCGGCAGCGGCCAGGGAGCGAGGATACAGATCGCCGATTGGTCCGGCTTGCCGGATGACAAGCTGCTGCAACGGGAGATGAAGGACGTAATCGAGGCCGCGATTGCCTGGTTGCCGCCGGACTATCGCTCGGTGATTCTGCTGCGCGATATGGAAGAGCTCTCCACCGCCGAGGCGGCCGAGCTACTGGATGTTACCCCGGACGTGGTTAAGACGCGTTTGCATCGCGCGCGGCTGGCGCTGCGGCACAAGCTGGATGAGTATCTGCGCACCGGCGCGGCTCCGGCCGCCGCCAATTAGAGGAGGATGAGATGGCTTCTCCACACGATGAACATTGCAAGGAAGTGTTCGCCTTGTTATCCGACTATTTGAACCTGGAATTGCCCGCCGATACCTGCGCCGAAGTCGAGGCGCACCTGGCCGATTGTCCTCCGTGTATCGAGTTCGCCGAGAGCCTGCGCAAGACCGTCGAACTCTGCCACCGCTACCAGCCCGCCGAGCTTCCCACGCCGCTTGGGGAGCACGCGCGCAGCGAACTTTTGGCAGCGTACCAAAAGATGCTCGCGGGGCGGCAGGGCGCGTGAAGCCGAGCTACTCCGCGGGCGGTTTCCATCCGCCGAATGCTTGCTCCAGCCACAGCGCCACGGCCAGCGCGATATCTTCGCGCCACGGCGCGGCGGCGATCTGCACGGCGATGGGCAAGCCGGTGGACGATGCGCCGCAGCGCACCACGGCGGCAGGCCATCCGGCGACGTTGTAGGCCATGGTGTGGCTGAAGCCGATGAAGTTTTCGGGCGTCGTGGACGTGCCGAGCGGCAGCGCCGGATGGATATACGCCGGACACAGAATCGCGTCGAAACCCCGGGCGAGAAACGCGGCCATTTCGGCGCGGAAACGGAACCATTCGGCCCAGTAACGCGCGAAGCCATCGATGCCGGTGCGGTATTGCTCCAGCTTATCCAGCCAGCCGGTCAGCAGCGGGTGGACGCTGGTCGAGCCAACGTCGCGGAGGTAGCTGCGCAAGCCGTCGCCACCATCGGCGCCAATCAGTTTCATTTCAATCTCGTATGCGGCGTCGAGACAATCGGGCCGCGCCTCTTCCACGCGGACGCCTTCGCGGGCAAGCGCCGCCGCTGCCGCGCGCACCACGCTTGACACCTCCGCATCGGCCGCGGCGAGACCATTATCGGTGTAGAACGCCACGCGCAGATCGCGCACGGACACGGCGCGCGGGTTATCGAGCGGCATGTCGACCACGGTGTGGTCGCGGCCATCGGGACCGATCAGCAGCGGCATCCCGGTGATCAGGTCCTCGACGCGGCGCGCGATCGGACCGATCTGCCACAGCGCTTCGATCCAGCCTCCGGCGGGCGGAAAATGGCCGGTGCGCGGCAGGCGGCCGGACGTCGGTTTGATGGCGGCGCATCCACAGAAAGCCGCCGGAAGGCGCACGCTGCCGGCGCAATCGCTGCCCAGGCCAAGCGGCGAACCGCAGGCGGAAATCAGCGCGGCCTCGCCTCCGCTCGATCCGCCCGGCGTGCGCGCGATGTCGTACGGATTGTGCGTGGCGCCGAAGATCAGGTTGTCGCTCTCAAAGGCGAACAACAGATCCGGCAGATTGGTTTTGGCGATGGGGATAGCGCCTGCCCGCCGCAAACGGCCGACCAGGGTCGCATCTTCAACGGACGGAGATGCGTTCTTGCGGCCCAGCGTTCCCGCCGTCACCACCGTGCCGGCCACCTCGATCGAATCCTTGATGCTGCAGGGCACGCCGTGCAGCGGGCCGCGCGGTTCGCTCTCGTCGGCCGCGGTGGCGGCGGCCAGCGCTCTCTCGGCGAGCACCTCCACGGCGGCATTGATCTTCGGATTGATGGCGGCGATCCGGTCCAGGTGCGCCGCTACCAACTCGCGCGAAGAGACGCGCCGCTCGCGAATGAGCCGCGCCTGCCGGGTGGCGGAATAGGTGACGATGTCGTCCATGGTGACGAACACTCCGAGTCTAACATCTGGCCATGGTGGGGCATGCTTTAGCTTGCCCGTAGCTTGCCCGCAGGGGTTCCGGTGTCGGCCGGGATGGTGTGCGCCGGCGAACCAAGACCGGCGGGCAAGCTAAAGCATGCCCCACCGTAGTACGATACGAACAGGAGCGCGATCTGAGTAAGGCACATCTTGAAGCAACCGCCGCCGTTCCGGCCGCCGTTCCAACCTGGACGATTGCCGTCCGCGCCGCCGAATCCAAGCAGGCCACCGACATCAAGGTTCTGGATTTGACTGGCATCACAACCTTCGCCGACTATTTCGTGATCTGCACCGGTTCCAACCAGCGGCAGATCCAGGCCATCGCCGACGAGGTCGGACTTCGCATCAAGCACGAAGCCGGCGAGTTGCCGATGAGCGTGGAAGGCTACGAGCAGGGCGAGTGGGTATTGGCCGATTACGGCGACCTGCTGATACACGTATTTTCCACCAAGGCGCGCGATTTTTACGACCTGGAGCGCCTTTGGCGCAACGCAACACCGGTCGGGATTCCGCACGAGTGAAGATCTTCGTCTACTTCATCGGTAAACCCAAAGATCCGCACATCAATGCCGTGGCGGAGGATTTTCTCGGCCGTGTCGCGCGGTACGCGCCGGTCGAGATGCGCGAGATCCGCCCGGAGCGCACCGATCTCTGGGCGCGCCATCCGTCCGCGCGCAAGATTTTTCTCGATCCGGCCGCCAAGCCGCTCGATTCGGCCGGTTTCACCGCGCTCATCGCCAAAGGCGAAATGGAAGGGCGCGACCTGGTGTTTCTGGTGGGCGGGCACGACGGTCTGCCGCCGGTGTGGGTGGGGCGCGCCGACCGGCTGCTTTCGCTCTCCGCGATGACGTTTCCGCACGAGTTGGCGCGCGCCATGCTCGCCGAGCAGATCTATCGCGCCTTCGCGACCTTGCGGGGCCATCCCTACCCGCGGTAAGTTGGTTAATCGTATGTCTTGGTTTAAGCGCGACCGGCCCGACGACAAGAAGCCGCAGGCCATCGCCGAGAGTTCGAAGCACGTCAAGACCGAAGGCCTCTGGCAGAAGTGCGACGGCTGCCGCCAAATCGTCTGGAAAAAGGACCTGGCGGCCAACTGGAACATCTGCCCCAAGTGCGGCCATCACTTCCGCATCGACGCCGTCTCCCGCGTTCGCATGTTGTTCGATGGCGGCGAATACGAAGTCCTCGATGCCGGCTTGTACTCGACCGATCCACTGAGTTTCGTCGATAGCAAACCTTACGCCAAGCGACTGGAAGCGGCGCGCCTGGAGACCGGACTGCGCGACGCGCTGATTGCCGCGCGCGGAAAGCTGAACGGGCGCCAGGTGGAAATCTGTTCAATGGAGATCCGCTTCATCGGCGGCAGCATGGGCGCGGTGGTGGGCGAGAAGATTACGCGCGCGGTCGAGCGCGCCATCGCGGCCCGCTCGCCGTTGGTGATCGTCTCGGCATCGGGCGGCGCGCGCATGCAGGAGGGCGCTGTCAGCCTGATGCAAATGGCGAAAATCTGCGCCGCGCTGATGCGGCTGGACCAGGCGCGGCTGCCGTTTATCAGCGTACTCACCGATCCGACCACCGGCGGCGTCACCGCCAGNNGGCGACCTGAACATCGCCGAACCAGGCGCACTGATCGGCTTCGCCGGGCCGCGCGTGATCGAACAAACTATCCGCCAAAAACTTCCCGAAGGATTCCAGCGCAGCGAATTTCTGGTGAAGCACGGAATGCTGGACGCGGTGGTGCCGCGCCTCGAGATGAAGGCTTACATCGCACGCGCGTTCGATTTCTTCTGCACGCAGTGAACTACCCCGATTCGGTCCATTTCCTTTACGCGCTGGGCAACGAAATCAAGACCGCGAAATTCGGCCTGGAGCGGATACGTGCCGTGCTGGCGGCGCTCGGCAATCCGCAGGACGGTCTCGCGATTGTCCACGTGGCCGGCACCAACGGCAAGGGCTCGACCTGCGCCATGATCGAAGCCGGCTTCCGCGCCGCCGGTCTGCGCACGGGCCTGTACACGTCGCCGCACCTGGCCGAGCCGACCGAGCGCATACGCATCGATGGACGCGCTGTTTCCGCCGAGCGATTCGCCGAGGCGTTCAACCGCGTACACGCCGTGGTGGAAGAACTCCTCGCGCGCGAAGCGATCGACCTGCACACCACCTATTTCGAAACCGTCACCGCGATGGCGTTCGTGATCTTCGCTGAAGACGGCGTGGAGCGCGTGGTGCTCGAAGTGGGGCTGGGCGGGCGTCTGGACGCGACCAACGTGGTGCGGCCGATGCTGGCCGTCGTCACGGCCATCGATTTCGATCACGAAGCGTACCTGGGCCGCGGCATTGAATCCATCGCCGCCGAGAAGGCGGGCATTTTGAAAGCGGGCGTACCCGCGGTCTTCGCGCGCCAGCGAGAGGAAGCCGCGGCGGTGCTCGATCGGCGCGCGGCCGAATTGGGGATTGCGGTGACGCGCGCGGCGGAGTCTTCGGTGCGCGATCTTTCGCTCGACGCGCGCGGCAGCCGCTTCAAACTTGATGGCGCAGCGCCGCTTGCGATTCGCTGCCCACTCGCAGGCGAGCACCAGGTGGACAACGCCGTCACCGCCGCGCTGGCGCTACGTGCTTGCGGCGTTGACGCCCGCGCGATCGAAACGGGAATCGCAGCGGCGCGGTGGCCCGGGCGCATCGAGTATATCCGCGAGCGCCCCGCGACCATTCTCGATGGCGCGCATAATCCCGCCGCCGCCCGCGCGCTGGCCGCGTACATCACGCGGTTCTACCCGACCGCGCGCCTGCGCCTGATCTTCGGCATCATGCGCGACAAAGCCGCCGCCGAAATCGCCGGCATTCTTTTCCCTCTCGCGTGGCAGGTGATCGTCACCGCACCGCAACAGTCGCGCTCGCTCGCGCCCGAATCGTTGCGCGCCGTGATCGACCATCCAAACCTGCACTTCGCTCCCAGGTTAGAAGATGCGCTGCGCCTGGTCGAAGACTCGAACCCCGACGACGTAATCTTCATCACCGGCTCGTTGTTTTTGGTGGCGGAAGCGAGGGCGCTGCTGGTGCGGGGCAATTGAGCGTGGGCTAAGGTGTCACTTCGATTGATAGGGGCTGCACTTGTGTCCGCCTTTGCGTATCCCGCAAAATTCACCACCGGCCGCGATGGTCGCGTGTTGGTCGAGTTTGCCGATCTGCCGCGCGTCTCGACCGATGGTAAAGACGATCGCGAAGCAATGGAAGAAGCCATGGACGCGCTTGGATCCGATTTCTCGATTCGCCTGTCCCGCCGCGAAGCGCGGCCAGCGGCTGGTGCCCGTGCCGCTTTGGCTGGCGCCGAAACTCGCGCTGTATCTCGCGATGCGCGACGGCCAAGTCAATAACTCCGACTTAGCCCGCCGCCTCGGTGTCCACGAGCGCGTGATCCGGCGGATGCTCGATCCCGCCCACGCAACCAAAGCCGTGAAGATTCAGGCTGCGCTCGCCGTTCTGGGCAAACAGATGATTGTCGAAGTCCGCGACGCAGCGTAAATAGAACCGGAGGAGTTCGATCAAACCGACTTCGCACCTTACGCCACTTCGACCGGTGGGCGGACGGCGTGCTCGATGCCTCTCAGTTTGGTCTGACGCGGCGGCGCGTGACCCTGTGGTGTGAGTTATGCTGAGCGAGTGTTGACGAAACTTTGCGTGCTGATCGTGTGCGCGGCGGTGGGTCTGCCGATGCTGGCCGGCGACGGGCGAGTGTCCGGGTTTGCCTGGACGGGGATGCTGCGCGACGGGCACGGCGCGGCAATTGGCGGGGCCACGGTGCGTGTGCAGTCCGCGCGGAAGAAGGCGGCGGCAACGACCGGCGGCGACGGACGATTTGCGTTCGCCGCGTTGCCGGGCGGCGAGTACGCGGTCTTGGTGGAGTACAAGGGCTCGACGGCGAGGTGCGCGACGCCGCTGCGGCTGCCGGGCAACGGGACGGCGGCGGCGCTCGAATTGTCGGCGGAGGGCGCGCTCACTCTGCGCGCCGGCACGGAATCGCGCGAAGGCAGCGGCGGCGAACAGTTATCGGCAAAGGCGGTCTCGGCGATACCGCTGAACAAACGCGACTTCAGCCAACTGCTGCTGCTGGCGGCGGGCACCATGACCGATACCAACGGCAGCGCGAATTTCACCCAGCAGTTCGCGGTGAACGGGCAGCGCGGCACGGCGGCCGTGTTTGCGATGGATGGCGCGGACAGCACCGATCCGGAAATGGGCGGAGCGACGTTTACCAACTTCAACGTGGATGCGGTGCAGGAGATTCGCTCGAACTCTGGATCGATGCCGGCCGAGGTTGGGCGCGGCGCGGCGGGCTTCACCGACATCATTACGAAGTCGGGTACGAACGCGGTGCACGGCTCGGCGTTCGAGTTTCTGCGCAATGCGGCGCTCGACGCACGCAACTTTTTCGATTACCGCTCGTTCGCCAGCCCACGCCGTATTCCGCCGTTCATCCGCAACGAATTTGGCCTGACGGTGGGCGGCCCACTGACGATACCGCACGTTTACGACGGCCACAACCGGACCTTCTTCTTTGCCGAGTATCAGGGATTTCGCCAGGTGCTCAGCGACACCGAGGTGCTGAGCGTGCCGACGGCGGCCGAACGGCAGGGCTTCGACACGACGGCATTCCCGGGCGATACGCTGATCGTGCCGGTGGATTCGCGCATTGCGTCGGTGCTGGCGCGGTATCCGCTGCCGAACGACGCACAGGGCCCATACGGGGCGCGCACGTGGGCCGGTTCGGCGAAGGTGACCACGGTTGCCGATCAGTTCTCCGGCCGCATCGATCACAGCATATCGAGTAAGTCGAAGTTATTCGGGCGATTCACTATGTGCGACACGACGGGGCCGACCACCAATCCCAACCAGACCGCGATCTCGCCCGAATTCGCGGTGAACTTTCTGGACAACCAGCGCAGCGCCGTGATCACGCTGGTGCGCACGCCAACGCCCGCGACCACGCAGGAGTTCTCGATCAGCTTCACGCGCGCCACGCCTTCGTTCCCGGCGCCCGATCGCACCGATTCCTCACTGATCTTCGGCGATGGACTTTACGAACCCTTCAACGCGGCGGGCGGCTCCGTGATGGCGGAGTACGGCAATCTGTTCCAGGCGCGGGCGAACTTCACGCGAATTCGCGGGAAGCACACCTTCAAAGCCGGCGGCGAGGTGCGCGCGAATCGCGATACAACGCTGTACGGGACGGATCCCAACGGTCAATACGAGTTCGGCGGCGGCGTGGCGTATTCGCCGGTGACGATCCGCTCCGCAAGCGGGGGGCACGATATCAACGCGGGCGATCCGCTGCCGGACACGCTGACCGGTCTGCTGACAGCGAGCGCGTTCACGTACACCGTCGCGGTGGCGCCACTCGAATTCGCGCAGGGAGCCTCGATCGGCGATTCGGCCATTCATCGCGATTCATACAATGCGTATGTGCAGGACAGTTGGAAGATCAGCGGCGCGCTGACGCTGAACTACGGCGTTCGTTACGAGATCACGTCGCCGATTCGCGAGACGGACAAGCGCACGTCGGCGCCGGTGCTCTCGGGCGGAACGGGGTCCGAACTGATGGTCAACCCGCAGCCTGGATACAGGCTCGACAGGAATGGCTGGGGACCGCGGCTCGCTGCGGATTGGCGGATTGCCAGGGACACCACTGTCCACGTGGGCGGTGGCATCACCACGATGCTGGTGAATCTGTGGCAGGACAACTCGCTCACCGGCAGCACGCCGTTCGTGTTCTATCCGCGGCTCACGGCCGCGGCGGGACAACCCATCCGGTACGGCACGACGATCACGCCGCAGCAATTGCCCCCCGTGTACACTCCGAGCGGGGCGCTGGTGTTCGCTTCGGGCGATTCGAAACAGGTGGCGGCAAACACGCCGATGGACGTGCTCCGTTTCGAACGGGACATGGCCGCGCTTTCTCCCGATCATCAGATCGTGCCACTCACTGTGTCGGGGATCGCACCCAGTTTCGGCGCAGGGTACGTGGGCACGTGGACGGCAGGAATAGAACACAAGATCGGCGGCGTCACAGTGAACGGAGGGTACGTGGGAACGGCGGGAATCAAGCTGCCCGCGCTCGCATTCCCGAACGGCTACACCGGGGCCGACCCGGCCTTCGCGCCCTACACGCAGTTCGACTCGGCGGGCCACGTGACGGGCGGCTATGGGCCAGTCATCGAAATCGACAATCGCTCGCACTCGACGTATCATGCGCTTCAGCTCTCGGCGCAGAACAACGTGACCGCATTCGGCCTCGGGTTCCAGGCCAGCTACACGTTTTCGAAATCGCTCGACGATACCAGCGGCGTAATTGGCAGCTCCCAAACGGCGCCGATGGATCCGTTTCACACCGCGCTCGACAAAGGACCCTCCAGCTTCGACATTCAGCAGGCGGCCAGCTTCAGTCTCTTCCAGGATCTGCATGTGGATTCCGTGCGCCTGCTGCGGCCGCTCGGCAAGACGCTCACCCGTGGCTGGCAATTGCTTGGCATAGGGACGATTCTCAGCGGGTCCCCCTTCACGGTCTATTCGGGCGTGCAGCAGACAGGGGTTGGGGCGAACGGCACGGACCGGCCGGATCAGATCGGGGTGCCCGACCTTTCGACTAGCCGCACCATACGCGAAGACTATTTCGGACTGGGCGCCAACAACGCGTCGCTCTTTTCGGTTCCGATCGACGTGGCTGGAGGAACGGGACCGAATCGCGGGCGTTTCGGCACGCTCGGCAGAGATACGTTTCGCGGGCCGGGATTTCACAATGCGGATATCGCGCTCATCAAGGACACGCCGATTGGCAAGCGCGGGGCGGCGGAACTGGGTACACTGCAATTTCGCGCGGAGTTTTTCAACCTCTTTAACATCGTGAACTTCGGTCTGCCCGCGAACACGGTTACGGGGCCTGGCTTCGGTGTGATCAACCACACCGCCGGATCGTCGCGGCAGATTCAGTTTTCGCTGAAGCTGATCTACTGACCGGCGGCCGCTTCCAGCCACTCGCTCGCCGTCGCTGCGCTACCATATGCGATGGATTTACGGCCCGGACGCGCTCGAACCCGCCGGACCTAGGGAGACCACCCATGACTGCTGGCTTTACCCGTCGTCAATTCGCCCGTGCCGGCGCTGCGGCAAGTCTGGCTGCCATCCTGCCGCGCGGCGTGTTTGCCCTGCCCACGGCCAATCACAAAGCCATCATCCGCGCCGACGATACCATCGGTCTGGTGCGTCCGGAGTTCCATTCGCACTTTTCCGAGCACCTCGGTTCGTGCGTCTACGGCGGCCTGTGGGTTGGTCCGAAATCGCCCATCCAAAACGTGGAAGGTTTCCGCAAGGCCGCCGTCGATTACCTGAAGGAGCTTGGCGTGCCCGTGCTCCGCTGGCCCGGCGGCTGCTATGCCGACGATTATCATTGGCGCGAAGGCATCGGTCCGGCACCCCGGCGGCCCAAGCGCGTGAACGTCTGGTGGGGCAATTACGTCGAAGACAATAGTTTCGGCACCCACGAGTTCATCCGGCTTTGCCGCCTGATCGGCGCCGAACCGTACTTCGCCGCCAATGTCGGTTCCGGCTCGCCGAGCGAGATGCGCGACTGGATCGAGTATTGCAACTTCCCTTCCGGCAGCGCACTGGCCGATGAACGCGCCGCCAACGGATCGCCCGAACCCTTCCGCGTGAAGTACTGGGGCGTGGGCAACGAGCTATGGGGCTGCGGCGGCAACTTCCGCCCCGATGGCGCCGGCGGCGAGTTCCGCCGCTTCGCGAACTTTGCGCGCGCCTTCGGTGGCACCACGCCATTCCTGATTGGCTGCGGCCCCAGCGGCAACGACGCCAAGTGGACCCGCGGTTTCATGGATTCGCTCGCCAGCAGCCGCTTGCCCGACGGCTACTCGATTCACTATTACGTGAATGGCGACCACGCTCCGCTCGAATACGCGCCCGAGACCGCCATGGCGCAACTGGCCGTCTTTCCGCAAGTCGAGCAGGCCATCGTCGAGCAGCGCGCTCTCCTCGACGGTTACGACCCGGCCCGCAAGATCGGCCTCTTTCTCGATGAGTGGGGCGTCTGGGACCGCATCCCGCAAAAGGACCAGGAGCGCAACGGCGCGTTGTGGCAGCAATCCACCGTGCGCAGCGCGGTCGCCGCTGGCCTCGGTTTGAACATTTTCAATCGCCAGGCCGACAAGCTCTACATGTGCAACATCGCGCAAATCGCCAACGTGCTGCAATCGGTCCTGATGACCGACGGGCTGGAAGGCAAGAACTGCGTTCGCACGACAACCTATTACGCCTTCATGCTGTTCAAGGCGCATCGCGGCAAGACCGCCGTGCCGGTGGACGTGGGCGCAAGGATGCTGGCCGGCGACTTTTCGCCAAACGCCGTGTTGCCGCCTGAAGTCTCCATCTCGGCCTCGCGCAGCGGTTCCGAGCTGGTGGTGAGCCTGGTCAACCCGCGCGCCAGCGAAGATATCGAAGTCGAGTGCAAGCTGCGCGGCGCCAAAGCCAAACAAGGCCGCGCACAGATCCTGCACGATTCCGATCTCAACGCCTGCAACACCTTCGACCATCCCGACCGCGTGACCATTCGTCCGCACGAAGTCGCCGTCGAGCCCGACCGCATCCGCATCATGCTCCCGGCCATGTCGGTAGCCACCGTAACGCTCGACATTGCGTGAGCCTCACGGCCGCGCCCGCCGCTATATTCTCTCCCACCCGCCCGGTGCTATAACAATAGGCGCAGCGACGTTGCTGCTCGCACAATGTCCGCACGGATTACTCTCATGAAACCCTTCGCCATCTCTGCCTGCCTTCTGGCGTTTCTCCTTTCCGCCTCTGCCCAGCAGTCCGACTATCCGGTCAAGCCGGTGCCCTTCACCGACGTTCACCTGGCCGATGCCTTCTGGGCGCCGCGCATCGAGATCAATCGCACCATCACCATTCCGCACGCCTTTCAGAAGGAGGAAGAAACCGGCACCGTCGGCAACTTCGTCCGCGCCGCGCAGGCGCTGCGCCACGAGACGTTTGAGAACCACCGCTATCCGCGCTTTCCGTTCGACGATTCCGACGTGTACAAGGTGATCGAAGGCGCCGCCTACACACTCAGCGTTCATCCCGACGCGAAACTCGAAGCCTACTGCGACGGTCTCATCGAAAAGATCGCCGCCGCGCAGGAGCCGGACGGTTACCTATACACCGCGCGCACCATCGATCCGCTGCACCCGCATCCGTGGTCGGGCGCGGAGCGCTGGATGCTCGAAGGCGTCGGCAGCCACGAACTCTACAATCTCGGACATCTCTATGAAGCCGCCGTTGCCTATTATCAGGCCACCGGCAAGCGCGCGTTACTCGATGTCGCCCTGCGCACCGCCAACATGCTCGTCCAGACTTTCGGTCCCGGCAAGCGCGAGATCTGGCCCGGCCACCAGGTGGTCGAAATGGGCCTCGTCAAGCTCTACCGCATCACGGGCGAACGCCGCTATCTCGATCTGGCCAAGTTCATGCTCGATTCGCGGGGGCCCGCGAGCGGCGAGAAAGGCGCCGGCAACGCCTACGTCGAGGCCAACAAACGCGTCGTCGAACAGATCGATGCGCCCGCCGGAGGCCACGCCGTGCGCGCCATGTATATGTATTCCGGCATGGCGGACGTGGCCGCGCTCACCGGCGACAGCGCCTATTCGGGCGCGCTCGACCGAATTTGGGACGACGTCGCGGCTCGCAAACTGCACCTGACCGGCGGCGTCGGCGCGCGCGCCGAGGGCGAATCCTTTGGCGAGGATTACGAACTGCCGAACCTCACCGCTTATAACGAGACCTGCGCCGCCATCGGGAACGATTTCTGGAATCATCGCCTCTTCCTGCTCCACGCCGATGCCAAGTATATCGACGTGATGGAGCGGACACTTTATAACGGTTTGATTTCCGGCGTCGCTCTCGATGGCGTCACGTTCTTCTACGAGAATCCGCTCGAAGCCACCGGCCTCGCCGCGAAGGATCAGCGCAGCCCGTGGTTCGGCTGCCCTTGCTGTCCCGGCAACGTCACACGCTTCATGGCCTCCGTGCCCGGTTATGTGTACGCCCAACGCGGCGATACGCTCTGGGTGAATCTGTTCGCCACCAGTACCGCCGGCGTCAAGATGGACAATGGCCGCACCGTGCAAGTGACACAGCAGACGCGCTACCCGTGGGACGGCGCGGTGAAGATCTCCGTCGCGCCCGACCAGCCCGCGCCGATAACTATCCGCGTCCGCATCCCCGGTTGGGCGCGCGGCGAACCCATGCCGACCGATCTCTACCGCTTCGCCACCAACTCGCCGGAACACCCCACGCTCAAAGTGAACGGCGCCGCGGTCGCCATCCATCTCGATAAAGGATATGTCGCGATCACGCGCACCTGGACCGCTGGCGATACGATCGAGTTGAATCTGCCAATGCCCGTTCGCCGCGTGGTGGCGAACACTCAGGTCGCCGCCGACCGCGGACGCGTCGCCCTGCAGCGCGGCCCCATCGTCTTCGCCGCCGAATGGGTCGATAATCCCGCCGGCCGCGTGCGCAATCTTGTGCTGCCGGACCAGGCGCCGCTGCGCGCCGAGTTCCGCCCCGCGCTGCTCAAGGGCGTCGAAGTGGTCACTACCCGCGCCGTCGCGCTCTCGCGCAATGAGAACGGCAATCTGATTCGCACGCCCGAACAAGTCACTTTCATTCCGTATCACGCATGGGCCAATCGCGGCCCCGGCCAGATGATGGTGTGGATACCCAATTCCGAATCCACCGCGCGTCCCGCACCGCCGGCGACCGTCACCAGCGATGCCAAGCTCACCGCCAGCGGCCCCAATAACCCGAACCCCGTCAAGGCCGACGACGAGCCATCTTCGTCCGCCGATGCCACTCTCCGCTTCGATTGGTCGAGTGATGACAACGCCGCCCGCACCGGTTGGATCGAGTACGCGTTCGCCAAACCAACCACCGTCTCCGAGACTGCCGTCTATTGGTTCGATGACGCCGCCCACAGCCCCGTCCGAGTCCCCGCCTCCTGGCGCATCCTATATCGCGATGGCGAGACATGGAAGCCCGTTGAAGCTTCGAGTAAGTATGGAATTGAGAGAGACACTTATAACAAAGTCTCGTTCCATCCAGTCACAACGACGGCTCTACGCGTGGAAGTGACCATGCAGGCGAGTTACTCGGCAGGGATAGAGAGGTGGAGGGTGAAGTAGCCGAGGATGGGACTCACGTTGACGCTGGCCCCTGTTACCCGGATCTAGGGTACGCGATCACCGCGGGGATACGAACCGGCAGGCGGAGATCACACAAGTCAAAGCAGCAATTCCATGCGCCGCAGCAAATCTTCGTGTTGACCTGTTGGCAGCGGGGCACAAGAATAGTACCACTGTTGGGAGAAGTTCTTGTTTATCTCGCGCTCGAACTTGAATGGGGCTGGCTTGGTGGCTGATACTTGTAGATCTATGCTGAATCCAAATCCGATTGGCTCAAAACGAAAACCCGTAAGCAAATCGAGTTGTTCCCTGACAGCCGCTAGCGGGGCGAATAGCCCGTCCAGGTCCTTATCTGTCCGCACGATGAGTTCACTGGTATAGATCTTTGTGTGGATCATCTCCGGGCGATACGTCAGTCCAAATTGGCTCGACAGGTAACTTAGAATATCGGCGAGGAATGCTTCGCAAAAATCGGTAGACAGCGCACTATCAACCACGATGCCGTCTCCAAAGATGGCGGCTCTCCCAATCGTATGCTGGGCGCTCCCTGCGGCGAAGGAGCCGCTCAAAAACTCGATCCCCTTCGGATCGAATTCGTTGGCCTGCTCGACGGTTCTCGGATAAACCTGAAAGTTGTATCGGTCCTTAATAGCCATCAATAGTGGCCATATATCGATTCCTCGCGGGTTCAAATCTCGGGAGTCTACTAGCCAAATAGCCCGCGCCGTCTTTACGTTGAGTACGATCACGCAGACCTTTCCAACACACTGGCTTGAGAGCTGGCTGATCCTGCACTTCCGACCGGTACTCGAACCCATGGAGGAACCGTCTGGGTCGAGTTATTGCCACTAAGCGATCCCATTCCCTGGGCTAGGCTGACCAGACTTGCGTTTCCATAGGGAAATGGAGACGCGTCTGTGCGGGCCTCTGGCATGGGCACCAATTGGATCGGCTTGTGTGCCGCTAACCCTGCGGCCACGCCGTTTAAGACCAGATCGGATTCACGCGGCGTTCGCCGAAGATTCTCTTCGCTGAAGTTAGCTGCCTCATCAATGAGTGATCCGTATGTCTCAAAGGAGACGCGCAACCGCAGTCTGAAAGCGCGGGCATACTGCTTGAGGGTGCTTATACTCCAGGACGAATAGTTGACTCGTTCGGAACGCGAAATTACGGTCTGTTTCTTGCCCATCCTCTCGGCTAGCTGCGTCTGGCTCCACCCGTTCTGCTCGCGAAGCACCTTAAGTTGAGTTGCAACAAAAGAATCAAGGAATGATTCCGCATAGCCCTCAGAAAACTCGGGCTGCCGCAAATCATGTCGCAACGCCTCACACATAGCGGCCATTGATCCTCCTTCGTTTGGGGTTCGATATGATCTCAGCGCGGCGAATCTCGGCATCTTCGGCATCAACATCAAGCTTGAAGTCTGCCTCGATTGCTCCGATGAGCATGGTGTACTCGTTGTCCATCTCGATAGGCCCCTTGCAGAGCATGGGACGCAACATCTTCTCCCCGTGAATGATGAGCTTGTAAATATGGCTCTGCATTTTCCGGTCGCGCTTCGACTTGATTGGACCCGCCAATAGACCTGGCGGAAGGTTGGGACCGCTCAGGGCCAGCAAGTCCATCTTCTGAACCAACTGGCCGCGATCCCGCTCGGAAATGCGGTTCTCTATCAACCATATGCCGATCGTGCTCTGCTCTCCCCCGCTCCAAGTACTCGAATATTCTCCAACTCATATTATCACAAAAAAGTGCTAACGGGAATCATGTTTTCAAGGACTTCCCCGCTGGATTCCGTAACTGATTGACATTAAACAGAAACTGCCTTCCAGACATAGGCGAATCGCCACGGGCGCCGCCTGATCGAAGAGAATCCTTATCTAAGGAGCGAAAGTGGGCGGCTTATCCAAACTGCGGACAGTGAACTCGATCACCGCTTTCACCTGTTCCCGCGTCACGTCGTAATGCTCCGTGATTTCGTCGATGCTCATGCCGTCTTCGAGATTCTCAAAGACGAGTTGAACGGGCATCCTGCTGTCGCGGAAAACCCACGCGCCGCTGACTTTGCCGGGAATGCTCTCCACGGCGGGGCATTGTGACCAATCGAGACTCGCCATCGTCGCCCTCCTGATTTTCAGAATAGCGCAACTGTTCCACCGGTCCCCGGGAGCCAGGCCACTTCTTAGGCCGCCTTCGTCTTGACCTTCAGGCCGGGCTTGGCGGATGGCCTCATGCGGATCTCGACATCGATTCCCAGTAACCGGGCGAACTGTAGCAGCTTTTCCAGTGAGAACTTTCCCAGCCGGCCGCGACTCAGATCGGACACGCGTGGCTGCGCGATTCCCAGGAGCGCCCCTGCCTGCACCTGGTTCAGTTTGCGCCGCGTGAGAATCCGGTTCACCTGGCGTGCGATCTCCGCCTTTGCTAACGCCTCCTCCGGATGTGGCAGACCAATATCGGCGAACACATTCCCGCTTCCCTCCTCGACCGTTATCTTCCTGGGCATACCCGCTTACTCCTCTCTCCCGAGCATCGCGCTGAAGTGCAGTTCGGCCTCCACCAGCCGCCTGCGAATTAACTCCAAGTCCCGCTTTGGCGTTTTGATTCCGGTCTTGGATTTCTTCTGAAAGCAGTGAAGCACGTAGACGAATCCTTTGAGCCGGGTTGTGTAGACACCCCGGTAGGCTTCGCCGCGATCGTCCGAAACGATCTCCACCGCGTTCAAACCTCGCATGGCAGAAGCCGACGGGTGGTGCTCGCCAAGCTCTGCCTGATAGATTGCTTGGCCGATTTCAAAGCGGACGGCCTCGGGAAACTCGCGCAGCCGTTCCCGGGAGTCGCCCATCCATCTGACCGGCTTTCGTCCCATCCATTCCAGTATATATCAGTGTTGATATAAACACGGTGCCGACCCTGACCGCAATGGCGAACGCAAGAAAAGCACCGCCCTCTTCTAAACTTTGCCGGCGGTTTGCAGCCCGGCCAGCGCTTCGCCGGTTGCCTTTTCGACGTCTGCATGCAGGCTGTTGCCGTGCGAGTCCATGGTGACGATGGCAGGAAAGTCCTTGGCGCGGATGTGCCACATCGCTTCCGGGATGCCGAAATCGATCAGGTTCACGCCCAGCACCTCCGGCAGCGCGCGCGCGTAATACTGCGCCGCGCCGCCGATGGCGTTCAAATAGACCGCGCCCGATTCCTTGAGCGCCGCCAGCGTCTTCGGTCCCATACCGCCCTTGCCGATCACCGCGCGCACGCCATAGCGTTTGATCACGTCGGCCTGATACGGCTCCTCGCGAATGCTGGTGGTCGGGCCGGCGGCTTTCACTTTCCACTTACCTTCTTCCTGCAACATCACCGGGCCGCAATGGTAGAGCACCGCGCCGTGCAAATCGACCGGCGGCGGGTTCTTCATCAGATAGGCGTGGACGTTGTCGCGGCCCGTGTACATATCGCCGCTGATAAGCACCACGTCGCCCACCTTGAGCGAGCGCACCTGCGCCTCGGTGAGCGGCGCGGTGAGAATCACTTCGCGGCCGGTCAACGGGAAACCTTCACCGCGCGCCATCCGCTCCACCGGGCTCGCGGGATCGCGGTACAACCACTCGGTGATGGCGCCGGTCGCCGCATCGAGGCGCACGCCCAGCCGCCGGAACGCCCAGCAATCGTACGCCACCGAAACGAAGAAACTCGCCGGCAGGCGATTGGCGGCGACGATCTTGCATCCAATCAAAGAGACCTTTCCGCCGAAGCCCATCGCGCCGACTCCAAGCCGGTTGGCCTCCTCCATGATTTCCGCTTCGAGCTTGGCGAGCGTTGGATCGGGATTCACATCGTCGAGCGTGCGGAAGAGCTGCCCCTTGGCGAGCTCGTAGCCGTGCGCGCGATCGCTGCCAATGCAGACGCCGAGCGCCCCCGGCGCGCAACCTTGCCCCTGCGCCTGCCACACGGCATGCAAGATGCACTTACGGACGCCTTCCAGGTTGCGGTCGGCGCGGCCCAGGTGATCCAGGTTAGCGGGCACTGAGTACTGAATGTTCTTGTTCTCGCAGCCACCGCCTTTGAGGATCAGTTTGATTTCGACCTCGTCCTGCTCCCACTGCTCGAAGTGCATCACCGGCGTTTCCGGGCCCAGGTTATTGCCGCTGTTCTTGCCCGTGATCGAATCCACCGAATTCGGGCGCAGTTTGCCGAGGCGCGTAGCTTCCTTGACCGCGTCGCGAATGGCCTGCTTGAGCGCAATCTGGTTGAAGCCGACCGGCGTGTGGGTCAGGAACGTGGGCAGGCCGGTGTCCTGGCAGATCGGGCCCGCATCGTCGTGCGCCATGTCGATGTTGGTCAGTATGATGCCGAGCGCCTGCGAGGACTGCGTCCCCCCGGTTTCGGCGCCCGCGGCGATTCCCATCGCCTTCCGCACGTCTGGCGGCAGGTTGGTGGACGTCTGAACAATCAGTTCCAATAGGCTGTCTGCAAGGAGTTTCATAGATGAACCTCCATTTTAAGCTAGCGGGCGTTGGCGCCGCTCGGAACGGAGCCAGGCGAGTGCGCGGGCGCGATGCGGTCTTACTCGCGGTTGATCATACTCGCAACGTAGGCGCCGCCGAAACCGTTATCGATATTGACTACGGCCACGTTGCTGGCGCAACTGTTCAACATGCCGAGCAGCGCCGCCAGGCCGTTGAAGCTGGCGCCGTAGCCGATGCTGGTGGGCACGGCGATCACGGGGCAGGAAACCATGCCGCCGATCGCGCTCGGCAGCGCGCCTTCCATGCCGGCGCACACCACCACCACCCGCGCCGAAGTGAGACGTTCGCGATGATACATCAGGCGGTGAATGCCCGCCACGCCGATATCGTGCGTGCACTCGACTTCGTTGCCCATCACCTCCGCGGTGATGCGCGCTTCCTCCGCCACCGGCAGGTCGCTGGTGCCGGCGCACACGACCGCGATCTTGCCTTTCCCGCGGATCGACCGGTCGCGCCAGAAACGAATCGTGCCGGCCACTGCCGAGTAGTCGGCATCGGGAATCTGCTCGGTCACCACCGCCGCGCACTCGCGGTCGGCGCGCGTGATGAGAACGTTGGGGGCGTTTTCGAGCAGCGCGCGCGCAATCGCCACCACCTGATCGGGCGTCTTACCCTTGGCCAGGATGACTTCAGGCATGCCATGCCGCAGCGCGCGGTGATGATCCACCTTGGCGAAACCCAGGTCCTCGAACGGCAAGTGGCGCATCCGCTCGAGCGCCTGATCGACAGCGACTTCTCCGCTCCGTACTTGCTCGAGCAGTGTGCGGAAAAGGGTTTGATCCATGCCTCAGCATACCAAACGCCACAATCAGTCCTTTGCGCGATTCCGGCTAATGTAACTCCGCAAGCGGATAAGGGAACACCTTAGTGAAAAGTACGGCAGTATGACTTCGGTTTGGGACTCTTGGCCTATTGTGACAGGCTGTGCCTTATCGCACACTGGAGTGGAAGCCCATCTAGTCGGGCCCATTGTACAATGAGAATCACCCTTTATGACGGGAGCACGGTTGCCATGAGCGAGTTCGGTGGACGAGGCGAGCGGCGCGGAACCAACCGGTTTCCGCTCCACGAGGTCCTAAGATATCGGCTATTGTTCGCCAAGGGCGAATCTGTGAGCGGTACCGGCCGTACCTTGAACATGGGAAGCGGCGGCATCCTATTCACCACCGAGGAGTTGCTGCCTGTGGGGCGCTCGGTGGAGGTGTCCGTCGATTGGCCGGCGCAGCTCAACGGGGTCTGCCCATTGAAGTTTGTCGCCGTCGGTCGCGTGGTTCGTTCGGAGGCGAAGCAGGCTGCAGTTCGTATCGAACGCTACCAATTCAAGACCCGCGGAAGATCAGTGGTTGCCATGTCGGAAGCGGTAGCCACGCCGGCTTAAGGGCGTTCAGCAGTAACGGTACGAGACGCGCCGAAGCACCGAAACCGCAGTTGCCAGGCATCGGTTGCTCTCCTGCGCCGGTCATTCCACAGTGGGCCCTCAGTCTTCGCGGTGGACGGTTTCCGGCGAAAATGCAGGAAGGCAGACAGCGATGTACTCGGCGCCTTCCGGTTCCGGCGTGCCGTAGCGAACCCATTCGCCCGGTTCCACGATAACGGCCTGCCCGGATCTGACTTCCAACACACCGCCGCGATGTTCCACCCGTAGCAGTCCGCGCAGCACGATGGTGAATTCGGCGAAGTCGGGTGTCTGTCCCGGTTCCTGCCAGCCGGCGGGGCTGCGCATGTGAGCCACGCTGACCGCGCTGTGGTTGCTATTCACGCGGCCGATGTATTCGTCAATCAGTTTCGGCTTGTTCCCGGCGGCTGTCACGCGGGTCGGCGAAGTTACGAGGGTCGGCATAGGAGTGGACTCTTTTCAGGACCGATCGGAAACTGGGCGGCAGACAAAAACGCACTCGGGCCCCCGAGTGAGTCACCCCAGCAACGGTTCCCGATACCGCCATTTCCAATCGTCCGGCCGTTCTTCCACTCTCGATTCTACACTTGCGCACATCCCTCCACGCTGTATTTCAGGTGCGAGACAAAAAGGGCCGGAACCCGCGCCAGTCCCCCGCGAAGCTGAGTTGCGCTATTTTTCCGGATGGCCGGGCGGAACTTCGCTGCCGAAGTGAACGGAGGAATCCACATGGTATTCGCGCACGCCCGCAGCCACCGGCCGCAACAGCAGCAGCACGATGGAATCGCCCCGCGTATGCAGCGCAAACGCGGTGGCGCCTTCGCGCGACACCGGAAACTCGCGGCTGCCAAACGGTGGAATGAGCACCCGCTCCGACCAGGAGCACAGCGGCGCCAGGCGCCCGTCCGGCATTTCCGCTGGAACGAAGTACAGGTTGCCGGCCGAGTAGCACAGATCCGCCAGGGCCGCCTGGGCCGACGCGTTGACCACCGCCACCATCGCGCCATCGTTGTCGGAGACTTCCTCGGCGAACCACGGGTTTCGCATGGCCAGCGCGGCCCGGCGGGGAACCGTTCGTAATTGATCGCCGGCAATGCACTCGACGTATCCTTCCACCTCGAGCGCCGGCCGTGCGCCCGCTGGATCGTCCTCCCACACACCTACCCATGCATCGCCCACGGCCTCCTGTAGGCCGCCGAGGCGGAAGCTCTTGCGCTCGTGCGGTGCGAAAGTCAGGCTGCCGGCGAACGGCGCCAAGGACGGCTCCGCGTACACGGCGGCCGCGTCGTCGCGGGCTTGGCCGCGTGGCACACGGCGCGGCGCGCGGCGTGGTTCGCTTCTGGGTTCGGTAGCGCCTGGCTGCACCACCAGTTCGAGCGGCAACAGCGCGCCCGTCTCGATCCGCGCCTGGATTTCCGCTGCCAGCGCACGGCCGCTGAGGTTCGTCGCCGAAATCGTCGAGAAGCAATCGGGACCCGTGTGTAGGGCGGCGATGACGACGGCCGGAGCGTGACTGGCCGCCGCCGCGGCCAGCGCTGCCAACATCAGTGTGACGGGTATCATTTCCTCGAGTGAGTGATCGGCCGAATCGCCCCATTCCATTAGAGGCGTTCCAACTTCCGCACACGACAATCCAACCATTGCGTACGCGTGATATTCTGTGGAGGGTTTTGGCAAGGCAAGGAGACATACCGTGAGAGTCGGCGTATTTACGGCTTTGTTGGCGCAACTGTCGCTCGAAGACGTTCTCAAGAAGCTCAAGAGCTTACATATAGATACGGTGGAGCTCGGCACCGGCAACTACCCGGGCGATCCGCACTGCAAGCTGAGCATGCTCTCGAACGCGGCCGAGCTTCGCGAGTTCAAACAGAAACTTGCCGATCATGGCTTCTCGATCAGCGCGTTGAGCTGCCACGGCAACCCGCTCCACCCAGATGCGGCGCGCGCCCGGCATGACCAAGACGTCAGCGCCAAAACCATTCGCCTTGCGGAGAAGCTGGGCGTTGGCGTGGTTGTCGATTTCAGCGGCTGCCCGGGCGATTCGGCGCACGCCAAGTGGCCCAACTGGGTCACCTGCCCCTGGCCACCGGATTACCTCGAGGTCCTCAAATGGCAGTGGGAAAAAGTGGTGGCTCCGTACTGGATCAAGCGCGCCCAGTTCGCCGCGGATCACGGCGTCAAAATCGCCATTGAGATGCATCCTGGCTTCGTCGTGTACAGCCCGGAGACGATGCTCAAGTTGCGCGCGATCGCCGGACCCGCCATCGGCTGCAACCTCGATCCCAGCCACATGTTCTGGCAAGGCATCGACCCCATCGCCGCCGTCCGCGTGCTGGGCGACGCCATCTTTTATGTCCATGCCAAGGACACGCAGATTTACGACCGCAACCTGCCGCTCACCGGCGTGCTCGACACCAAGTCTTACACCGACGAGCGCCATCGCGGCTGGATCTTCCGCACCTGCGGCTACGGCCACGATGCCGGCTGGTGGAAGGAGTTCGCCTCCACGCTGCGCATGTTCGGCTACGACTACGTGCTTTCGATCGAGCACGAGGACAGCCTGCTGGCGCCCGAGGAAGGTCTCACCAAGGCCGCCGAGCTGTTGAACGGCCTGGTCATGCGCCAGCCGCCGGCCGCTGCCTGGTGGGTGTGACCGGCGCCGGCTTCGGCCGCGCCGGCTACATGCGCCTCTCGCTGACCATCTCGATCGAGGAAATCGACCGCTCACTCCCTGGCTTTGACCGCGCCATCCGCAAAGCGCGGACGCTGTAAGGTCGCGTGGCCGCCATTTATCGGGCCGACGGGATACTCCGAAAAGGACAGCGTCCTTGCGTTAGAGAGTTTCGCATTCTATTATCACTCAATACGTTATCGATAGCACCAGGACGTATAGATCGCCTAATCGCGGACCGCGAGACAGAATCATGATGAGTTTCCCAACAGTCGTACGATATTCGGCCAACGTGGCAGGGCATCGCTCTTCGTTCTGGATGCTGGCCCCGTGCCTCCTCCTTTTGAGCGCGGCGCCCGTTCTCCGTGCGCAGAGTGGCACGGAAGACGCAACCTGCTCCCCAACGATAAACCCAAGCTATTGCAACGACTGCTACGGTGCCGCCTTAGGGGCAGGGCTGGCGTGCGCGCTCGGCGGGGACTGCGAAGGCGGTGGCCCCATGGAGACCTTCAACAATGTGTTCGCCGACTGCATGCAAAACATCACGCCTCCGCCACCGCCGCCGCCAACGCCAACCAGCCAACCTTCCCAGTGCGGAGGTGGGGGGGGGGAGGTAGTACGGGCGCCGAGATCAGCGCTCCAGCGACGATTTCCCCCGGCAACCCTGCGGCCCGCAGCCACCGGGCTCGATCCCTGCGGCATCACGTTCCTCGATCCGGTTCCAGATCTCCAGAACGGAAACTTTATCGTTACCGATCCGGAAGTACTGGCGACGATGGGCACGCGGGTGGGGGCCATCGCCGCGGATAGCGCGGCGCGGGTGGTTGTTGTGATTCCCGCCGCCAGTATTGGCGATTCGGTTACGTTGACGCTGACTGGCGACGGCAGCCTATCCAGTATTGGTGGTGCGGAGAACTCCTCGGAGGTGACCCTGACAGCGCAGGACACCGGTTCCAGACCTATGGCGTTCGCTGTCTATAGTGCGCCATCCAATTTCTCGCGCGGCGCGTCGACCGGCGATGACATCATCGACTACCGCACCGTCACATTCCAGGCGACGCTGCCCGACAACATGGAGTTCACCACCCCTCTGATCATCTTGCGCCCCCCGCTCGTTTTGGTACACGGCCTGTGGGGCGACCGGTCGGATTGGTATAACTTTACGCCGCTTACCAACGATCCCCTTCGCAGTTTCTTTGTGAGTCCTGCCAACTACAACTACGACCTGCATGGCGCCATAACGGCGGCCCAGCCCAGCTACACACCAAAGATCCTGAACTCAGCCAGAGGAAACGCGCTCGGCTTCGATTTCGCCGCCCCCTACGTGCTGATCCAGATTCAGGAAGCGATAGTCGCCTTCCGTCAGGCCCAAAGGACATTGTCCTCCGGCGTAGCGATCGATGGCGCCGCAGCGGCGCAGGCCGACGTCATCGCGCACAGCATGGGCGGGACGGTTGCGCGCACCGTGGTGAACCTGCCAAGCTACGCCGGGTCCGACTCGTTTGGCGTCGGTGTCATCCACAAACTCATTACCATCGGAACACCGCATAAGGGGAGCCCATTGGCTACCGATTTGCTCCAGGACAGCCCGTGCATGCGGGATGAGCTGGCGGATAACGAGCACATAGCATTTTACACGGTCTCACCGCCCGGACCGTCAAGCCCACACGGATGTGGGATCTATACCACGTTGTGGTGCGGCGGCACGGGCGATCTTCAGCCTGGGAGCGACGCGCTTGGCCGGATTGACGGCGGGAACGGCCTCACGGTACCAACGGCTCTAATCGCGGCCACCACGACGCTGGCCAATACCCTCAGCTTGGACGGAACCTTTGCCGTCGTTCCTATATTCCTCCGCTGGAAGTGCAGCAGCGACCCAGTGGCACAAAGGTACACCACCGAACTCTGGCAAACGGAATTCGGTGAGGCCAACGATGGAGTCGTGGGTCTGAGCAGCCAGCTAGCGGGGTTTGGCGCACCGCCCGCGAACGGGAACCCAAACCCGGTAACCGGACTGATCCACTCCTCCAGTCTCGATAGACTCGGGTTCACCCCACCGGGCGAGCTGGATTCCGCCACCGACGCATCTGGTAACCCGACCAGCGCGGCCGGTATCCAGGCGCTGGTTATTCAGTTCCTGAACGAAGCGCCCAGCGGTCAGGACTTTCACCAACTGAATTAGTGTTGAGCCAGCGAAAGAGGAAAGCCACCATGAACAGAATACTGAAGAATGTGGCACGACAGTTTGCGAACACTTGTGTCTTGCTGTTACCGCTTCTCACTTCCAGCGGCCCATTGATGGGGCAGACCCTCAAGATCACCGAACCGAAGGACGGGGCCGTGGTCTATGCTGGCCAGATGATGACTGTTGTGGTCGAAGCTTCTCCAGAGTCGGCCTTCCGTGGGATCGTGATCTTCGGGGGAGACGCAATCGGAGTCAGTCCTGTTCTTACCGGGCCGCCCTACCGGTTCTCCATAGGGATCAAGGCCAACGCGCGCCCACGCCGGTATACGATCACGGCGGACGGCGTCATTGGGCCTGGGAAAGGCGCTCGTTCTGAGTTGGTCAATATCCAGGTGGAGCGATCCGACAGCCCGCTGAGCCTGACGGCGGCGCCCGCAGTCTTGGACTTCCGGGAAGTCGGCGACCAATGCCCGGTAGCCGCGGTTGGGAAGTTCGCCGACGCGCCGCGGATCGACCTCGATGAGTCCAGCTACGTCCGGTACGACTCTGACAATCCGAGCGTTGCGACCGTGACCGGGGACGGCCACGTGACCGCTGCCGGATTCGGTTCGGCCAAGATCACCATCGAGTACAAAGGAAGGTCCATCGTTGTGCCTGTGACCGTTAGAAACCCCGCAGCTGGAAGGTAGTCAGAAGAAAGAGGAGCTTGCGATGAGTCGAATACCGGATAAGACGCCCCGATCCACACGCATTCTGGCACCAGTGGCGTTGCTCTGCTGCGCGATCGGAGTGCTGCCCGCGCAAACCCTTCAGATTACGTCGCCCGCGGATGGCACCGTCGTCTCTCCAGGACAAGTCGTCACCGTCACCGTCGCGGCCTCGCCAGCATCGGCTTTCCAGGCGGTTGTCCTCGTTGGAGGTGATGCTATCGGATTCAGTCAAGTACTATCAGCGCCCCCTTACCAGTTCTCGCTTCAGATTCCAGCGGGCACCCGTCCACGCCGGTATCCGCTTACCGCGGAGGGCACGACGGCGCCTGGCCAGGGAACCAACTCCGATCCGATTACACTGGTGGTCGAGCGGCCCGACAACCCGGTGAGCCTGAGCGCCCAGCCCGCAGTCATGAGTTTTCACCTGGCCGGGGACCAGTGCCCCTTACGCATAGTCGGAACCTTTCCGGATGGTTCTTTAGTGGACGTCGACGAATCCACGTATATTGCGTACCAATCGGACACGCCCGGCGTCGCCACTGTGGATGGCGATGGCCATGTGACCGCCGTCGCAGCCGGCACGGCCAACATCACGGCCACGTATGCTGGCGTCTCGACCACGGTTCCAGTGACAGTGCGGCAACCGGTGACGATTGTACCCTCGCCGGTCTCGCTCTATGTATCCCAAGCGAAACGGTTCATCGCCCAGTTGAACTTGCCGCCAGGCGTTGACCCAACCCTCACCTGGTCCATCAGCCCCCAACTTGGCAGCATAGACCAAACCGGCCTCTACACGGCCCCAGCCTCCGTCGCTTCCTGGCAAGGTGTCACCGTCACTGCCACAAGTGTGGCGGACCCGACCAAATCCGCCTCGGCGCAAGTCTGGATATTTCCGCCTGTCTCGATAGGCGTCAACCCATCGAGCGTGACCATGAGCGCAGCCCAGGCGCATACCTTCACTCCCGCGGTTGCGAATGCCGGCACGGACGTGACCTGGGCTGCGAACCCGACCGGAGTGGGAACTATCCAATTGTCTCAGGGGACAGATCCGCACAACCCGTATTTGCCCATCGGGGTCGCAACCTATTTCGCCCCTGCGCCCATCTCCGCCGCGCAAACCGTGACCATCACGGCGACCAGCGTGTCCGACAATAGCAAGACGGCTTCGGCACAGGTCACTCTCGTGCCTTCGGTCGCCGTGTCGGTCAGCCCGAGCACGGTCAGTCTCAATGGCTCCCAGTCCCAGCAGTTTGCCGCCACGGTCAACTACAGTCCGGGCGGGGCAGTGACTTGGTCTCTTAGTCCGAGCGTTGGAGCGATCAGCGCAACCGGTCTGTATGCGGCGCCTGCAACCGTTACCTATCAGCAGACCGTGAGCGTTATCGCGACTGGCCCGGATATAGGAGCAGGGACATATTCCGGGACTGCGGCGGTTACGCTTATGCCGCAGATATCAGCCTCGATTACGGTGCCAGCCGCCGTGACGGCTGTTGCCGCTTCCAACTCGGAAATCGACTTATCCTGGACGGCCTCGGCTGAGCCGGGCGGCAGCATTGCGGGCTACAATATCTTCCGCAATGGCGCATGGCTTGGGTTCGCGGCTGGCACCTCTTACGCCGATCTCGGCCTGATCGCAGCCACTTCCTATACGTACACCGTGGCGGCTTATGACACGGGTGGCATTGCGTCCGCCCAGTCGTCTGGCGTTAGTGCCTCTACCTTAGCCACCGGAGTTTCGAATTTGGTTGCCTCGTATAACTTCAACGAAGGAGCGGGCACAGTTCTGCACGATTCTTCGGGCAACGGCAATAATGGCACCACTAGCGCGAACGGCGTTCTTAACGTGCCAACATGGAGCACCAACGGCAAATACGGAGGCGCTCTCGCCTTTGACGGCGCCATCAGTTACGTCGCCGTGCCTAATGCCAATTCTCTGAATCTGAGTACGGGGATGACGTTGGAGGCGTGGGTTAACCCCGCCGGCGTCAATAGTCCAGGCGACGTGGTCGCGAGCTACCAGGACGATTCAGAATTCCGCTTCGGACTGTTTTCCGACACCGTTGGACCGGACGCGGTTATATTCACGCCCGGCGCCGGCTATCCCAGTTGGATCTCTGGGGCCTCTGTGCCCCCCCTTCCTCCAAATACGTGGACCCACGTCGCAACGACTTACGACGGCACCACCCAGCAGTTGTTCATGAACGGCGTTTTGCTGGCCAGCCAGCCGCGGTCCGGCGCGCTTGCCACCGGATCGCGACCGTTGTACATAGGGGGTGATCCAGTCAGCCGCTGGTATTTTAATGGAATGATCGACGATCTACGCATTTACAACAGCGCGCTAACCCAGTCGCAGATTCAGAATGACATCGTGGGGAATCAGGCCGTCGCGACGCTTACTTCGATAAGCCCCGCGAGCGGCGTCCAGGGGACCACCGTGCCGGTGACCTTGACNNAGTGGCGTGACCGTCGTCAGCGCTACAGAGATCACGGCGACCTTCACCATCGCGCCAAGTGCGGCGTTGGGAGCGGCCAACGTGTCTGTTACGACCGGCGGTGGGACCAGCGGTACGGTTTCGTTCACGGTGACCAATGCAGCGTTCAGCCGTTACCGAGCCATTACCATCGACCACACCAAGGTTGCCAACACGGATCAAAGCAATTTCCCCTTCCTGTTTAGCGGGACCTTCAGCTACCTGGCGACCGTCGCAAACGGAGGAGAGGTTACCAACGCGAGCGGCTACGACATTTCCTTCTATGCGGACGCGGCTGGCACGACGCCGCTCCGATGGGAAATGGAGTCCTACGATCCGGCTAGCGGAACCATCAACGCCTGGATTCTGGTTCCCACACTCTCCCACACTGCCAATACGACGATCTACCTGTTCTATGGCAACGCCGGAATCACCTCGTTTCAAGGCGGCGCGTTCGGAAGCGTCTGGGATGCCAACTTCCAAGCCGTTTGGCATCTGCCAAACGGAGGGGTATTAACCGCGAACGACTCCACCGCGAACGGCAATAACGCCGCGATCGTCGGCGCCTCGGCTGCCGCTGGGCGAATCGGCGGCGGCGCAGAGTTCAGCTCCGCTTCCGACAGTATCGCCGCACCAGATTCCGCTAGTTTGAACATCACGAGTGCCTGGACCCTGTCATGCTGGGTTTATCCAACAGTGTCCAATGCATTCCAGGGCTTAATCTCCCGCGGGGGAGCGAGCTGGGACTACGCTATGTATCTGTATTTCTCAGGGACGGATTACCTTTACTTGGTTTCCGACAACTTTGGGATGGCAATTAATCTCATGAGCCACCCCTGGTCGGTCAACGCGTGGAACCACATCGTCGAGACCGTTTCCCAAAGCGGCACGGCCACATTCTACGTCAACGGCCAGCAGGTAGCAGTAGCTCCGAGCGCGTTTAGTCCGAGGGCGGTTCCGTTGCCGCAATCCGACGTCGCAACTACCACTCTGGGCCGTAACTTCATTGGCACACTGGACGAATGCCGCGTGTCGAGTTCCGCGCGCTCGGGAGACTGGATTGCCACGGAATTCAACAACCAGAACTCTCCGGGGACTTTCTATTCCATCGGCGCGGAGACGAACCGGTTTTGAAGTGACCCTGTGCGGCCGGATTGGATACGGACGTCGTCTGCAACCACTGCCTATTGGACGTCTCCGTCGGCGTGTAAGTGCCGGCCGAGCCCGCGACGCTCCTGATGATCGGTATGGCGCTTCTGCCGCTTGGCTTGGTTGGCCGACGCCGCCCGAAAGCCGGGCCAGCCTGAAGACCCTCCCGTCGTGCCGGTCATCCGGCGGGATGGGCTATACTGGCTGTCCCGCGGTGTCCGGTTGGCGGAGCAGCCAACCGACGCCCTCGGGCACATCGTTGGCAGCAAAATCGGGCGGGACTAGACCCGGCGCGCGTTCGGTTGCGGCGCCGTAGCCAGTGCGCACCAGAATGGTGCGGGTGCCGGCGCGACTGCCGCATTCGATGTCGGACGCCTTGTCGCCGATGGTGAAAGACTCGGCCAGGTCGATCCCGAACGCGGCCGCCGCTTCGAGGATCATGCCGGGCGCCGGCTTGCGCCGCTCGGTCGCAGCACTGGGCAGATCCGCGCAGAAGTAGGACGCGTCGATCCGGCCGGCTCCGATCTGGCGCAGCAATTCCTGTTGCACGGCGGCGTACTGCGCCTCGGTAAACAGGCCGCGCCCGATGCCACTTTGATTGGTGACGACGATGGCCAGAAAGCCGGCCCGCTTCAAGTCCGCGACCGCTTCCGGCACGCCGGCAAAAACCTTCACCTGGGCGGGGTCGCTGCAGTAACCCACTTCCTCCATCAGCGTTCCGTCGCGATCTAAGAACACCGCCTTGCGCCCTCTCATGATCGCGCGATTCCACGGCCAAGTTCGGCGGTGGTTACGGTAGCGGTTCCCAGTTTGCCTACTACGATCGCGCTCGCGCGATTGGCCAGTTCGGCCGCTTCGCCGGGCGTGGCGCCAGCGGCCAGCGCCAGCGCCAGCACCGCAATCGCCGTGTCCCCAGCGCCCGAAACGTCGAACACATCCTGGGCATGTGCGGGCAAATGGCGCGGCGGCGCGGTGCCTTCGAGCAGCAACATTCCCCGCTCGCCAAGCGTGATCAACAAGCTTCGCGGCCGCCAGCGGTCCTGCAGGCGCCGCGCCGCCTCGAGAAGCGGCTGGTCCTCGAGCGGCTGGTCGGCTGGAACGGTGGGCGCGATGCCGGCTTCGAGGAACGCTTCCCGCCGGTTGGGCTTAATGACGGCCGCATCCTGCCAGACGAGCGAAGTGTGCGGATGCGGATCCACGGCCAGGATTTTTCCGGCCGCGCGCACCTTGCGGCTAATGCGGTCCGCCAGCGGCTGGGTCAAAAAGCCCTTGCCATAATCCGCCACCACGACGGCGTCTACGGCGTCGATCGCCTGTTCGAGTTGCGCCGCGACGAGTTCGGCTTGCGCTGCGGTGAGCGTGGCCAGCCGTTCGCGATCGACGCGGGTCACCTGTTGATGGCGGGCGATGATCCGTGTTTTGACGGTGGTCGAAAATGCCTGGTCGCGCAGGACGCTGGTGGTATCTATGCCCGCCGCGTCCAACAATTCGATCAGGCGCGCGCCCTGCGCATCGGCGCCGGCGATCCCGGCCACGCGCACGGCCGCGCCGAGTTCGCGAACATTGCGCGCGACATTGGCGGCGCCGCCCGGATAGTACGATTCGGAGGTCACCTCGACCACCGGCACGGGCGCCTCCGGCGATATGCGCGACACGCGGCCCCAAATGAATTCGTCGAGCATGAGGTCGCCGGCCACGAGGATGCGCCCGGCGCTCAGTCGTTCGACGATCTGCCGCAAGCGTGCGTTAGTATCGGTCATCGCGCGGCCAGTTCATCTTTCGAGAATAATCCTGAATGTCAAAGTCGGACGCCTTGTATCAGGGCACGGCTTCGGCCGTGCCGGAACGGGATGAACATGATGGGCTTCAGCCCCTGGCCGGCAGGCAGGGGCTAAAGCCCGCAGAAGGAGGGCCGGTGGCGGCACGGCTGAAGCCGTGCCCTGATACAAAACCTGTTGTTTCGTGGTGCTCCGCCATGGGGCTGCAACGTCGTCGAGGCTGACTTCGGGATCGACGTCAATATCGAACGGCTCGCAATGGTATCGGCAACCGCTCCCTATGGTCGCGGCTCCGTGCGCTATCCGCAACCGCATCCTTCGCTCGCGGCTCGGCAACAATCGGAGCCGCGACCATAGGGAGCGGTCGGACGAGCGATTTCGCAACCAGTCCTCAGGCATTGGCCTCGCTCACAAATTGGCGGATTTCGACCACCACGGCCGCGGCTTCCTCCGCCGTCAACTCGGGGAAGACCGGCAGGCTGAGCACCTCGCCGGCCGCCTCCTCCGCCACCGGCAGCGCCGGATGGGGTCCGAATTGGCGGAAGCATTCCTGCGCGTGCAACGGCAGCGGGTAATAGATCTCGGCGGCGATGCCGCGCTCGGCGAGCCGGTTGCGCAGCGCGTCGCGCGGCGATTCGCGTGGACGCCAAGCCGGTCCGCGCCGCACGCGTATGGTGTATTGGTTGGCGATGTGGCTGCGGTCCGGATGGATCGCCGGGAGCGAAATCGCCACCGCCGCGCCGGCTGCCATGCCGCTCAGCGCGCGGGTGTATTCGGCCGAATTCCGCTGGCGGCGTACGGTGTATTCCGCCAAGTGGGGAAGCTTGACGCCGAGCAGCGCGGCCTGCAAAGCGTCGATGCGAAAGTTGCCGCCCACGGTGGCGTGCATGTATTTCGGATGCATCCCGTGGTTGCGCAGCCGCCGCACCCTTTCGGCCAGCGGCGCGTCGTTGGTCACCACCAGGCCAGAGTCGCCCAGCCCGCCAAGGTTCTTGCTGGGGAAAAAGCTGACCGTGCCGATTTCGCCGATCGCGCCCACCGGCCGCCCGTGGTATTCGGCGCCGAAGGATTGCGCCGCGTCTTCGATCACGGCCAGGTTGTGGCGGCGCGCGATCTCGATAATCTCGTCGAGGTCGGCCGGTTGTCCGAACAGGTGTACCGGAATAATCGCCTTCGTGCGGGCGGTGATGCGGCGCTCGATTCCGGCCGGGTCCAGGTTCAAACACTCCGCGCGCGAATCGACGAACACAGGCACGGCGCCGACGCGCGCCACGCAACCGGCGGTCGCGAAGAACGTGAACGACGGGCAGATCACCTCGTCGCCGGGGCCGATGCCGAGCGCCATCAGGGCGACCAGAATCGCATCCGTGCCAGAGGATACGCCAATCGCGAAGCGCGCGCCGGCGACCGCCGCCGCGGCGGTTTCGAACTGCTCCACTTCGGCGCCGAGGATGAACTGGCCGGAGCGCAGGACGCGCTCGAACGCCTCGGTGAGTTCAGCCTCCAGCGGCAAATTCTGCCGCCGCACATCGAGCAACGGTACATGCATGAAGACACATGATAGCAGTGGGGCGGAGGACCGGTTCTTGTCGTGCGTTTCGCTGGGCGGTGTCCGCCTCGCAGTGCCGGCGGCAAGACCGCCGGCGTTACTTGTCACCCGTCGCCGCGTGCGATCGGCATGCGCCAGCCGGTGCCGAATGCGCGCGAAGTTACTTTTAGCACGGGCGCGGCCTGCTTGCGTTTGAACTCGGCCTTGCGCACCAGCTTCAGGACGCGGCGCACGTCGGCCTCGGCGAAACCTTTGGCGATGATTTCCTCGGCGGACAGCGACTGTTCGACATGGAACTCGAGGATCTGGTCCAGCAGCTCGTAGGGCGGCAGCGAATCCTGGTCGGTCTGATCGGGTCGCAACTCGGCCGAGGGCGGCTTGGTGAAGATGTTCTCCGGAACGTCGGGCCGCCGCTGGTTGCGCCAGCGCGCCACGCGATACACCATCAACTTGGGCAGGTCCGCGATCACCGCCAGGCCGCCGTTCATATCGCCATACAAGGTGCAGTAGCCCACCGCGAGTTCCGACTTGTTGCCGGTGGTGAGCAGCAGCGAACCGAACTTGTTCGATAGCGCCATCAGGAGATTGCCGCGAATGCGCGATTGAATATTCTCCTCGGTGACGTCGCGGGCAAGCGCGCGAAACGGTTCGGCGAGCACGGCATCGTAGGTCTGCATGATGCCGGAAATGGGCAGCGTCATGCTGCGAATGCCGAGGTTGCCGGCGAGCGCGAGCGAATCGTCGATGCTGCCGGGGCTCGAATAGAGCGACGGCATGAGCACGCCGAGCACGTTCTCCGCGCCCAGCGCTTCGCTTGCAATCGCCGCGGTGAGGGCGGAATCGATGCCGCCGGATAAGCCCAGCAGGGCGCGCGGAAAACGGGTCTTGCGCGCGTAATCGCGCACGCCCATCACGAGCGCGTTCCAGATCTCGGCTTCGGCGGCGAAATCGTCTTCCGCGATGGAGCCCGCCGCGGCGTCCAGGTCGACCACGATGAGGTCTTCGTCGAAGCCGCGGGCGCGCGCGAAGAGGCCGCCGGCCGCATCGAAGGCGCAACTGCGTCCATCGAAAAGAAGGTCGTCGTTGCCGCCCACCTGGTTCACCACCGCGAGCGGCAGGCCATGCCGCCGCGCCATGTGGCTGAGCATGTCCTGGCGAAGAAGCTGTTTGCCGGCCCAGAAGGGCGAAGCCGAGAGATTGAGGATGGCTTGCGCGCCCGCCGCCGCGAGCGCCTCGATCGGATCGCGCCGGTAGCGGCGCCGCTGCCAAAAATTGCGATCGTTCCAGACGTCTTCGCAAATGCTGATCCCGAGGCGGCGGCCGTGCCATTCGAGAATCTGCGGCCCGCTGGCCGGCTCGAAGTAGCGGTCTTCGTCGAATACGTCGTAGGTGGGCAGCAGCGTCTTATGAAACGCCGGCCCCACGCGGCCGTCATCGAGTAGCACGGCGCTATTGAACAACGGGCGGCCGCTATTGGCGTCGTTCGGCGTGGCCACTCCCACCAGCAAGGCCGGGCCGCCGGCGGCGGAGGCCGCGATGTCGGCGAGCGTCTCGCGGCTGTGGCGCACGAAGTCCGCGCTCAGCAGCAGATCGCGCGGCAGGTAGCCCATCAGGCCCAGTTCGGTGGTCACCGCAAGTTCCGCGCCCAGCGTGCGCGCCCGCGCGGCGCCGTCGATAATCCGCCCCGCATTGCCGGCCAAATCGCCGGGCGTGGTGTCGATCTGCAGCAGCGCGACTCGCAAGGGTGCCATCGTTAATCCCGATTATCGCAGGTGTCGCGCCGCAACCTTTGCTAGACTCGGTATTTCCGATGAAATTGTCGATTCTGATGCCGGTCTACAACGAGCGCACCATGGTGGAGCGCTGCATCTCGCAAGTGCTGGCGGCGCCGATTCCGGAGAGTATGGAGCGCGAGCTGGTGATCGTCGACGATTGTTCGACCGACGGCACCTACGCCATCCTGGAGCGCCTGGCCGGCCAGACCGGCGAGATCCGGCTCTACCGCCACGAGCGCAATGCCGGCAAGGGCGCGGCCGTGCGCACGGCCATCGGCAAAGCCGCCGGCGACTTCGCCATCGTGCAGGATGCCGACCTCGAATACGATCCGAGCGAATATACGCGCCTGCTCCGCCCCCTGCTCGACGGCCGCGCCGACGCCGTCTTCGGCTCGCGCTACATGGCCGGCGAGCAGAGCCGCGTGCTGCCCTTCTGGCACTCCATGATCAACAAGGGCCTCACCCTGATTTCCAACATGTTCTGCAATTTGAACCTGACGGACATGGAGACCTGCTACAAGGTCTTTCGCACCGATCTGCTGAAGAGCATTCCTATCCGCTCCGACCGCTTCGGCTTCGAACCGGAAATCGTCATGAAGTGCGCCAAGCGGAAGCTGCGCATTTACGAGGTTCCGATCAGCTATCACGGACGCACCTACGAGGAAGGCAAGAAGATCGGCTGGCGGGACGGCCTGAAGGCGCTGGGCGTGGTCGTCAAGTTCTGGTTGATCGACGACCTCTACGCGGCGCCGTACGGGCGCGGGGTGCTCGACAACCTCACAGGCACGCCGCAGTATCTCGGCTGGCTGGCGCGCAAGCTGCGCCCGCACGTGGGCGATACGGTGCTCGAAATCGGCGCCGGCATCGGTAATATCGCGGGCCGCCTGATGGGACGCCGCACGTTATACGTGGCCGCCGAAAACGACGCGCTGCACCTGCATGCGCTGAATAACCGGTTCCTGCGAACGCCGCACGTGCTGGTGCAGTCATTCGACCCGGAGCGGCCGGCCGGCTTCGCCGATCCGGAAACGCGCTTCGACACCGTCCTATGCCTCAACGTGCTCGAATACCTGGAGCAACCCGGCGTGCTGCTCGACTTTCTGCGCGGGGTGCTCAAGGAGAACGGCACGCTGCTGGTGCTGGTGCCGAATGGCCACAGCCTCTTCGGTAGCCTGGATAAGAGCCTGGGACAGCGGCGCCGCTACAACAAGGCCGAACTCAAGAGCCTGCTCGAAGCGCACGGCTTTTCGCTCGACCGCGCTTTTCAACTCAACAAGGCCGGCACGCTGCCCTGGCTGGTGTACAGCCGCGTGCTGGGCGCCGAACGAATCAGCAAGCTGGTGCTGAAGATTTTCGATAAGACGGTCTGGATCTGGCGCCGCCTGGACGCGCTGATGCCGTGGCCCGGATTGTCGCTGGTGGCGGTGGCGCGCAAACGGGATCGCAACGGCTGAAGCTGCAACCCTCCGGCGCTGCGCTGCGTCACCCATCTATACTGTTAGTGAGCCATGCCTATTTCCCGCCGCCATTTCCTTTGCGGCAGCCTCGCGCTGCCGCTCTTCGCCGCCAAGACCGCTGAGAAGCCGCCCAACATCCTGCTGATGGTGGTGGACGATCTGCCCGCATGGATGATGGGCACTTACGGCAACAAGGAGATCAAGACGCCGCACCTGGACCGGCTGGGCCAGATGGGCACCCACTTCCTGAACCACTTCACCGCTGCGCCCGCGGCCGGACCCGGTTACGCATCGCTGATGACCGGGCGCACGCCGATGCAACTCGGCGAATCCGGCGCGATCGCCGCCGCCGATACCACCATCGAAAAGGTGCTGGCCGCGGCCGGCTATTCCTGCCGCACGGAGAAGCCCGAAGCCGCGCCCGCGATGATCGAAGCGGGGAAAGACGGCGCGCCATTCTTTCTCACCGTGCGCTTTCCCGCTCTCGAACTCCCCTATGGGGAGATTGCCTCGAAGTATTTGGACTTATACGCCAACGAGCCTTTCGAGAACTACAGCGTGGAAGCCGCCGCCGCCAATGCGCGCGCCGGTAAGGAACTGCTGGCGAGCCGCATCGCGAACCTGCGAAGATACGCAGCTACCGTATCGATGATCGACGATGCGGTCGGCGCCCTCACCGCGCGGGTGTTGCAACAGCACCTGCTCGACCGGACCTTGATCGTGTTCACTTCCACCTGCGGCGCGCTGCTCGGCCGCCACGGCCTGTGGGCCGCCGGCGACGCTTCCGACCCGGCAAATATGTTCGACGAATCGGTCCGGGTGCCGCTGGTGTGGAGCTGGCCCGGCCGCGTCCCGGCGCAATCGATTCGCATGGAGCCGGTGAGCACATACGACCTGCTGCCCACGCTGTGCAGCCTGGTTGCCGCGCCCGTTCCCAACCGCAACCTGTGCGGTCGCAGCTACCTGCCGTTCGCGACCGGCAACGGCCTGCCCAAGAAGAAGACCTGGCGCTATACCGTGTTTGGCCAGTATCGCGAAACCGCCATGGCGCGCACCGAACGCTACAAGCTGGCGCTGCGGAGCGATGGTAAGGGTCCGGGCGAGTTATACGACCTGCCGGTCGACGCGGTGGAGCACGTGAACCAATTCGAGAACCCCGAATACGTCGGCGTGAAGAACTCGCTATCCGCCGAGATCGCGCAGTGGAAGAAGCAGTACTCCGCCTAGTGGGTCGATCCCGCTACGGCCTTCTCTTCCGATACGCACGCCGCAATTCGCACAGACAGTACCGGGTGAGCGTCTCGTCGTCCCGCTGCACGGCGCATACGAGTTCCTGAAGCAGGTTGGCGAATTCGTGCTCCTGCCATTCCTCGGAACCCCGTCTGTACGTCCAACTGACAGCCGGGAGAATCTCCCTCGGTGGCGCCATACGGGCGGCCTCCTTAGCCGCGCACGGTAAGCCTGCCGCATTCTGCGCTTCATTCTTCGCCATCCGGATCAGTGTTTGGCGAGCGAAGGAAGCAACTCCTCCAGCGGCTCCGCCTTCGCCGCCAGGATAACCCGCACCCTTTCTATCAGAGCCCTTCCGTCGAACGGTTTCGGCAGGTATGGTAAGTCGATATTGCGATCGACGATTTCGCTGATGTCGGCGCCGGTCATCACCAGTACCTGGATTCCCGGCCGCTCTTCGCACAGATGAGCGCATAAGTCGGTCCCATTCAGCCGGGGCATTGACATGTCCGTGATTACCAGGTCGATCGTTCCCGGATAACGTCGCGACAGTTCCAACCCCTCGTGCCCGTCCGCGGCGGAAAGAACAAGATGCTTTTCCCGCTGCAGCAGCAAGGTGACCAGGTTGCGGATGAGCGGTTCGTCGTCGGCGACCAGGATTACCGACTGGTGCGGTTCCACCGGCCGGATGAGTGGTAGTTGGGGCGGTAGACCAACCTCTTCCATGAGTAATCCCGCCTCCTGTGGCGGCACGCGCGGCTTCTCGACCCCGGAACATGAGCGTGCATTCCGCCTCCGTGCAGAGTGCGGAATTCACGCCCATGCGGGGTAAGCCACAACAGTCCCCTTAACCTCGCAACACGGTACCCGAACTGACCCTCCGGCTCTAGTCCGCCCCGCTCGCCAGTGTACGTGTGGCCAAGTTAGAGTACCAAGCCAGTATTCTATTGTCTGTTCAAAATTGCTCATACCGATAACTGACTGGCGCGGAATGACTTTGGCGCCAAGGACTGCGGGATCGGAAGCGCGGCTCCCGATTTGGCTTGCTTTCGTCGAAAGGAAGTGAGATAAGAATAGCTGGACTCGCCTTCCCGGATCGGAGGATCCCGGGAACGTCCAGTCCTGACGAGACCGCGAATGACACCGAAGAGACAGCTTAAACCAGCGTTCGACTTGAAGACCTTTCTGACCAAGGCCAACGGGGGCAAAACGATTGCCAAGTATAGCCCCAACGACGTCGTTTTTTCCCAAGGCGACGCCGCGGACGCCGTATTCCACATCACAAAGGGCGAGGTGAAACTGAGCGTCCTCTCCAAACAGGGAAAGGAAGCCGTGGTCGCGATTTTGAGCCATGGCGATTTTTTCGGCGAAGGATGCCTGGCCGGCCAACCGCGGCGCATGGCGACCGCCGTGGCAATGTCGGAGTGCACGATCACCAAGGTGGAGAAGGCGGCAGTGATCGCGCTCCTCCACGACGAGCCGACCTTCTCCGAGTTCTTCATGGAGCACCTGCTCTCTCGCAATATCAAGATCGAAGAGGACCTGGTCGATCAGTTGTTCAACTCGAGCGAGAAGAGGTTGGCGCGCGTGCTTCTCTTACTGGCGAATTTCGGCAAGGAAGGCGAACCGCAAACGGTCATCCCGAAAATTAGTCAGGAGACGCTGGCTGGCATCGTCGGCACCACGCGGTCGCGGGTCAGCTTCTTCATGAATCGCTTCCGCAAGCTCGGCTTCATCGAGTATAACGGCGGCCTGAAGATTCACAGCTCGCTGCTGAATATCGTTTTGCACGACTAAGCCGGCGGCGGGCGGAGTCGCGCGTATTGCGATACCGCCCGGTCGCGGCGCCTGGCGCACCTATCGCGGCTCCGGCGACGGTGGCGAAGCGGCTATACTGGCGCTGTGGCGCTCACTCCGCGCAATATCGCCAGGCTGCTCGAGCGCAGCCTGATGACCGCGTTCGACGATAACTGCCTGGCCATCGCCAAGGGCGCGGCCTATTCCGCGCTGCTCTCCTTTTTTCCGGTGCTCACCTCGACCGCGACCATCCTGGTGCAAAGCGGGGTGCCATTCGTCTCGAACACGATGGAACACGCGCTTTCGCAACTGGTGCCGCCGGGCTCGGAGGGCCTGGTGGTGCAGCAGTTCCGCGTGGCCGGAGCGCGCCCGATTTCGCTGCTGGTCGCGGCTGGGCTGATTTCGCTGTGGGGCGCATCGGGCGTGATCAAGAGTCTGATCGAGGGCTTTCAGGCGGCGTACCGCGTGCCCCGCAACCGCAGCTTCCTGCGCGGCAACCTGATGGCGATGGCGCTGGTGTTGCTGGCGGCGGTGCCGCTGGTGGCAGCCACGCTGCTGATCGTATTCGGCAACCAGGCCGAGCAGGCGGTGCTGAACTGGATGAAAGTGGATCCGCTGCTGAACCCGCTGACCTGGGAGTGGCGGCTGGTGAGCCGCCTGGCGCGCTGGGCGGTGGCGTTCGTGACGACGATCCTGGTGACCGCGCTGCTCTACTACTTCGGGCCGAACCGGCGGCAGCGTTGGCGCCTGGTGTGGCCGGGCGCGGTGTTGGCGACCGTGCTGTGGATGTTGGCGACGTCCGGATTCGCGTGGTACGTCCGCAATATCGGCCGCTACAACCTGATGTACGGCTCGATCGGCGCCGGCATCGCGCTGCTGGTGTGGATGTACCTGATGGCGCTGATCGCGCTGATCGGCTGCGAATTCAACGCCGAATACGAGCGCACGGCGCGGGCCCGCGCGCGATAGCGCGCTAGGCCGCGGGCACAGTGGGGCGGACGCCCTCGTCCCGCTGCGTTGGAATCCAGCTTCAAATCGCGCGGCCGACGATTTGCTCCAGTTCCTCTTGGGTTAGGCGGATCGGGTTGCCCTTCATACTGCTCGAATCGGCGGCGCGGCTGACGAGAAACGGGATGTCGGCGGCGGTAACTCCGTAAGTGCCGAGCGGCGGGATTTCGAAGCGGCGGCACAAAGCGGCAATCCACTGGACGGCGTCGGCTGCGGTCGCGTGCGGCCGGCCGGTGAGCAGGCGTGCCACCTCGTCGTAGCGGGCGAGAGCGGGACTCTCGGGCGCGCGGCTGCGGAGGGCTTGCACGTTGATCTCGATTGCGGGGGCGAGCAGCGCGGCGCAGACGGCTCCATGCGGGGCGGGGAAACGGCCGCCCACCGGCGCGGCGAAACCATGCACGGCGCCGAGGCCGGCATTGGCGAGCGATAGGCCGCCGAGCAGGCTGGCCCAGCACATGCCGCGGCGGGCCGGCGCGTCGGCGCCATTCGCCCAGGCGCGCGGCAAGGCCTCGGCTGCAGTGCGCAGACCGTCGACGGCGTACAAGTCCGTCATCGGGTTGGCGCGGACGGAGACATACGGCTCGATGAGTTGGGTAAGGGAGTCGAGACCGGTCGCGGCGGTGAGCGCCGGGGGCAGATCGAGGGTCAACTCCGGGTCCACCAGCGCCAGGCGCGGCAACATGTACGGGCTGCGCAGGCTGGCCTTGACGCCGCGCTCGGGCGCGGCCAGCACGGCGTTGCGGGTTACTTCGGAACCGGTGCCGGCGGTCGTGGGAACGGCGATGAAGGGCGCCGACGGGTGTTGCAGCGGTTGGCCGCGGCCGACGACTTCCAAATAATCGAGCGGCTCGCCGGGGTTGGTCAACAGGGCGGCCAGCGCTTTGCCGGCATCGATGGCGCTGCCGCCGCCCATGGCCACCACCAAGTCGCAGCTCTCGCCGCGCGCGTAGGCCGTTCCGGAGGCGATCGAGTCAATCGAGGGTTCGCCCGAGACGCGAAACGGCGCGATGGTCACTCCGGCCGCGGCGAGCGAGCGCAAAAGAGGCGCCGCGCGGTCAACCCGATCGCCAGTGACGACGAGCGCGCGCCGGCCCATGGCCGCCGCGGCGGCGCCGGCTTCGCCCACCATGCCTTCGCCAAACAGGATTCGGGCCGCGGTCGCGAACTCGAATCGCGCCGGCGCTATCATTCGCCATCGCCCGGATCGATGGCGCGGTACAACTGGCGCGTACGGACCTCGGCGAACATATCGACCGTGCGCGCGGCCCAGGCGCGGTAGTGCGCCGATTCCTTGTGGGCCGCCTGGGCGGCGGCATCGACGTAGACTTCGTAAAGCATGAAACGGGTGGAATCGTCGGCCTGCTCGAGAAGATCGAAGCGGGCGACGCCAGGCTCGGCGCGGCTGCCGCGGACGTTCTCGAGCGTGGCCTCGCGAAAGGCCTCGACGGCTTCCGGCTTCACATGCACATAGACACAAAGGGTCGGCATAAGAATCGCTCTCTCCTATTATCGACAAAGCCGAGAGCGCGAGCGGTGGCGGGCGCGCACGCGTTCTCGGGCGAGACGGGCAACCGAAAGGATGCCCTACCTCATGACAAAGCGGGCCGCGAATCCGAGGGCTTGCCATAATGAGTTATGCGGTGGTTCGGCCTTCTGGCCCTGGTTGCGGTGTTGGCCGCGCCCATGGCGGCGCAGGAAAAGTGGCGTCTGATCTGGCACGACGAATTCGACGGGCCGGCCGGTGCGCCGCCGGACCCGGCATTGTGGGTGGCCGAATCGGCCGCGCGCGGCTGGGGCAATCACGAGTTGGAACAGTACACCAAGCCGCCGGAGAACGCGATGCTCGATGGCGACGGCCACCTGGTGATCCTGGCGCTGGCCAAACCCGGCGGCGTGTACACTTCCGCGCGCCTGAAGACGCAGGACCGGTTCAGCGTGACTTACGGCAAGATCGAAGCGCGCATGCAGATCCCCTACGGCCAGGGAATGTGGCCGGCGTTCTGGATGATGGGCGCCGATTACGCGGACAAGGGCTGGCCCGCCTGCGGCGAGATCGACATCATGGAAAATATCGGCAAGGAGCCCTTCACCGTCCATGGCACCGTGCACGGGCCCGGTTACTCGGGCACCGGCGGCATCGGCGGCACGGCCACGCTAGGCACCGGCCGCCGGCTCTCCGACGACTTCCACATCTACGCCGTGATCTGGGAAGAAGATAGCATTCAATTCCTGCTCGATGGCGAACCCTATTTCCATGTGACGCCGTCGCGGCTGCCGGCCGGCGCGCACTGGGTGTACAACCATCCCTTCTTTTTGTTGATGAACCTGGCCGTGGGCGGCGACTGGCCCGGCCCGCCCGACGCGACGACCGAGTTTCCGCAGCGCCTGACCGTCGATTACGTCCGCGTCTACGCCGATGCCGAACACCTGCTGCGCCGCCAGCAGTTCGGGCCGGCGAAACCGTGAACGGCTTGCGGCTTCTCTCCGACGTGGCCTTTCAATCGGAGATCGAGCTGCCGATGGCGCGTTCAATGTGACTCGTGGCGTGCGTCGCGAAAGTGTCCGGCGAGCTGTCGGGCAAGGTCTGAACGGCCCGCAACAAACCTTCGTTCCCTCGCTGAATCAAGTTCAGAATGTGACTGCGGTCGTTCCGATAGCGTTCCGCGATGAAAACGACCAGGGGTAGATTCGCTTCTATCAGGCGCTTCGCGGCGGATTCTGCTAAACCATCTCTAGCGCGAACGTGCGCGACGCACTCGTCTTCTTCCTCGGGGCTCAGAGGAGGAATCGAGGATATCTCGCGAACATAAACTCTTACCGCCTCGTCAGCCAAGATCGTCACCAACTCTACCTCCTTAGTTTATGGCGCCTGGGCCGTGGTCTTACTTCAGACCCATTGACACCAGTTTCCATTGCGGGACATCATGAGTGTGTGAGAACCACGGTGTCCTTGGAAGAAGACGCGATGAGAGCTGCCGCCTCGTTCGCTGAGCGTCAGGGCATATCGCTGAGCAAGGCCGCATCGGAGCTGATCCGCAGGGGAAGCGGATACCAACTCGGAACTCGGAGAATCAATGGCCTGCCGGTCTTTGACGTACCGGAGCGTTTTCCCAAGATCAGTGCGGAGCAAGTCCGACAGCTTCTTGATGAGTGACGAGTCGCGCGCTGTCGCTTGGCGGCGGCTGGAATCCGTTCGGCTACCTGGAAAGACGTTGGCAGGCGGAAGCGCCTGCCCCACTTGGGACCAGGGCCATTCACTTGCGGGGCGGCTCGCCATGATTTTAGCCAGCAGTATTTCACTTAGGACACGTAATACCCGTCTCTGGCTTGCACCACGAGGTCTTTCTTCTTGACGGTCAGGTGGATATGGCGGTAGGCCGCCGATTCGCCGGATTGGTCGGACGTGTAGCCGATGCTGTACTGGCTACGCAGTTCCTCCTGGATTTCGGCGAAGACTTTGTCGATGGGCAGGTGGTGCGACACTTCGACGAACCGGCCGCCCGTTTCGCGCGCCATTTGCTCGAGCACCTTCTTGCCGTCGCCGCGATTGCCGTGGTCCGGATAACCGCCGCCACCAGGGTAGCCACCGCCACCCGGGTAACCGCCGCCTCCGCCCGGATAGCCGCCACCGGGAAAGCCGATCCCTCCGCGGCGCTGTCCCGTTCCCTGGCCGGGACCGCCGTTGCCGAACCCGTTCGAGCCGGCGAACAGAATCGAGTAGACCAGCGTATCGGCGCGTTGGGCAGAGGAGATAGCTTCAAAAAGCGTATACCGGCTGCCGCGATCGACGCCATCGGTGAGGAGCACGATCGCTTTGCGGCCCTTCTGCTTCAGCATTACCTCGTCGGCCGCCAGTTTCACGGCGTCGTACAGATGCGTGCCGCCACCGCGCTGGCCGCCACCGCGACCGCCGTTATCGTCGGGCGGATAGCCGCCGCCGCGCTGGCGCTGCAATTGCGGTTCGGTCACCTGCAACAGGTCGAGCGCCTTCTGCAATTTGTCCTGCGAGGGCGTCAGGTCCTGCAGCAGTTCGATCTCTTTATCGAAGTGGATCAGGAACGCCAGGTCGCGGTCGGCGCGCACCACCTGGCTGAAGAAGCGCTGGCTGGCGGTGCGCTCGTCGTTCAGCACGCTGCGCTGGCTGCCGCTCGTGTCGATCAGCAGCCCGAGCGTGAGCGCCAGGTCGGTCTCGCGGGCGAAGTAACGAATCGTCTGCGCGTGGCCCTCTTCGTCCAGTACAAAATCGTCCTTGGTCAAATCCTTGACGATCTGGCCCTTCTTGTCGCGCACCGTAGCGAAGATATTCACCACCTTCACTTCCGCCGAGTACGCCGGCGGCGGTGCGGGGGGCGGTGCGGCGGGCGGCGCGGCGGGCGGCGCCACGGCTGGCGGTGCGCCCGGTGCCGCCGGCGGTTGCTGGGCGCGCAGCCAGTGAGCGGCGGGAAGCAGGGTGAACGCGGACAGCAGACTCCGCCTCGACAGGTTCATATCGCCTCTTTCTTCGTTGAATAGAGATGCACCGGGCCGGCTGCCGGTTACCGCCGAAAGGCTCTGCAACTCATTCGAGCCGCCGTCGGGCCTGAGTCTTCTGCATCCAATGTAACCCAACGCCCCGCGCATACGTTTATCGAATAGTTCACACTGTGCTTCAGGATTCGTATCGGGCTACTTCCGTTTTCCGCGCCGTAGTGTGCCTTCTGGCCGCCTGCGGCTTGGCGCGCGCGGCCGATCCGCCGTTGGCCCCAGTGAGCGTTTGCGAGGTGTTGCGCGACCTCGCTTCGTGGGAGAACAAGGCTGCCGCCATCGTTGGGCGCTATAGTTTTCGTCCCAACGGCCGCTGGGTGAGCGAACAGGTTTGCGATCCGGGCGCGGCCGCGCCGCCGCAGTTGTGGATCGTCGAGGACGGCGTGGACGGGCCGCGGCCACCCGACCGGTTCGAGTTCGATACCGCCGCGGTGCGCCTGAAGCTGAACGCGATCGCACGCCGCACGGAGCTTGCCAAGTTTCGCTTCGGCTCTCCCGGCTATGATCGCTGGGCCGTGGTCTACGGCCGCGTCGAGATGCGCAAGGGCGACGACGCCAGATCGGCTCCGGCCAATCTGGTGATTCGCGGCACTTCCGTGATTCTAGTCTTGAACACCGAATAGACGCGCCACGGCGGTTCGCGTTCGACGAATCCTCCTATAATGGCCTATGACCTCGTCCGCGCGCATCACCCTGCTCTTCATCCTGCTGGCCGTAGCGGTCTGCGCGCTGCTCAATCCCGGCAATTTTGGAACCGTCGATACCGCGCGCCGCTGGCAGGTGGCGCGGTCAATTCGCTTGGGCGAGCCGGCGGTGACCTCCGACGACGCGAGGCAAGGTTTCGGCATCCCTGGCCGGAATGGCGTGCCGCAGGCCTGGTACGGGCTGGGCCAGAGCCTGCTGCTGATCCCGATCGATGCGCTCGTCGACGTTACGGCCTCCCCACTACTTCTCCGCTTCGGCTTGGACCCGATCCGTCGGAAGCAGGTTGCCGAACTTACTGTCGCATTTCTCATGCAGACCTTCCTGACCGCCTGTGTTCTGTTGTTGGCGCGCCGTGTGCTTCTGACCTTCGGCTTCGGAAACACCGCCGCCGTCGCGGGAACTTTGGCGCTCTTGTTCTCGACCACCTGCCTGCAATACGTGCAGTGCGCCCAGGAAAACGAACTGCTGCTGGCACTGGCATTGGCCGCACTGGCCGGGCTCCGCGCCTGGCATCGGGATGGGCGCGGGCGATGGGTGTTGCTGGCCGGCATCGCCTGTGGCTTCGCCATCCTGGTACGCCTGCCCTCCCTGCTCGAGACCGGCGTGTTCGCTTTTTTCACCGTCGCCGCCGGCACGAACCCGAAGCGCTTTCTCGCCTGGTTCGCGCCGCCGGTTGTCGGCGCCCTCCTCCTCGACCGCTGGTATCAGTGGCACCGCTTCGGCGAGCTGTTCAGCACCTACATCGGCATGTTCGGCCGGCTGAACCGGCCCCTGGACCAGCCCGCCTCGTTCCCCTTTTCCTATCCCTTCTGGAAGGGCTTTCTGGGGACCTTCCTCTCACTCGATAAGTCGGTTCTGCTCTTCGACCCGCTGTTGATCGTCGTGCTGCTGCTCGTGGTGCGAAACTGGGTTTCGCTCGATCGCGGCTTGCGCCTGCTCCTGGTCTGCCTGACGCTGCTCCTCGTTGCTTACGCCGCGTGCTACGCTCGCTATTACGATTTCGGCGGCGATGTGGCTTGGGGACACCGCTTCGTGCTGCTGCCGGTACAATTGCTCTGCCTGTTCGCCGCGCCCCTGCTGCTCCGGCATCGCTGGCCGACGCTCTGGGCCCTGCTCCTCGCTTCCGTGATTCTGCAGGCCGCGTCGACCGTGATTCCACCCAATGTTGAGATCATTCAGAGGAGCACTGGCTTCCGGCAGGGCGTACTGTGGAATCGTGCGGTTAACATCGCGCAAATCGCTACCAACAGCGAAAACCCACGACGCTTCGCCGGGATCCCCATCGAGTGGCGCACCCTCACTTACTTCCCGTTTCAGTTACGGCTGCGATTTCCCCGCGTAGCTGTCTGGGCCATTGTGGGCTGGGCGGCGCTGTTCCTGTCTTTGCCTGTGCTGATTTCCGCGCTGTGGCTGCAGTCTTCCCGACAGGACTCTATAGAAACGGGGGCGAGTGCCGGAAGAGCGCAAGTCTCGCTGCCAGTGTTATTCTGAAGTAGCGCTCCCGTGACGCCGCTTGGCGTTCGTTTCGCTCGGCCATCCGTAAGTACGCAGCATACCTATGTTTCAGAATCGTTACACTCGGCCTGTGGTGTGTCTGCGGCAGTTATGTCAATCGGAATCTTCATGAACCCATGGAAAGCACTACTCGCCGTCACTCTGCTGCTGCTGTCCACCGTAGCGGCGAGTGCGCAACAAACCGCCGGCAGCACGGCGGCGAGCGACGCGACCGCAGTGGTACCCGAGCGCTGGAATCTGTACTTCCAGGCCACTTCCATCGGTGATGAGCATGGGACATTTCGTGCGCCTTACGCGGGCACGTTCAGCCTGCAGGACAATCCCGAGCGCGACGTCTCACTGACTTCGACACTGTTCTTCACTGTGCTCCTGGGCGCGAACACGCAACTCATCTTCAATCCGGAAATCGCCGGCGGCAAGGGATTCAACGGCGTCAGTGGAATCGGCGATCCGCCCAACGGCGAGATTCCGCGCGTGTCGAGCGCGATGCCGAAGCCGTACCTGGCGCGCCTGCTGGTTTCTCACGATTTCCGTTTCGGCACTGAGACGGAGAAAGTGGAGAGCGACGCCAACCAACTTGCGGGCGAACGCCCGGTAACGCGGTACTCGATCTACGCGGGCCGCTTCACCGTCACCGACTACTTCGATAACAACGCGTATACGCACGATCCGCGCGAGCAGTTTATGGCGTGGGGCGTGATGTACAACGGAGCCTGGGACTATCCGGCCGATACGCGCGGCTACACCTGGGGCCTGGTGCAGGAGCTGCACACGCACAACTGGGCGTTCCGCTACGGGATTGCGGCCGAACCGCGGGTGGCCAACGGATCGCAACTCGACCGGCGCCTGTTCCGCGATCATGGACAGACGTTCGAAGGCGAACGCCGGTTTTCATTCGGTGGCCACGCGGGCACGGCACGGCTGATGGGATTTGCCAATCGCGCCGACGCGGGCGACTATGCGACGGCGTTACGCATCGCCACTGAAACGGGAGTGACTCCGAATGTGGTAGCGACGCGCCATCCCGGAACCTTGAAGTACGGCGTGGGCGTGAACCTGGAGCAGGAGATCGCGCGCGACGTCGGCGTGTTCCTGCGACTGGGCTGGAACGACGGCAGGACCGAGAGCTTCGCTTTCACCGCCATCGACCGGCTGGCCAGCGCCGGTGTATCGGTCAAAGGCACGCGGTGGAAACGACCGCACGATGTGGTGGCCAGTTCGTTCACGCCCAGCGGAATCTCCGCCTTGCATGCGGAGTATCTCGCGCGTGGCGGGCTCGACTTTCTGATCGGCGATGGCCGGTTGAATTACGCTCCGGAGTACGTGTGGGAATCCTATTACAGCGCCCGCGTGTTCCCCGGACTCTTCGCGACTTTCGACTTACAACACGACACCAACCTGGCCTTCAATCGCGACCGCGGCCCGGTCTGGATTCCCTCGATTCGTTTGCACATGGCGTTCGGATTCAAACCGCGCAAAGCCGAGTAAGTGGCCGCGCTCGGCTATGTGAGACGGCGGGGAGAGGCGCGCACGGCGCGCTCGAACGCCCAGCGCGAGATATGATCGATCTGCTCCCGCATGGTGCGCGCCAACGGCACCGTGCGCGCGGCGACTCCGATCAGGTCGTCCTCGGTCACCTCGCGGTCCTCGAGACGCGCCTTAGTGAGAGCCGAGACCACACATTGCTCGACTTCGGCCCCGGACCAACCATTGGTGAACTGAGTCAGTTGGTCCAGGTGGAACTTAGCCGGGTCCACGCCGCGCCGGCGCAGATGAATGTCGAATATCTCGAGCCGCTCTTCGTCGAGCGGCAGGTCGACGAAGAACACTTCGTCGAAGCGTCCCTTGCGGATCATCTCGGCGGGCAGCAGGTCGATGCGGTTGGCGGTGGCGGCGACGAACAGGCCGCGCGTCTTCTCCTGCATCCAGGTCAGGAAGAAGGCGAAGATCCGGCCCTGCTCGCCGCTCGACTCGGTGGCGGTGACGCCCATTTCGATTTCGTCGAACCAGAGCACCGCCGGCGCCAGGTCTTCCATCGTCTTACACGCCTGCACGAAGACGCCTTCCGGCTTACCGTGCCGGCCGGAGAAGATCTCGATCATATCGATGCGATAAAGAGGCAGCTCGAAACAAGAGGCAATGGCTTTGACCGAGAGACTCTTACCGCAGCCAGGGATACCCATCATGAGGATTCCCTTAGGCACGATATCGGCGCTTAGACTCTCGCGCAACTGGAATAACTTACGGCGTTCGAGCAGCCATTTCTTGAGAAACTCCAACCCGCCGATCTCGCCCAACTGCGCGCCGTCGGCGATATACTCGATCACACCGCCGCGATTGACCAGCAGCCGTTTCTCTTCGAGCAAGGCCGGCATCGATTCAGCGCCCAGCCGCCTGCCGGAGGCGATGGCGCGGCGCAAGGCGTAGCGGGCTTCATCGATGGTGAGACCGCTGAGCGCACCCGCCAATCGATCGATCACTTCGTCGCTCGCGTCGGCGCCGCTACCGGGCGGGGACTGGCGCACCTCGTCGTGCAGCAGCGCCGCAAGTTCGACCCGATCCGGCGGCCGGAGCTCGATATACATGACGCTGCGATCGAGTTCCTCGGGAATGGATCGCACCGGGGAACTGACCACGACGAACTTGTGCCGGTCGCGGCAACTCTCGTATAAGTCGCGAAAACGGCGGCGGACCTCGGCGGAAGCGCGCAGCGGCTCGTGAAAGTCCTTGAGGTGGAAGATAGCGGCTCCCTCGTGCGCCGCGATAAAGTCCAGCGCGGCGCGCGGGTCCGCAGTGCCGGGGACGGCACTTGCGCCTTCGCTCTTCATCCCTTCCGTGAGGCTCCACGTCCAGACGGGCACCGGGTCGGACGAGAACAGGTGCCAGCCGACTTCGCGCAGGACGTTCCCCACGCGAGCCTCCTCGGCGGAACGCACATAGGTCAGCGGACGCCCGGATTCGAACACTTCGCGAAGGATCTTGGCCGCGCGGCTTTCGCCGTGCGCGGATGTTGCTGGATTGGTCATATAAGAATGGCCAGACCGGCTGGCGCTCTCAGTATCGCTTTCTTAAGAGACGGACGGCGCGCGTGTTTGGACGATACAGTCATGGTCCCACCCGTACCACTTATCCGCAACGTGGGCCGCGGCACCGGGCGCAAGTTCGCGCTACATTCATACTAATGCCCATCCGGGTCGGCGATGTTCTCGGCGATTATCAGGTCACTGGCGTTTTGGGCCGCGGCGGCATGGGGAAGGTCTTTCGGGTGCGGAACCTGGTTTCGGACCGCGAAGAGGCGATGAAAGTCGTGCTGCCCGATCTGGCTGAAGACCCCGCGCTGGCCGACCGGTTTCTGCGCGAGATCAAAGTTCACGCCAGTCTCCAGCATCCGAACATAGCGGTCCTGCACACGGCGCTCCGCATCGAGAGCCGGCTGGTGATGATCATGGAACTGGTCGACGGCGTCAGCCTGGAAGAGACGCTGCGGCAGGGGCCGGTCGAGTTACCTGTGGCCGCCGGGTACCTGCACCAGATACTGACCGCGCTCGCGTTCGCCCACGCGCGCGGCGTGATTCACCGCGACATCAAACCGGCCAACATACTGATCGACACAAGCGGCGCCGTCAAGCTGACCGATTTCGGCATCGCGCGGTCGGCCGGCGCGGTGCATTTGACGGGCACGGGGCTGGCGGTGGGGACGCTGGCTTACATGTCGCCGGAGCAGATTCGCGCCGAGGAAGTGGACGCCCGTTCGGATGTCTACTCGCTGGGCATTCTGGCTTACGAGATGGTCACCGGCGCGCATCCGATTCAAGCCGACACCCAGCACGCGATGATGAACGCGCAACTGAACGTGATGCCCCGCGACCCGGCGCGAGTGAATCCGCGGGTGCCGCGGGCGCTTGCCACCGCCATCATGCGGGCACTCGCCAAAGACGCCAGCCAGCGTTTTCAGACCGCCCTCGAATTCCGCGCCGCGCTGCGAGCTATCGGCGTTGAGGCGGCCGTGGCGCCGGGCATTCCCGCGCCGGCTGTGCCGAGCCCGACTGCGGTGAGGAGCGTGGAACTGGCGCAGTTGGAAGCGCGCCTTTCGCGCGCCATTGGTCCCATCGCGGGGCGCCTGGTTTCGACCGCCGCGCGGCGCTATGGCACGATTTCCGAAATCCGGCAGGCGCTGGCGAGCGAGATCGAAGATCCAAAAGAACGCGCGGCATTTCTGAAAGCCGCTTCCGGCACGACCACCGATCCAAGCGCCACGGCCACCATGGCCACGCGCCCGCCGAGCGCGCCCGTGGTTTTCGATCCTGCCGTGCTGGACCGCCTGACGCAGGCGCTGGCCGAATACATTGGACCGATTGCGAAGGTGGTGGTCGCGCGCGCGGCCCGCACGGCGCGCAGTGCGGAGGAATTCGAGAGCGCGCTCGCCGCCGAGATTGCGTCTCCGGCCGACCGCCAGCGGTTCCTGGCCGTGTGCGCTTCCAACAGGTGACGGCATCTAGCCGGCCTCGCCGAGGTGCAGAGCGACGATACCCGCGGTGAGATATTCGAAGCTCACTCGAGCGAAGCCGGCGCGGCGCATCTCGTCGGCGAGTTCGGCGGCGCGGGGAAACTTGCGCACGGATTCTGGCAGGTACGTGTAGGCGTCGCGCGATCCGGAAAGCGCGCCGCCTATAGCCGGCAGAATGCGCCGCGAGTAGAAATTGTAGAGCGCGGCGAAGGCGGCGTTGCGCGGTTGGGAGAATTCGAGAATGGCGGCCATGCCGCCCGGCGCCAGCACGCGGCGCATTTCGGCGAGGCCGGCCGCGTAGTTGGCGAGATTGCGAAAGCCGAATGCGACCGTGATCAGATCGACCGAGCCATCGGCGAGCGGCAGGCGCAAAGCATCGGCTTCGAACAGGGCGAGGCGAGCCTGCCGCGCCTCCGCCTTTTGATGCGCGGCGAGCAGCATGGGATGGCAGAAATCGGAACCCAGCACGCGGCCGCCGCGGGCGCGGGCGAGCGCGAGCGCGAGGTCGCCGGTGCCGCAGCAGATATCGAGCACGCGCGCGCCCGGGCGCTCGAGAATGTGGCGCACGCGCTTGACCGTGTGGGCGCGCCAGTAGCGATCGACGTTGAAAGAGAGAAGATGATTGGCGAGGTCGTAGTGGCAGGCGACGCGGCCGAACATGTCCCGCACCCGGAGCGCCGCCTCGCGTTCGGTTCGCGCGCCTTGCGGCGTGGCGCCCTTCATGAGAGCGCGAACCGGAGCGCGTCGAGCACCAGCGGCTCCTCGATTCCGCTCACGATTTCGACCGCGCCGATGCCGACCGGCAGCACGAAATGGACGGCGCCGCGCACGGTCTTCTTGTCATGCACGAGGCGCTTGAGCAAGGGCTCGGCGGCGATTCCGGCGAGCGAGGGAATCGGCCCATAGCGCGCGATAAGATCGAGTATTTGCGCGCCATCGGCGGCGGAAAGATGGCCGGCGGTTTCGCCCAATCGCACGGCGGCGCGCATGCCGAAGGCGACCGCTTCGCCATGCAGGAAGCGGCGGTAGGCGGTTTCGGCTTCGAGCGCGTGGCCGAAGGTGTGCCCGAGATTGAGGATGCGGCGCAGGTCGCCTTCGCGCTCGTCGGCGGTGACGACTTCGCATTTCATGCGGACCGAATCGGCGATGATGCGAGCTACCGCGTCGGGCTGGCGCGCCAGCACGGCGGCGCTTTGATCGAACAGGAAATGAAACAGAGCGGCCTCGCGAATGATGCCGGCTTTGACGATTTCCCAAAGGCCGGCGCGGTATTCGCGCTCCGGCAAAGTCGCCAGCACGGAGGGATCGATCAACACTGCGACGGGTTGATGAAAGCTGCCAATCAGGTTCTTGCCGCTTTCGAGATTGACTCCGGTCTTGCCGCCGATGCCGGCGTCCACTTGCGCCAGCAGCGTGGTGGGAACCTGGATCACCGGAATGCCGCGCATGAAGATGGCGGCGAGGAAGCCCGCCATGTCGGTGACAATGCCGCCGCCGAAGGCGAGGACCACGCTCGATCGATCGCCGCCGGCGAGCACCATGCGCTCGGCGAGGCTCTCGAGCGGCGCCAACCGCTTGTTCTCTTCGCCGCCGGGAAGATAGAGAACTTCGTGCCGTCGATCGCGCAGACCGCGGGCGAGCGCCACGCCCTGATGCCGCCACACATCTTCGGTCGAGACCACGAACAACTTGCCGGCGCGTTCCGGAATGAACTCGGCCGCGCGGCCGATGATGCCGCTCTCGACGATGGCGCTATAAGTCCGCTGCGGCGTCTCGACGCGAAAAGAAGGCATACGCATTTTGTACCACGGGCCGGGTTGCGGCATCGTGCGCCTTCAAGACGTACCGGCATCGGAGGCGTGAAACGGGAGAATCGCCCGCCGACTTCTACATTGTTCTACGACGCGGGGCGGGTGCGAATTTGCCCGGTTTCGGGCCTTGCCCGCGGGTGCGAACTGCGCGAGCCCAGAACGGCTGCCCGATGCTGCACCAACGTGTCTGAGGAAACGTTGGCGGCGTGCGAGTGGACGCGCGTCAGTGCCTGAGCCGGGACTCCGTTCTTCGAAAGCCGACTATCTTTGCCCCAGTGTGCGTCAGCTATCGGATTTCTTGCATTTACTGCGGCATGGAGGGACGCGCGAGGACGAGGGGCGGTGGGTCTAAGTCGTGTGGCACTGGCGGTTTGGAGCATGCGGCAATATCTGCTGGGCGTAGTGGTTGGGTTTTGCGCGGAGGACAACGTCCGAGGCCCGAACTGCTCAACTGGACAACTCGGGGCGTAATCGGCACTTTTCGTTCCGCCGCCATGCACAATTTAGCGTTATGCGCCGATCCTGTCGATAGGGGGACTGGGCGCCGCGCGGCTTTTCCGGAGGTGGGTCAGTTCGCGAGTCTTCACAGAAGTCTTGAGACTTCCTTGATCTTGCGCACGGACATTCTCCTGGCCGGCAATGAACCCTCCCTTTGGTAGGGTCGCTCACCGGCCCTGATGTCCAGCGCCGCTACCTGTGGAAATCATTCCGGGACGAAGCCGAACACTATTCCGTGGCAGGCCGAATAGTGTTCGGCTTCCGCCCGGAATCCTGTTCGGCTTCCGCCCGGAACGCTGTTCGACTTCACCCCGGAACCCCGTTCGCCTTCGCCCGGAATCCCCCCAACGACTGGATTGAAAACAAAGAACTTGCCCAATGGGACGCCCGGCGTCTTCGAGAGTGTCGCCTCGGAGGCCCGACCTGCCGCCTCAAGAACCCGCGCGGCGCACACTCCCTCCTATCCACATAATCGGCGGACGCCGTTAAATCCTGTATACCCATCGGACTCGGAAGCGCCGATGAC
>PMKM01000179.1 GCA_003157745.1 Bryobacterales bacterium | reverse complement strand
TTGCCTTGGCCGTTCGCTCCGGGCACTTCGGCGCAGTACGCAATGTACCAGTCGCCGTCCCTTTCGACAACCGCCGTGAACTCGTTGCGCATATGTCCAGTTTACCGCTGCGGGCCGGGCGGAACGACGGCGCCAGCGCCACGGGGTTTACCCCACGTACAGCCCCATCCTCTCCTTCACCGTGCGCACGGTTTGGTTGGCGATGGGGGCGACGCGGTCGGCGCCTTGGCTGAGGACTTTGGCGAGGTAGGCTGGGTCGGCGACGATTTCGCGATAGCGCTGTTGGAAGGGTTCGAGGTGGGCGATGGTCATCTCGGCGACCTGCTTCTTCAAATCGCCGTAGCGCATGCCGGCGAAGCGGGCCTTGATCGAGTCGTCGGTGTCGCCGGAGAAGGCCTGGTAGATCGAGATCAGGTTGAGCACGCCAGGGCCGGCGTTATCGAAATCGACGGCTGGGTTGGAATCTGTCGTGGCGCGCATGATGGTCTTGCGGATGGCGGCGGGCGAATCGAGCAAGGCCACGGCGTGATTCTGGCCGGTGGCCGATTTGCTCATCTTTTGAGTGGGATCGTCGAGGCCCATGACGCGCGCGCCGACGGCGGGCAGGGCGGTGCCGGGCACGACGAACGTGTCACCATAGAGCGAATTGAAGCGCTGCGCGACGTCGCGGGTCAACTCGAGGTGCTGCGCCTGGTCCTCGCCCACGGGCACGATACCGGCCTGGTAGAGCAGGATGTCGGCGGCCATCAGAACCGGGTATTGCAGCAGGCCGGAGATGACCGATTCCTGCCTGGCGGCCTTGGCCTTATACTGCGTCATGCGCTCCAGCCAGCCGACCGGGGTGACGCAGGTGAGCATCCAGCCGAGCTCGGCGTGCGCGGGCACCGCCGATTGCACCATAATGGAACAAGTGGTGGGGTCGATACCGGCAGCCAGGTAGAGCGCGGCGATTTCTTCGATCTTGCGGCGCAGTTCGGCCGGGTCCTGGTAAACCGTGATGGCGTGCAAATCGACGATACAGAAGATGCACTCGAAATCGTTCTGTATGCGGACCCAGTTCTTGAGCGCGCCCAGGTAGTTGCCGATATGTAGGTTTCCGGTGGGCTGCATGCCGGAGAAGACTCGTGTTTTCATGGTAGATACGGGAGTAAATTCTATCCTAAGCAATTTCGAAGTGCTGGTGGAGAAACTGGTGTACGGGGGCGACGGGCTGGCGCGTCTGGACGGGCGCGTGGTGTTCGCGCCATTCGTGCTGCCGGGAGAGCGGATACGCGCGGCGGCACGCAGCGAAAAGCCCGGCCTGGTGCAGGCGCGCACGCTTGAAGTGCTCGAAGCGGCGCCGGAACGGGTAGCGGCCGGCTGCGCGGTTTTCGGGCATTGCGGCGGCTGCCACTATCAGCACGCGCCGTACGAATACCAGTTGGAAGCCAAGCGCGCGATCCTGATCGAGGAATTGCGGCGGCTGGGGAAGATCGAGCCGCCGGCCGAAATCGGCGCCGTGACCGGCCCGGCGTGGGGATATCGCAATCGCGCGCAGTTGCACGTCGAAGGGCGCAAGATCGGCTATCGCGAGCCGCGTTCGCACACGCTGTGCCCGATCGAGGAGTGCCCGATTTCGTCGCCCAAGATCAACCAGGCCATCGCCGCGCTGAACCAGATGGCGCAGGAGCCGCGCTGGCCGCTGTTCATAGAAACGCTCGAGGTGTTCAGCGACGAGGAGCGGATACAGATCAACGTGATCGACACCAAGCGGCCGGTGGCGCGCCGCTTCTTCGAGTGGTGCGGCGAGCGTATTCCGGGGTTGGTGGAAGGCGCGCTCGATTACGGTGGGCGGTTCCGCGTCAGCAGCAATTCCTTTTTTCAGGTGAACCGGCACCTGGCCGACCAACTGGTGGAAACCGCGCTCGCGGGCGCCGAGGGCGAAACGGCGCTCGACCTTTATGCCGGCGTGGGACTGTTCACGCTGGCGCTGGGGCGGCGCTTCCGCCGCGTGAGCGCGGTCGAAGCCGGCGGCGGTGCGGTGCGCGACTTGCGTTTCAACGCCGAGCGCGCCGGGTTGACCGGCGTGAAGGCACAGCAGGCCACGGCCGAGGCGATGCTCGAGAAACTCGAGCGTGTGCCCGATTTTGTGCTGGCCGATCCGCCGCGCGCCGGCCTCGGCAAAGCGATGGTCGAGCGGCTGGCCACGCTCAAGCCGCGACGAGTGACGATTGTGGCTTGCGACCCCGCGACGCTCGCGCGCGACCTGGCCTTGCTCACGGCCGCCGGCTATCGCGTCGCCTCAATGACGCTGGTGGATCTTTTCCCGCAGACCTTTCATCTCGAGACCGTGGTGCGGCTGGAGATCGGGTAGGCGGGCGCCGTCAGGGCGGCGCATCCCCGGCTTACGGGAACATGGCGGCGGGACAGGACCAATCGCGCATCGCGGCGCGGCTGAGCCGATCGGCGTCGGCGCGGCGGCCTGACTTGTCATAGATCGCCGCTACGTTCCGCGCGGCCTTGCACGACGTATCTGCCACGAGCGGACACTGGAGGTTCAAGGCTGTGCGATTTCCGGCCGTCGCGAGCGCGCAGCCGCCCGCATCGATCTTTCGATAGAGATCGACTAACTCGGGGGCGAAGCGACGATAGCCCGGAGTTAGAAGGATTCCCTCGTGCAGGGCAACGGCTGCCTGGCGGTCGTCTCCCGCCGCGCGATAAGCATTGGCAAGTTCCTCCGAAAAACCCGGTTCCGGACTGAGTAAACGCCCGTATTCCAGGGCGTCGACGGCTTGCATAGGTTGCGAAAGGCGTAGGTAGACGCGGCCTAAGTCGAGATATAAACCAGGCGACGGGCTGTCATAGGGAAGCGTCTTGCCGTGCAAGAGATTGCGGCTGCGCAATTCATCATGCAAGGCGAGATCGATTCTTCTGGCGCGCAGGAGCTCCGTCAGCGCTTGTTGATACCACAGACCTGCCGGGCCGCCGGCCGCCATGTCGCCACGGGTGCGATACCAGGAGCCGGCGGTCGCGAATGGCAGCGGAATACTTTCGTCGTCGGGCAACGGAGTGACGATGGCCAGGCTGCGGTTGATCTCGCGGTCGATGGTCTCGGGAGTCGACGTTTCGCCGGCCATCGCCGAAACGGCTACTCCGAGATGTGTCATGTAACTGCGAGGCGCGGCTTCGACGGCGCTGGCCCAAAGGCTCGCCTCATCGCGCCAGTCGAAATTGCGCACGCAGGTGCGAACGGCGAACAGGGCGCATACCACGCCGATGACGGCCCAGGGTGCCCACTCTGCGAGATGGGATCGCGCGGCGCGATGGTCACTGGCGCGGAAAACGGCCAGCACGAAGACGCCGGCCAGCGCGATCGAGGGTAAGTAGAGAAAGCGCTCCGCCATGATGGTTCCGATCAGGAGACCCAAATTCGAGGTGGGGGCAATCGCGGCGAAGAAAAAGGCGACAAAGAAGAACAGGGCGGGCTTAGAGCGATACCAGACAATGGCGCCGACCATGGCTGCTGCGCATCCCGCGAGCGCAACCAATGCCAACCATGTCTCGCCGTTCGAGAGTCGCCAATCGAAGAGCGGAACCTGATTGTAAGAGTAGTCGCACGACAACCGGGCAGGCCACAGCCACAGCCCGACGTACTTACCGATGACTTTGACGGCGGTAAGCCGCGCGGTGACAAAGTCCGCACCAACCAGCGGGTTTTGCACAAACGCGAAGCGCCCCGCTTCCGTTTGGTAGAGCGCGGCAATCATGCGCGAGCGAAGATAGAAATACCCGAGAAACGGCAGCGCCACGGCGCAGTACCCGGCCAGTCGGGCCCGCCACGGAGCGGCGTGCTTGTGCGCCACGTCGTAGATCAGCATCGCCACCGGCAGGACCGCGGCGGACTCTTTGGAGAAGATGCCGATCGCCGCGCTGATCGCCAGAGCGGCCAGCCACGCACCTCTGCGCCAACCCGATGCCGCGGTTGCCTTCACATGGCAGAGCAATCCAGCAAGCACACCAAACGCGGCCAGGAGATCCGCGCGGCCCACCACGTTCGCGACCGATTCGGTTAGAACCGGGTGAAGTCCCCACACGGCGGCCAGGGCAAGAGCCAGCCGGAAGTCGCGCAGCAGTAACAGCCCCAGCAGATACACCAACAGGATGTTGACGGCGTGCAACGCAAAATTGACCCAGTGGTAACTGGCCGGACGCGGACCACTGCCGAGAATTGCGTAATTGAATAGATACGAAATCTTGGTCAGCGGCCGATAGAGCCCGTTGGTCTTTTCGGCGTACCAATAGTCTTCGGTCGCGAGAGCGTTCAGGTTCTCAGGCGTGGCCGACCAGACCCGGCTGTCCTGGACAATTGCCGAGTTGCTGTCGAAAATCAGGCCGTTTTCGAACGAATTCGAGTACGCGATCAGAGCGGCGGTCCAGAGCAGGAGCAGCGAAATCGCATGCAGCCGCCACTTCGATCCGGCAGTCTCCGTCTCGCGGCCATGGGCGGCTGTCGTCTGCTTCACGTTAGTAGGCGAGTTTCGGCGGGCTTTGCTCATACGGGAGTCCGGATCTATTACGATAGCGCTGAGACAGCCCCTGTTGGCAACTTCGCCATTCGACTAATCGCGGAAGGGAGTTATTATGGACCAATGCCGCAAACGGTATCTACGATTATGACCGGGCGTACCCAACGCGCTGCCCTCGCCATCGCGCTCCTGCTGTCGGGCTTCGGCGGCGCGAGCGCGCTGTTCGCACAGGATGGGCGCAGGCTCGATGGCATCGCGCACGTCGCCTTGCGCGTCGGCGATGTGGCACGATCGCGCGCGTTCTATAAGACGCTCGGCTGGGAGCAGGCCTTCGAGTTCAACGACGAACAGGGCACCACGGTTTCCTACGTGAAGGTCAACGACCGCCAGTACATCGAACTGTGCCGCAGAGACAAGCCGTCGGAACCAATCGGATTCATGCACATCTGTCTGGAGACTTCCGACCTGGATCGGCTGAGTGCGGCCTATGCGGCGGTGGGACTTACTCCGACTGAGTCAAAGAAGGGTCGCGCCGGCAACGTTCTATTCAATCTGCGCGATCCGGCGGGTCAGGTGGTCGAGTACACGCAGTACCTAGCGGGGTCGCTGCACTCGAACGCGCGCGGGAAATTCAAGAGTGAGGCGCGGCTGTCGGATCATATGATTTCGGTGGTGGTGCGGGCTAAGGACATCGACGCGGAGAAAGCGTTTTTCGTGGGCAAGCTGGGCTTTTCAGGCAGCGGATATGGGTTGAGTGTGGCGGGCAAGCCGGATGAGACGATCGAGATCCAACCGCTGGTGGCCGGCGCGGGGCCGGAGATCAGCTTCGCCGCCGATCCGAAATGGGTTGTTGGGGAATTGAAGAAGCGCGGCCTGGAGGTCAAGCTGGACGGTGCAGTTGCCGAGGTTTGCGACCCGGACGGCACGATCATCCGTTTCACCGGCGGGGCGAAGTAGCCGGATCAAGAAGAGCCTCAAGAAGAGTCGAGAAGAATCTCGACTCAGCACGCAAGACTGCGTGCGCCACGAACTTACTGAGCGCGCTTCCGGTAGTGGAACGTGTTGAGAGTGCGCTGGACGTCGAAGCCGCGCAGCATGGCGATCACTTCGGCGCCGGCCATGAGCGTGGGGCCATAGCCCTGCATGGCGCCGAGATCGGTGGGGCGATTGTAATAGTAGACGGCGTCGTAAGCTGCCGTGGTGCTGACGCAGATGCCCTCGATGCGGCCGTCGGCGCGCACACGGCTCGCCAGCGCCTGCCAGCCTGCCTGCGCCACCGGGGCATAGACCGGCGACAGCCAGCCACGGTTCACGCCGCGCGCGATGGCGAACGTGAACATGGCGGAAGCGGAAGTCTCGAGGTAACTGTCGGTCTTATCCAGCAGTTGATGCCAGAGGCCGGTGCCGCCTTGCGTGGCGGCCACACCCTGCGCGCCGCGGCGAAAGATATCGAGCACGCGTTCCCGGTCGGGATGATTCTCCGGCAGCACGCTGAGGAGTTCCGCCGCGGCCATGATGGCCCATCCGGAGGCGCGGCCCCAATAGAACTTGGGGTCCGGCGTGGTGTTCTCAAACCAGGCATGGTCCCACAGCCCGGTGGCCGGATCCTGCAAACGGGCCGAGGATTGAATCAACTGCCGTGCGGCGTCATCGAGCCAAACGCGCTGACTCGTCAACTCGCCCATGCGCGCCAGGAACGGAACTGACATATAGAGGTCGTCCGCCCAGAGCGAGACAGGCTGCGGGCGCTGGCGCGCGAGGGTGCCATCGGGCATGCGGAATTGCCTGTGCGCGATGTGCGCGGCGATGGTATCGATGGTGGCACGGTAGCGCGGGTCCGGCTTCCTGCCGTACGCCCTGATGAGTGCCGCGCCGATGGCGCCGCAATCGTCCAGTTCGCGCATGTCGATGAGACGCCGGTAGCCGTAGGCTTGCGGGCCAAACTGGCGGGCCTGCGCGCGGAAGTAGTCGAGATGGTCGAAGATGAAATCGAAATTCCTAAGTGCGTAATCCGAGTAAGTGGCGTCGCCAGTGACATCGGCCGTCTGTAACATGGCCGCCAGCGCCACGCCCATCGGATAATCCCAATCGTTGAACTGGCCCGGCCGCAGATCGATCCCGGCCGACTTAGTGGGCTTAGTCATGTCTTCGATGGGCGCGCCGGAGTCGGTGTCGATGACGCGGTAGGGCGTGGAGCGGACGAAATAGTCGCGGATGCGATCGAGCGTGGCCTTGATCTCGCCCTCGGTGGGCAGGACGTAATCCACGCCGGGCGCGCGCGAGGGTTGCGAAAACGATTGCTCGCTACGTCCGAGCGGCTGCGCCGCGGCCGGCCCGAGCACCAACAGCGCCGCGGCCCACACACCGGAAATACGCATTGCCGTCAGCGCGCCATCCATCCGCCGTCGACCACCAGCACATGGCCGTGGACGTAATCGGAGGCGGAAGAAGCCAGGAACACAGCCGGTCCGCACACGTCTTCGGGCTCGCCCCAGCGGCCGGCCGGGATGCGCTCCAAGATCGAATTGCGGCGCTCCTCGTTCTGAAATAGCGGACGCGTGTTTTCGGTGCGCATGTAACCGGGCGCGATGGCGTTCACGTTGACGCCGCGGCCGGCCCACTCGTTGGCGAACGCCTTGGTGATCTGCGCAACGCCGCCTTTCGCCGCGGCGTAAGAGGGTACGTTGATGCCGCCCTGAAAAGAGAGCAGCGAAGCTATGTTGATGATCTTGCCCTTGCCGCGCGGCAGCATGTGCGCGCCAGCCGCGCGGCACATGCGGAAGACGGCAGTCAGGTTGATTTCGATCACGGCGTCCCAGTCCGTGTCGGAATGGTCGACCGCTGGCGCACGCCGGATGATGCCGGCGTTGTTCACCAGAATGTCCACCGCGCCCATGGCCGCCACGGCCTCCGCGATCACGCGGTCCGCTTGCGCGCGAGAACTGAGATCGGCGGCGATCGAATGTGTGCGCACGCCGGTCTCTTCGCGAATGCGTTTGGCAGTCTCCTCGGGGGCCGCGATGTCGTGCAGAACCACGTCCGCGCCGGCGCGGGCGAAGCCAAGGGCCATCGCCGCGCCCATCCCGCGATTGGAGCCCGTCACCAGGGCGACTTTGCCGTCGAGTTTAAACATGGTCTATTTCCCCGCCTGTCCTTTTTCCAAACCGGAGCCGCCGCCCGCAAATTCGGGCTGCACGTTGACCACGCCGAATTGCCGGTCCGCGTCTTCGCGGTTGGCCGCCATCATCCACAGGAAACCGATCGTCCCTCCGGGCGCCGCCACGTTGGGATGGTAGCCTTGCGGCATCAGGACCACGTCGCCCTCGCGCACGAAGGTCGCGAGTTCGGGCTCCTTCGTGTCGTTATAAACGAACTGCACGCCGAAGCTGGGCGCGGGCATGTCGACGTATAGGTAGGCTTCCTCGAGCATCGCCGCGTGTTCGTGCGGCGGCCACGACGTCCAGTTGCCCGGCTTGCTGAAGGTCACGCCGGCCACGATGCGTCCGGCTTCGACGTTCTTGCCGAGCAGAATGTTGAGGGTGCGTTCGGAGTTAGGACCACCGGCCGAGAAGTGCAGCCCGGGGTCCTTCTGAATCTCGGCGAAGGAGACGAACTGCAGCGGGTGGGTCTTGGTGACCGGAGCGGACAGCTCGGCGAAATCGCAACCGTCGGCGCCCGCGGTGAGGCGGAAGCGGCTGGCGCGCGGCACGTACAGCGCATCGTACTTGCCCATGGTGAATTTCCCGCCCCCGGCGTCGACCGTGGCGCCGCCGCGCAGGCAGATCAGGCCGGTTTCGCGCTCGCCGGTTTCGACGTCAATCGGCGCGTCGCCGCGATCGAGCACGATGCGCCCGAAGTACATGTGCCGCGAGGCCGCCGTTTGCGGCGTGACGGACAGATGCCGCCCCTTGCGCGCCCCGGTGTTTCTGAAGACGCACGTTTCTTTCCGAATCGCTGCCTGCTCCGTTGCCGCCATGATCTCTCCTTGCCGCCGGCCGCCGTGGCCGTTCCTACCGGATTCTCGCACCTCACGACGAGCGAATCAATTTGAATTCGCTAAATGATCCGCCGAGGCGGACAATAGGGTCTCAGATGACGGCGTGGCCCGTCTCGTGTTAGGTGTGACGATTCGCCGGATATCGGTCGTCCGCGCTACCGAGGCGGACTGGGGAGAAAAAGAGAATGCGCACCGTCACACACCGTTTGCTCGCCGGACTCGTCGTCATTGGGATCGCCGGCGTCGCGGCGGTACAGCAGATAGAATTCACCAATTGGCCGGCCGGCACAGCGCCCGAGGAAGTCGGAAAGAAGATCGTCGCCAACATGCTGCCGCGTTGGATTCCGACCAAGCCCTCGGTCCACTACGCCGAGGATTCCACCTGGTACTCCGCGCTCGAATTTGCCAAACTGACCGGCGACCAGGCGATGACGGATGCCCTGGTGAAGCGCTACGATCCGTGGCGGACTGAAGCCGGGCAGCAGAAGATCGTTTCCTGGGAACACCATGTCGACCACGCGATTTTCGGCATCGTACCGCTGGAGTTGTACATCCGCACCAAGGACCCGCAGTATCTCGCGCTCGGCAAGAGGCTGGCCGACGAGCAGTGGGAGAACGCCACGCCGGAAGGGCTTTCGGGCGAAACGCGTTTCTGGATCGACGACATGTACATGATCACGATCCTGCAACTCCAGGCCTACCGCGCCACCGGCGATAAGACTTACCTGGATCGCGCCGCGCTCGAGATGGTCGCCTATCTCGACAAGCTGCAACAGCCCAACGGGCTGTTCTATCACGGGCCCGAGTTCCGCTTCTTCTGGGGCCGCGGCAACGGCTGGGTGGCGGCCGGCATGACGGAGCTTCTTACCGAGTTACCGGCGACCCACCCCAAGCGCGCGCGCATCCTGGAGGGCTACCGCAAGATGATGGCCGCGTTGTTGCAGCATCAGGACGCCGACGGCGTGTGGCATCAACTGCTCGACCACCCCGAATCCTATCGGGAAAGCTCCTGCACAGCGATGTTCACTTACGCCATGATCACCGGCGTGAAACAAGGCTGGCTGGAGAAAAAGAGTTATGCGACAGCCGCGCGCAAGGGGTGGCTGGCCGTCAATAAGTTCATCGACGCGGACGGCAACGTGGACAAGGTTTGCGTCGGCACCGGTCAGACCAATGACATTCAGTTCTACCTGAACCGCCCGACCGAAAAGGGCAATGCGCACGGGCAGGCACCGGTGCTGTGGTGCGTCAACGCGCTTCTGAAGAAGTAAGTTTTGCGTGGTAGGGCGGGCGCTTTCGCCAGTCAACTCCGCGAGCGGTCGCGATCCGCCCCACACCTGCACGCATCATCGTGTTACCTTTGACCGCATGAAATCGATTGCGATGTTACTCTCACTCGCCGGCGCCTCAGTCGCGGCGGCCGGCACTCCCACATTCGGCATATGGAACGCCGACACGGTCAAACAGGTGGCTAAGGACCTAGCGGGCAAGCTGAGTCCGCAAGGCGTCGCCAGCGAAAAACTGGCCGACATGGGCAACTACAACTTCGCCCTGGCGCTGCGCCGGCGATCCGGGACGGCGGAAGTCCACATGAAGATGACGGACATCTTCGTCATCGAAAGCGGCGAAGCCGACCTGGTCACGGGCGGCACGCTCGAGAATCCCACCAACTCTTCGCCGACTGAGATTCGCGGTACCGCGATCCAGGACGGCACGGAGCACCACGTGGTCGCCGGCGACGTGCTGACGATCCCCGCCGGGATGCCGCACCAGATGAAACTGGCGCCGGGCAAGGAAGTGCTCTATATAGCGATCAAGGTGGCGCAGTAACTCGGGACCGCGCCGAGCGTGGTTGGCTGCGAAAAACGCATATGAGACCGCTGCATAAGTCGCGCGAGCCCAGACACGAGCTGCGCTCCTGTCACATGTGGGACATCACGCGGAACGCGACGGCCTTCGCCAGCGCGATTTTCTCGGGGCTCGACTTCCCCAGGAACATCGCGACGACGAATAGATCGTTCTTATATTGCACCGCCAGATCGAATCCGAAGAAGATCGCCTTCGCCCCTACGCCCGGCACCGTCTGCACGTCCTTGAATTCCCGCCGCGCCTGCGCCGCGTAACCGTCGAACCCGCTGGCGCCTCCGGCATGCATCGTGATGTGAACCGACTGGAACGCGTGGCCGAAGCGGCAGGGATCGCTGGGGCTGCGCTGCAACGGCGTTCCGACGGCGGCTGACACTTCGGCTTCGGTCAACGCGGAGCAAATGTCGGCAGCGCGCGCGGCCGGCGCGTCCAACATGGGTACGGCGAAAAGCACTGCCGTGAGCCACGGCCAATGAGACTGCATAAGTGCGATTTTACACCAAGACTGTTTCAATTCCGTTAAGCCGAGCGCTACTTATACGCCGCGATGCCGGTCACTCGCTCGCCGATTACCAGCGCGTGTATATGATCCGTGCCTTCATAAGTCTTGACCGTCTCCAGATTGCATAAGTGGCGCATCACGGGATACTCGTCGGTGATGCCATTGGCGCCGAGCAGGTCGCGGCTGAGACGGGCGCAATCGAGGGCGATGGCAGTGTTGTTGCGCTTGAGCATCGAGACGTGGGCAGGGTCCGCCAGTCCCTGGTCCTTGAGCCGGCCGGCGTGGACGGCCAGCAGTTGCGCCTTGGTGATTTCCGTGATCATCCAGGCCAGCTTTTCCTGCACTAACTGGTGAGAAGCGATTGGGCGATTGTCGAACTGCTTCCGAACGACGCAATACTCCCGCGCGGTTTCGTAGCAATCCATGGCGGCGCCGATCACGCCCCAACCGATGCCATAGCGCGCCTGCGTCAAACAGGCGAGCGCGGATTTCAGTCCCTTGGCGCCGGGCAGGCGCGCGGCATCGCCGACATGGCAATCCGCCATCGACAAACTCGATGTCACCGAGGCGCGCATCGATAGCTTGCCGTGGATGTCGCTCGTCGAAAATCCGGGCGTGCCGCGTTCCACCAGAAAGCCTGCGATGCCTTCCGGCGTGCGCGCCCACACCACGCTCACCTCGGCCACACCGCCATTGGTAATCCAGGTCTTCTCGCCGTTGAGCACCCAGCCGGCCCCGTCGCGAGTGGCCGTGGTGCGCATCCCGGCCGGGTTCGAACCGAAATCGGGCTCGGTGAGGCCAAAACATCCGATGGCAGATCCGTTTTGGAGGCGCGGCAGCCAGCGGCTCTTCTGCTCCTCGCTGCCGAAGGCGAAGATCGGGTACATGACCAGCGCGCCCTCCACGGAGACGAAGCTGCGAATGCCGGAATCGGCGCGCTCCAGCTCCTGCATGACAAGGCCGTATTCGACGTTGCTCATGCCGGCGCAGTTGTAGCCTTCCAAGTTGGCGCCGAGGAAGCCGAGTTCGCCCAATTCGGGAATCAACTCGGAGGGGAAACGCGCGTCACGGTAGCAATCGCGAATCAGCGGCATAATTCGCTCTTCGGCGAAGCGCCGCGCGGTCTGCCGCACCATGCGCTCCTCTTCGTTGAAGAGCGAATCGACTCGAAAGTAATCCACGCCGCGAAAGGCCATCGGAAGTTTTCTCCCTCATTATTGGAACACGGCGCGGCCGGCGTGGCGCGGGCATCGGTCGTCAACCGGCGCTATGATTGGGGCTGATATGAGCGCAGTTCCGGCCATTCGCGCGCCGCGCGGCGGCGCACTCACCTGCAAGGGCTGGCACCAGGAAGCGGCCTTGCGCATGTTGCACAACAACCTGGATCCCGACGTCGCCGAGAAGCCGGACCAGTTGATCGTGTATGGCGGCACCGGCCGCGCGGCGCGAAGCTGGGAGGCGTTCCACGCGATCGTGCGCTCGCTGCGCGCGCTCGAAAACGACGAGACGCTACTGGTGCAATCGGGGCGGCCCGTGGGCATTTTTCGGACGACGCCCGAAGCGCCGCGCGTGCTGATCGCCAATTCGAACCTGGTGGGCCACTGGTCGAACTGGGACGAATTCAACCGCCTGGAGCGGCTGGGCCTCACCATGTACGGGCAGATGACGGCGGGCTCGTGGATCTACATCGGCAGCCAGGGCATCGTGCAGGGGACGTTCGAAACGTTCGCGGCGGTGGCGCGCCGGCACTTCGGCGGATCGCTCGCGGGCAAGCTGGTGGTGTCGGGCGGCATGGGCGGAATGGGCGGCGCGCAGCCGCTCGCCGCGGTGATGAATGGAGCGTGCTTCCTCGGCATCGATGTGGATCCGGCGCGCATCAAGCGGCGTCTCGAGACGGGATACTGCGACCGCGTGGAGACGAGCCTCGATCGCGCGCTCACGGCGCTCGACGCGGCGCGGACGCGCGGTGAAGCGATCTCAGTCGGCCTGGTGGGCAATTGCGCCGACGTGGTTCCCGAACTGGCGCGGCGCGGGATAGTCCCCGACGTGCTCACCGATCAAACCAGCGCGCACGATCCGCTGAACGGATACGTGCCACACGGCATGACGCTCGAAGCGGCGGCGGAGCTGCGAGCGGCCTACCCGGCCGAATATGTGAAGCGTTCGACCGCGTCGATGGGCGTGCACGTAGCCGCCATGCTCGAGTTGCAGAAGCGCGGCGCGGTGACTTTCGATTACGGCAACAACATACGCACGCACGCGAAGAACGCGGGCGTCGAGCGCGCCTTCGACATTCCGGGCTTCGTGCCCGAATACATACGCCCGCTGTTCTGCCACGGCCGCGGCCCGTTCCGCTGGGTGGCCCTGTCGGGCGATCCGGCCGACATCGCGCGCACCGACAAGCTGGCGCTCGAACTGTTTCCACGCGACGAAACGCTGGCGCGCTGGCTGCCGCTGGCCGAGCGGCGCGTTCAATTCCAAGGGCTGCCGGCGCGCATCTGCTGGTTGGGTTATGGCGAGCGCGCCGAATTTGGCGTGGCCATCAACCGGCTGGTGCGCTCGGGCGAATTGAAAGCGCCGATCGTGATCGGCCGCGACCATCTGGACGCGGGTTCGGTGGCGTCGCCCTTCCGCGAGACCGAAGCCATGCGCGACGGCTCGGACGCAATCGCCGATTGGCCGCTGCTCAACGCGATGGTGAATATCGCAGCCGGAGCGAGCTGGGTTTCGATCCACAACGGCGGTGGCGTGGGCATTGGCTATTCGCAACATGCCGGCATGGTGGTGGTGGCCGATGGCACGGTCGAGACCGAGCGGCGCATCGAGCGCGTGCTCACCACCGACCCGGGCACCGGCGTGATGCGCCACGCCGACGCGGGTTACGATGAAGCCGTGCGCTTCGCCAAAGAGCACGGCGTGAAGATCCCGATGCAGCCGTAGCGCCCTCGAAAACCTATGCCCCGACAACTCGTAGAATGCGTGCCGAATTTTTCCGAAGGTCGCGATGCGGCCAAGATGGATGCGATCATCGCGGCAATCACGGCCGTGCCCGAGGTGACGCTGCTCGATCGCGAAGCCGATGCCGATCATAATCGCTCCGTGCTGACGTTCGTCGGGCCGCCGGCGGCGGTGGCGGAGGCAGCGTTGCGCGGTGTTGAAAAGGCGGTCGAGTCGATCGATCTGACCAAGCACCAAGGCGCGCATCCGCGCATAGGCGCGGCCGACGTGGTGCCGTTCATCCCGATTGAAGGCGTCACGCTCGAAGAATGCGTGCGTCTGGCGGAGCGCGTCGGCGGCGAAATCTGGAATCGGCTGAAGGTGCCCGTGTACCTTTACGAAGCCGCGGCGCGGCGGCCGGAACGCGTGAACCTGGAGAACATCCGGCGCGGACAATTCGAAGCGCTGCTCAAAGAGATGGGCACCGACGCCGGCCGCGCGCCGGATATCGGCGATGCCGTGTGCCATCCCACGGCTGGCGCGGTCGTGCTGGGCGCGCGCAAGTTCCTGATCGCGTACAACGTCAACCTGGGCACGGCGGATGTGAACATCGCCAAGCGGATCGCCAGGACGATTCGTTTTTCGAATGGCGGTTTCCGCTTCGTCAAATCGATGGGCGTGATGCTCGGCTCGCGCAACCTGGCGCAGGTTTCGATCAACCTGACCGATTTCGAGCAGACGCCGCTGCACCTGGTTTTCGAAACCGTGCGGCGCGAGGCGGAACGCTACGGCGTGCCGGTGGTGGGCAGCGAAATCGTGGGGCTGATCCCGCGCAAGGCGATCGAGCTGGCGGCCGAATATTTTCTGCGCGCGGAGAACTTCCGTCCGGAGCTGATGCTCGAAAATCGCATTGCGGACGCCGTAACGGCGCGCAGCGGCTTGCCGGAGTTTTTGGACGCGCTTGCCGCTGGCACGGCCACGCCCGGCGGTGGCAGCGCGGCGGCGGCGGCGGCGGCGATGGGCGCGGCTCTGGGCGCCATGGTTTCGCGCCTGGCGAAGTTGGACCCGGCCGAATTTGAAGACGACCGCGCATTCTTCACCGCGGCCGTCGAGCGCGATGCCGCTTCGTTCGAGCACGTGATGGCGGCGTACAAACGCCCCAAGGACGAGCGCGCGCCGTTTGTCGAAGAAGCGCTGCACGGCGCCGCGCTGGTGCCGCTCGAAGTGTTCGAGCGCGCCGCGGCGATGGGCGCGCGCCTGGAAAAGATGGACGTGCCGGAGCGATTCGGCTCCGACCTGGCAGTGGCGAAGGCGCTGACCACAGCCGCGAAAATCGGCGCGATCGAGAACGTGCGCATCAACCTCGAAAGCATGAAGAACGCGGAGTTCACTGCCGCCGTGGAACAGAGGTTGCGCGCGGTGTGAGTGCCCGCGCCGCGGGTTACTCGGCGAACAGGAATCGCAGCCCGCGGTTGTACGCCTCCGGCTTGTTGCCGGCGTGGCGTTCGCCATCGATCACGCGTGTTTCGAGCTTCAGGCCCTGGTAGGCGCGCGATTGGAGAGTTTGCATGAACGTCCGCACTGGAGCGGCCAGTCCCTCCGCGGCGCCGACCGCCAGGAACAGCTTCGCCGGCAGCTCTTTGTGAGTGCGCGCGTATTCGGCTTCCTGCTTCAGCGCAAAGCCGCCGCCGAAAGGCACCGCCGGACTAGCCGACATATAAGCGGAGAACAGCCCCGGATCCGCGAACAGGGCGTACAGCGTGAAGAGGCCCCCATACGAGCTGCCCTGCAGCATGCGACGCGAAGGGTCGGCCCGGTAGTTGGCTTCGATGAACGGGATCAGTTCCGTCTTCAGGCACTTCAGGAAATTGGGTCCGTTCCCGGATCCCTTCACGTCCGGGACCGCAACAGGTGTGAGATCCATCGCCCGGAGGGTGTTGTAATCGGGGTTCTCGCCCGAGTAGGTGATTCCGACCAGGATCATTTCCGGGACGAACTTGTCGTAAACCAAGCCTCCCAGCACGGAGTCCATCAACTTGAAATCCCACTGGCCATCGAGGATGTAGATCGCGGGATACTTCTTGCTCTTGAGCTGATCGTAATCCGAGGGCAGGTGAATGTAGAGGTCGAAATCGCGCCCGGCGGCGGCGGACTTAATCGACCTGACTACCGAGCCGGCGATGGTAACCTTGGGCAGGAGCTGCGGATGCGTTTCGGATCCCGGCTGGGCGTACGCAATGCCCGCCGATAATGAGAACAGACATGCAATGGTGGTTGAGATTCGCGGTGCGGATGTCATCATAAGATCAGGTCCCGTATGCCCCGTATGCTAACACCGAGACGGGATGGGCGGACTGATGCATATGGGAGAATCGACTTAGAAGCTTATGGCCGATCTCGCTATCGTCAATTGCGCGCAAGTGGTCACCCTCTCCGGGCCGGCGCGGGCGCGCACTGGCGCGGAAATGCGCGAGTTGGGCATCGTCCGGAACGGCGCGCTGCTGGTCCGCGACGGTCGCATCGCGAAAGTCGGAACGCGCGCGGAAATCGAGCGTGCGGCTTCGACGGATACGGAAATGGTCGACGCGGGCGGCCGCATCGTGCTGCCCGGCTTCGTGGACGCGCACACGCACCCGGTCTTCGCCGGCAACCGCGCGGATGAATTCGACCAACGCGCGGAAGGCGCCACCTACGCCGAAATCGCCGCGCGCGGTGGCGGCATCCGCTCGACCGTGCGGCAAACGCGCGCGGCGAGCGAAGCGGACTTGCTGGCGGCGGCCCGCCGCTACCGCGCCTGGTTCCTGCGCGGCGGCACGACCACCATCGAAGCCAAGTCCGGCTACGGGCTGACGCTCGACGATGAGTTGAAGATCCTGCGCGCGATTCGCTCGCTCGGCGCGGAAGGCGGTCTGCGCGTCTCGCCGACATTTCTCGGCGCGCATGAAGTTCCGGACGAATATCGCGGACGCAGGGCCGACTACGTGCGTTTGGTGATCGACGAAATGTTGCCTGCGGTGTGGCGCGAAGGGCTGGCCGAATCGTGCGACGTTTTCTGCGAACCATCGGTGTTTCCGGTTGCCCAGTCGCGCGAAATCCTGGAGGCGGCGTGCGCGCTCGGCTTTCGCTTGCGTTTGCACGCCGATCAATTCAGCGCCGACGAAGGCTCGCTGCTCGCCGCGGAATTGGGCGCCGATACCGCGGATCATCTGGAAGCGACCACCCAATGCGGCTGGACGGCGCTGGCACGCGCTGGTGTGCAGCCGGTGCTGCTGCCGGCATCGGCTTACTGCCTCGGCTCGGGCCGCTATCCGGCGGCGCGGCAGATGATCGAGCGCGGTTTAGCGGTGACGCTCGCGACGGATTTCAATCCAGGGTCGTCACCCACCGCTTCCATGCCGCTAGTGCTGTCGCTCGCCGTAACGCAAATGAAAATGACCTGCGCCGAAGCGATTACGGCGGCCACGATCAATGGTGCGTATAGCCTGCGGCGCGGCAACAGTGTGGGGTCGCTCGATGCGGGCAAGCTCGCCGATTTCGCGATTCACGATTTCGCCGACTATCGTGAGCTCGCGTACTTCTTCGGCCGCGAAACGGCGTGGGCGGTCTATATCGGTGGAGTGCGGCAGACCTGGTAGCCGCGGACCGCGCGGCCGAAGTCCTTTCAATCTAGCGCGTCACGCCCGTGTCACATTCCGCACTGCGAGTTTTCCTCAGGTTTCTTTTGCTCGAAGCGATCAAAATCGCCAATTCGTTCGTCTACCATATAGAGCCGGAAATTTTCCGAATCGATCCGGACGATTGCATTCAATGGAACGTCACACGAAGAAACTCGCGCAGCTTCGAGCCCGCACCGACCGGCAACTGGTGGAATTGATTTCCGCCAAGCTGGACCACGGATTCTCGTACGCGCGCGTGCTGGCGGCACGGGAGTCGCGGGCGGTGCGGGCTGAGCTCATGGAATTCGAGCGGCGCGCGGAGGCTGCCTGGCGCGAAGCTAATCAGTTGCTGCCGGCGCTTGGCGGGATCGACGATGCCGTCCGCACCGCGCTGCAGCGCCGCGCCGGAATCCTGCGCGAAGTGCTGGACCAGTTCGCGGCAGACGCCTATCCGATCCGGCGCGCGGCGGGTTATTAGAACACCGTCGTGAGCTAAGCATGCGCTTGCGAGCAGGCATTGGCCAGTTGAGTCCTGCCCCACCGCGTTTTCGATAACGCAGCGTACGCGCACACCTGCGCAGGCCTCCGCCGGGAAGCGAGCCCGGTGCGAGCTAGTCGAGAAACTCGATGCTGTACTCTTCGATCACCGGGTTGGCGAGCACATCGTGAGCGATCAGCTCGATATCCTTTCGGGCCTGTTCGCGCTCGACGCCGCTCGCGATCGCGATATCGAAAAACTTGCCCTGGCGGACATCTTCGATGGCCGGATAGCCGAGGCCCTGGAGCGCCGCACGCACCGTCTTGCCCTGCGGATCGAGCACCGTGGTCTTTAAGGAAACAAAAACGCGAGCTTTCATGGGGAACTTCGATTATAACCGGCGCCGGTGGCTCCGCGCTTGGCCAGCCGGCGCGGCAATGAAGCGCGCCCCTAATTCAGCAGCCGGCCCTGCCGCATATACGCCGGCGTGTCCAGGTCTTCGAGATCGAATTCGATCGGGCTATCTTCCTCGACGGGCGCCGCCGTCTGCTCAGCCTGCGCGGCCAGCGGCAGCGGAGGCGCGGGCAACTCCGCGGGCGGCGTCGGAATCGGCTGCGGATCGGTTCCGAGCGCGCGCACTCTGGTCACTGAACCGGTCCGGCGTTCCGTCACCAACGGCTCCTCGACCAGCGCCGCCTGTTGGTCGGGCTGGAACCCGGTGGCGATCACGGTGATCTTCACCGTGTCGGCCATGCTCTCGTTGAGAATCACGCCGAAATTGATTTGCGCATCCTCGCATTCCGCCGCCTGGCGGATGATCGAGCAGGCCTCGTTGACTTCGTGCAGCCCCAGGCGGCTGGAGCCGGTGATATTGATGAGAATGCCCTTCGACCCGGCGATGCGCGAATCCTCGAGCAGTGGGCAACTGATGGCCTGCCGCGCCGCTTCCACCGCCGCTTTCTCGCCGCGTCCGATCGCGGTCCCCATCATCGCGTAGCCCATGCCCAGCATGGTCGCCTTGATGTCGGAGAAATCGCGATTGATCAATCCCGGCGTGGTGATGATGTCGCTGATACCCTGCACGGCCTGCCGCAGCAGGTCGTCCGCCACTTTGAACGCCTCGAAGAAACTGGTGCCGCGCGGCACCAGCGCCAGCAGCCGGTCGTTGGGAATGGCGATCACCGTATCCACCGCCCCGGCCAGCCGGTGCAATCCCTCTTCCGCCAGCCGCATGCGGCGCGGCCCTTCGAAGCCGAACGGCTTGGTCACCACCGCCACCGTGAGCGCACCCATTTCCTTGGCCAGGCTGGCGATCACCGGCGCCGCGCCGGTCCCGGTGCCGCCGCCCAGTCCCGCGGTGACGAACACCATGTCCGCGCCCTGCAGCACCTCGAGAATGCAGTCGGTGTTTTCCAGCGCCGCCTGCTGTCCGACTTCCGGATCCGCGCCCGCGCCCAGGCCGCGCGTCAGCTTCGGCCCCAGTTGCACTTTGTGAGGAACCTCGACCGCGGTCAGCGCCTGCAGGTCCGTGTTCATCACCGAGAACTCGACGCCCTCCAGGCCTTCCCGCACCATGCGCGCCACGGCGTTGCAGCCGCCGCCGCCCACGCCAACCACTTTGATGCGGGTCCCCTGGCGCGCTTCTTCCGCGATCTCGTATTTCAGGTTGTCGACATTCGTATCCATCGAGCCCATGTTCTTCCTCGCCTCCCGCTACAGAATCCGGTTCAGCCAGCCCACCGCCGCCCGCTGCCGCTCGGCCTGTTCCTTCAATTTTGCCGAATACATCGCGAGGCCGGCCACCGTGCACCATTCCGGGCCGTCCATCGACGCCGGCCAATCGTCGATTCCCACCGCGATGCCGAAGCGCGACTGGCACCCCAGTTCGTCCGCCGCCACTTCCAGAATCTCCGCCAGCTTAGCGCCGCCGCCCGAAAGGAAAATGCCGCCCAGCAGCGATTTCTCCATGCCCACCCGGGCCAGTTCGCCCCGCACCAGTTGAAACATCTCTCGCGCGCGCGCTTCGAGTATCAGGTCCACGTGCCGCTTGGGCGCCTGCCGCGGCGCGCGACCCTCCGGCCCGGGCAATTCGACGCAGATGTTCTCGAACGAATCCTCGGCATTCGCGCACCCGTATTCGAGCTTCACCTGTTCGGCCTCGGCCGGGCCGATCGACAGGCCGCGCGCCAGGTCGCTGGTAAAGTGGTTGGCGCAAACCCGCACGCCCGAAGCCAGGCACATAGCCTCGTTGTAATACACCACCAGGGAAGTGGAATCGGCGCCAATATCCACCAGCGCCACGCCGTCGCGCCGCTCCTCCGGCTGCACCGCCGCGTACCAGGCCGCCTGCGGTTCGAAAACCGTCTCTTCCACCACCAGGTGCGCCTGGTTCACCGCGCCCACCAGGGCGTTGTGTTCGCGCACGGAAGCCGTCACCAGATGCACGTTCAACTCGAGCCGCGCCGCCGTCGCTCCGCGCGGATCGCGATGGCCCGGATGTTCGTCCACCACGAAATCCTGCGGAAACAATTGCAGCACCATGCGGTCTTCCTGCAATTGCACGCGCGCCGCGCGGTCCCGCACGCGATTTATGTCGCGCTGCTGAATCTCGCGCGGGTATCCCAGTTCCACCACGCCGCGGCCGCTGGCGCCGCGCATGCTCGGGCCGCCCATTCCCACCACGGCCGATTCCACCGAAACGCCCGCCGTCCGCTCGGCTTCCTCGATCGCCGCCAGCACCGATTCGCTTACCGCTCGTTGATCCGCGATCGATCCCTTCGACCAGCCCGCCGATTCCACCACCGCGCAACCGAGCAGGCGCAGCCGTTCCTCGATCCCGCACACCACCATGCGCGTCCGCGTGCTGCCCACATCGAGTCCTACTGCGTAAACCGGTTCTTGCCCCATGATTCTTATTCCTTCGCGGTGATGCGATCCTCCAGCCGGAGATCGAACGTCCTCGCCTGCGGCAGCCGCTGCGAGATCTCCGGAAAGTGGCCGAGAAAATTTTGATAACGCCGTCCGAAGTCGGCATCGCCCAGCAGCAGCGACACCGCTTGTCGATCCACCTGCACCACCACCCGCATGTTCTCCGGATCGGAGGCGTCCACTTCGGAAATGTCCTTGGCCAGGTAGCCCATGTCCTCTTCGAGCCGCAGCAGCGCCCGCACCCGCTCGCGCCGCGTCTCTTCCGTCGAATCTTCGCGGATTCCGCTCAGCACCGGGAAGGAGAACGATGCCTGCGGCGGCGGTTCCAGCAGCACGCCGTCGGCGTCGATCAGTTCGACCGTGCTCCCCAAGTAGACGAATGCCACCGGACGCCGCTCGCGGATGCGGACCATCAGCCGGTCCGGCCAGACGCGCGAGACCGAGGCGTCTTCCACCCAGTCGATCCCGAGCAAGCGGCGCCGCCGCTCGGCCAGCGGCACGGCGAGAATCCCGCGGCCGAAATCGGCGTCGAACACGTGCCGCACCTTCGCTTGCGCCGCGTAGCGCAGCCCGTCGATCGCCAGCGCATCCTTGCTATCGCGCGACAGCACGAACCGCGTATCGGTGGCTACGAAGTCGCGCAACTTCAACCCCACGACCGCGGCGCAAACGCACGCCACGACCGTCGCGGCCAGGCCCAGCCACAGTCGCCAGCGAATTTGGCCGCCGCTTTTCCTGGTCTCACGCGCCATGGCCGGCCTCCCCGCGCAATCGCTCCAGCACCGCTTCGCCCGCCTGCCACACGCTGCCCGCGCCCAGCGTCAACACCAGGTCGCCCGGGCGCGCCACCGCCACCAGTGCGTCCACCCCGCGCGCAATGGTGCCCACGTATTCGGCCGAGCGGTGCCCGAACTGCCGGATCCGCTCCACCAGCGCTTCCGCCGTGACGCCTTCGATCGGCTGTTCCGATGCCGCGTAAATGTCCAGGACGAACACGCTATCGGCCTGATGGAACGCGCGGCCGAATTCGTTCATCAGGTGGAACGTGCGCGAAAAACGATGCGGCTGGAACAGCACGTGAATGCGTTCGAAACCGCATAGGCGCGCTCCGTCGAGCGTGGCGCGAATCTCGGTTGGATGGTGGCCGTAATCGTCCACCACCGCGATCCCGCGCTCCTTGCCGCGCACCTGAAAACGCCGGTCCACGCCGTTGAACGTCTCGAGCGCTTCGCGAACCCGATCCGGCTGCACTTCGAGTTCAAGCGCCACCGTCACCGCCGCCGTCGCATTCAGCACGTTGTGCCGGCCCGGCACGCGCAGGTGGAAGCGGCCCAAATCCTTGCCGTGCGAACGCAGCCGGAAGGCGCTCGCAAACGGCCCGCACTCGATCTCGCAGGCCTCCATATCCGCCTGCGCCGTGGTCCCATAGGTAATCGTGCGCCGCCCGATCCGCGGCAGGATGCCCTGCACGTTGGCGTCGTCCAGGCAGACGATCGCGGCGCCGTAGAACGGCACCTTATTGACGAATTCGATGAACGCCGCCTGAATCGCATCGAGCGTCGGATAGTGGTCCAGGTGCTCGCGGTCGATGTTGGTGACCACGGCCACAATCGGCGCCAGCTTGACGAACGAGCCGTCGCTTTCGTCCGCTTCCGCCACCAGAAAATCGCTGCGTCCCAGCCGGGCATTGGCGCCGCCCATGGTGCCCACGCGCCCGCCCACCACCACCGTGGGGTCCAGCCCGACCGCGTTCAGAATCGTCGCCGCCATCGAGGTCGTGGTCGTCTTGCCATGGCTGCCGGCCACCGCGATGCCGTACTTCAGGCGCATCAGCTCCGCCAGCAGCTCGCCGCGCGGGATCACCGGGATTTGCAGCCGCCGCGCCTCGACCACTTCCGGATTCCGCTCGTCCACGGCCGAACTCACCACCAGCGCGCGGGCCCCGGCCACGTTGGCCGCCGCGTGGCCTTCGTAAATCCTGGCTCCCAGCCCGGCGAGCCGCTCCGTGGTGGCCGATAGCCGCAGGTCCGAACCGCTGATCTCGTAGCCGAGGTTCAGCAGCACCTCGGCGATCCCGCTCATGCCGATGCCGCCGATCCCGGTGAAGTGAAAGTGTTGTGGACGAAAGAACATTTGCTCTCTATATTGTTTCGGCTAGAATCGCAACTGTCAATGAAAAAGTAACCCATTTGCGCAGATTCTTGTGCCCCGGGCAGGCCAAACCGTGCTCCGCCCCCCGCCTTGGTGGGGCATGCTTTCGCTTGCCGGTCTTCTTCTCGAATGGAAACCGCCCGCCGCTTCTTACCACGCCGCCACCGCCTCCAGGATTTCCGCCGCCCGCGCCGCCGCCCCGGGCCGCGCGAACTGGCGCGCCGCGGCGCCCATCCGCTCCAGCTCTCCTTCCGTCTCAGCCAGCGCGCGCACCAGCGCGTACAGGCGTTCCCCGCTCATCTGGGCATCGACGACCAGCCGCGCCGCCCCGCCCCGCTCAATCGCTTCCGCGTTGCGCGCCTGGTGGTCGTTGGCGGCAAAGGGGAATGGCACCAGAACGGCGGGCTTGCCCGCCGCCGCCAGTTCCGACACCGCGCCCGCTCCCGAACGGCTCACCACCAGATCGGCCTCGCCAAATGCCGCCGGCATGTCGGCGACAAACGGCGTCACTTCTCCCTCCAGTCCGGATTCCGCGAACGCCTGCCGCATCGCTTCGAGTTCGTTCACGCCGCATTGGTGTACGATGCGGATGGGAAATCCCGCCGCGCGAAACAGCGGCCAGCTTTCCCGGCTGGCCCGGTTCAGCGTGTGCGACCCCTGGCTGCCGCCCGTGATCAAAAGGTGCAAACGGTCGCCGCGCGGCTTGGGCGGGATCGCGAAGAATTCCTCCCGCACCGGCAACCCGGTCAATTCCGATTTGCCCCGCGCGAAGTACCGCGCCGTTTCCGGAAACGAAATCAGGGCGCGCGCCGCCAGCCGCCCGATCACGCGGTTGGTGAAGCCGGGAATCGCGTTCGGCTCCATTACCACCACGGGGACGCGCTTAGCCAGCGCCGCCAGCACCGCCGGACCGGCCACGTACCCGCCCATACTGAAAACCGCCGACGTGCGGTAGCCCATCGAACCGATCGTGGCGAACGGCAGGCGCGCCAGCGTCGTCAGCCTACGCCGCGCGCTGACGCGATTCAATCCGCCGATTTCGATCTTCTTCAACTCGAACCCCGCCGCTGGAACCAGCTTCGCTTCCAGGCCCCGCTCCGTCCCCACAAAAAATACGTCGTGGCCGCGCCGCCGCAGCTCATCCGCCACCGCCAGCGCCGGGATCACGTGCCCGCCCGTGCCCCCGCCGGCCATCAGAAACGGAGCGCGTCCCTCCGGCTTATCCGGCATGCTCGCTCACGTTCATCAGAATCCCCAGCAGCGCCAGCGTGCTCACCAGCGAACTGCCGCCATAGCTGATCAACGGCAGCGGAATCCCCTTGGTCGGCATCAGCCCCAGCACCACGCTCATATTGATGAAGCCCTGCACCACCACCACCACCGTCACGCCCAGCGCCAGGTAGCGGCCGAATTCGCTGCGGATGAGCAGCGTGGTCCGCAAACCGCGCCACAGGATCACCAGGAACCCGGCCAGCAAACCCACCGTCCCGATGAGGCCCATCTCCTCGCCCGCCACGGCGTAGATGAAATCCGTGTGCGCCTCCGGCAGATAGAGTAGCTTCTGCCGCCCGTTCATCAACCCCACGCCCAGCGCGCCGCCCGCGCCCACCGCGATCTGCGATTGTTCCAACTGGTAATTCGTATCGCGCGTGCGCAGCGTCCGCTCGCTGCGCGCCCGCAACCAACCGTGCGGGTCGATGCGCGAGATGTATTGAAAATTCGGATCGAAGAAACGGAGCACGCGGCCCAACCGGTAAGGCTCGGCGAAAATCGAAACCACCAACCCGAGAAACGCGAGAGCCGCCACGATGAAGCAGTAGCGCCATTGCAGCCCGGCCACGAAGAACACCGCCATCGCGGTCAGCCCCAGCACCACCGCCGTGCCCAGGTCCGGCACCACCACGGCGAAGATCAGAAACCCCACCGCCATCGCCGCCGGTACCAGCGTGTGCCGCGCGTTGTTGATCGCGCGCGCCCGCCAGGTCACGAAGAAGGCGAGGAAAATTACCAGCGCCAGCTTGGCCAGCTCGGAGGGCTGCACCCCCACCGGCCCTCCCAGCCGCAACCACCGGTGGTGCGCCGAATCCACGAAGTACACCGCGAACAACAGCACCAGCGCCACGCCAATCGCGCCGAAGGCCACCGCCGGATTCTGGAACTTGGTGTAATTCGTGCGCTTGAGCGCCATCATCACCACCACCGCCACCACCGCGTAACCCGCCTGGCGAACCACGAAATACCAGCTCGAGTTGTACCGCGCGTCCATGCGCGCCATGATCGAGGAGGCGCTGTAGACGATCAGCAGGCCGAACAGCACCAGCCCGAGCACCGCCGCGAATAGGATCCAGTCGGTCTTGTACGTCTGCATGTCAGCCCTCGCGCTCGATCTTGTCGACGATTCCCTTGAACGTTTCGCCGCGATGCTCGAAGCTGTTGAATTGATCGAAACTGGCGCAGGCCGGCGCCAGCAGCACCGTGTCGCCCGCGCGCCCGTGGACGAAACCGTAGCGCGTGGCCGCCTCGAGCGTGCCCGATTCGACCAGCGGCAGCGCGCCTTCCAGTTGCCGGGCGAGCTTCGGCGCCGCCGCGCCAATCAGCAGCGCCGCGTGCGCTTTCCGCTCGAGCGGTTCGCGCAGCGCGGTAAAATCCAGCCCCTTGTCCTTGCCGCCCAGAATCACCCACAGGCCGCCCGGAAACGCGTCCAGCGCCTTCAATGTCGCGTCCACGCTGGTGGCTTTCGAGTCGTTATAGAAATCGATTCCCGCAATCCGCCGCACAAACTCCAGCCGGTGTTCGACGGCGTGGAACGTGCGCACGGCGGCGGCAATCGTCTCCGGCGCCACGCCCGCGCGCGCTGCGGCGATCGCGGCGGCCAGCACGTTCTCCACGTTGTGCCGCCCGCGCAGCGGAATCTCGCCCGCTTCCATCAACGGCTTCCCATCGAGCTCGAGCGTCTCGCCGCGCAGGAACGCCCCGCGTTCCACCGCGCGCGTGCCGCTGAACCATTCGACCGTAGCCGCCGTTTGCTTTACATAACCGGCCGTCATCGGATTGTCCGCATTCAGAATGGCGAAGTCGTCCGCCGTCATGTTGCGAAACAGGCGCGCCTTGGCCGCCGCGTAATTCGCGAGCGTATGATGCCGGTCCAAATGATTCTGCGTCACGTTGAGCGCGAGGCCTATGTGCGCGTGGAAATCGCGTATGGTCTCGAGTTGAAAACTCGACAGTTCGAGCACGTTCCACCCGTCCTCGCGCGAGGCCGCGATCATCGCCGTCACCGGCGTTCCGATGTTGCCGCCCACCTGCGTCGCCAATCCCGCCGCGCCCAGAATGTGACCGATCAGGCTGGTGGTCGTGGTCTTCCCGTTCGAGCCGGTGACGCCAATGGTCCGGCCTTTCAGGATCGGCGCCGCCAGTTCCACGTCGCCGTATACCTCGACGCCGCGGCCGCGCGCCTCGTCGAGCGCCTGCAAATCCGCCGGCACGTCGGGCGAGATCACGATCGCGTCCATTTCGAGGAACGTGGCCGGCGTCTGCAATTCGAACGGAATCGCCAGGCGCGCGAGTGTATCCCCCGCCTCGCCCAGTTGCTCGAGCGGCTTCAGGTCGGTTGCCCGTACCCGCGCCCCAAGCCGGACCAGCAGTTCCGCCGAAGCGAGTCCCGATTTTTTCATGCCGACCACCAGCACTCTGGCGCCGGCCCAGTTTCTTGTCATCTCAGTTTCAACGTCGTTAACGCAAACAGCGCCAGCACCAGGCCGGCGATCCAGAAGCGCGCGATGATCTTCGATTCCGTCCATCCCAGCGCCTCGAAATGATGATGCAGCGGCGCCATTTTGAAAATGCGCTTACCGTGGCGCAGCTTGTAGCTCCCCACTTGCAGGATCACCGAAACCGCCTCCAGGACGAAGATGCCGCCGATGAACGGCAGCAGCAGTTCCTGTTTGATCAGTATCGCCACCACGGCCATCGCGCCGCCCAGCCCGAGCGATCCGACGTCGCCCATGAAAATCTCCGCCGGGTGCGCGTTGTACCAGAGGAATCCCAGGCTGGCGCCCGTCATCGAGCCGCAAAACACGGTCAGTTCGGAGGAGTGCGGATTGCGCGCCAGTTGCAGGTACTGGGCCAATTGCGCGTGCCCCCCCGCATACGTAAGCATCGTCAACGCGCCCGCCGAAATCACCATCAGCCCGATCGCCAGGCCGTCCAATCCGTCCGTCAGGTTCACCGCGTTCGACGAGAACACCACCACCAGCGCCACGAACACCACGAACGGCAGCACGCCCAGCAGGTAGGTCCAGGGATTGTGAAGCAGTCCACCGATCAGCAGCGAGGGTTGATAGCTCTTGACGAACGGCACGTTCACCGCGGTCGAGAATTGCCCGTGCGCGCGCATCAGCAGCAGTGCGGCGGCGAAGGCGAAGCCCACGATGAACTGGTACACCAACTTCCGCTTGCCCGACATTCCCAGGTTGCGCCGGTTGGTCACCTTGGCATAATCGTCCAGAAATCCAATCCACCCGTAGCCCACTAGCGAGGCCATCGCCACCCACACGTATACATTGCGCAGGTCCGCCCAGAGCAGGGTCGGGATCACGATCGAAATAATGATAAGCACCCCGCCCATCGTCGGCGTGCCGGCTTTCTTCTGGTGCGACTTGGGGCCTTCCTCGCGAATGAACTGGCCGATCTGAAACTGCCGCAGCTTAGCGATTAGCCACGGCCCCAGCGCGACGCACAGGAACAGCGCCGTCATGCTGGCAAACGCGGTGCGGAACGTGGTGTAGCGGAAGACGCGAAAGGCGCTGACGTGCCGGAAGAGCAGTTCGTAGAGTATGTAATAAAGCATCGCGTCGATCTAGGGGCGGCCCTGCTCCTTCGCCGGCCCGTCTGGCCGCTCCGCTTGAAACCGCTCGAGCGCGCGCTCCATGCGCACGCCGCGCGAGCCTTTGAATAGCACCGCATCGCCCGCGCGCGCCAGGCCCCGAACGAATTCTCCGGCCTCGGCCGGGTCGTCGAAAAAGTGCGCCGCGCCCAGTCCTTCGTCCCGCGCCGCTTCCACCATTGGCCGCGCCTGTCCGCGCACGCCGACCAAAACATCCACCCCGTGCCGCGCCGCATACGCGCCCACCTGCCGGTGCAGCGCCTCGCCCGCCTGCCCCAACTCGAGCATCTCGCCCAACACCGCGAAGCGCCGCGCTGCCTGCGTCTGGCCCAGCACGTCGATCATCCGCGCGGCCGCCTCCGGATTCGAGTTGTAGCAATCGTTCCACACCACGATGCCGTCATGAACCGAGCGCCCGCCGCGCATCGCGTCCACCGTGAAGCTGGCCACGGCCTCGCGCAATTCCTCCGGCCGAATCTCCATCACATGCGCCACGGCCAGCGCCGCCAGCAGGTTCATCACGACGTGCGTCCCAGCCAGGCCGGTTTCGAAATCCACCCCCAACGCACGAAACCGCGTCCCCGCGCCATTCGTCATCACGCCTTCCGCGCGCACGTCGGCACTATCGGAAAAACCGAATGTCACCGACCGCCCCGGATGCACATCGCGAAAGCCGCGCACACGCGCGTCGTCGGCGTTCAGCACCGCCACGCCATCCGGCGGCAGGCTCTCGATCAGCTCGCGCTTGGCCGCCGCGATTCCATCGACGGAATCGAAAAACTCGACGTGCGCGAATCCTACGTTCGTGACTACGCCAATTTCGGGCCGCGCAATGCAGGCGAGCGCGCGAATCTCGCCCGCGTGATTCATACCCATCTCGAGCACCGCCGTGCGCGCCGCCTCCGGCAGCCGCAGAATCGAAAGTGGCACCCCGATGTGATTATTCAAATTTCCCACCGTCCGCCCCACCGTCCCGCACACTGCAAGCAGGTGCGCAATCGCGTCCTTGGTGGTGGTCTTGCCCGCGCTGCCCGTCACCGCAATCACCGTGCCGCCCCACTCGCGCCGCGCCCATGCACCTAACTCTCCCAGCGCCGTCAGCGTGTCCGCCACCCGTAGCGCATTCGCCTCCGCGCACGCTGTTTCGACAACCACCGCAGCCGCGCCTTGCGCAATCGCCTGCGGCACGAATTCGTGTCCGTCGCGTTTTTCGCCGTGTAGCGCAAAGTACACATCGCCGGCCACCAGTGTCCGCGTGTCCACGGTCCAACCCGCCACCGGCCGCGCCGCCGGCTCGCCCGCGGCCTTCATGGCTCGAGCCACTTGTTGTAAATCGAAGGTCATGGTTCAATCCTGCGAATGATACCCATAACCTCGCAGCACTTCGCGGGCCACTGCCCGGTCGTCGAATGCGATAGTCCGATCGTGCAGCACCTGGTACGTTTCGTGACCCTTCCCCGCCAGAATCACCAGGTCGCCTTCGCGCGCCTCGTCGAGCGCGCGGGCGATGGCAGTCGCGCGGTCCGGTTCCACGATCAGCGGTTTATCCACGCGCCGGATGCCCACCAGCGCGTCGTTCATGATCGTCAGCGGATCTTCCGAGCGCGGGTTGTCGCTGGTCAGCACGACGAAATCGCTCAGTTCCGCCGCCGCCTGCCCCATCAACGGGCGCTTGGTGCGGTCGCGATCGCCGCCGCATCCGAACAGGGTAATCACGCGCTTCGGATTCAGTCCGCGCGCCACCGCAATGATGTTCTGCAACGCGTCCGGCGTGTGCGCGTAGTCCACCACCACCACGAACGGCTGTCCGGCATCCACTCGCTCGAACCGCCCCGGCACCGCCTGCAGGCTGGCAATTCCGCGTGCGATCGTCTCCGGCGCTAGCCCATAGGAAAGCCCCACGCCGCACGCCGCCAGAATGTTATACACGTTGATCTTGCCGAGCAGCGGCGATTCCACCGCGAATCGCTGCTTCGCGTATTGCACTTCGAAGCGCAGCCCGCGGCCTCCCGCGGCGATGTGCAAGGCCCGCAGATCCGTATCCTGGCCCAGCCCGTACCAGAGCACCTGCGTCTCCGGCCCCACCCGCAAACCGCGCGCGAAGCTATCGTCGCGGTTCAGCACCGCGAAGGCCGGCGCCGGCGCGCCCGCGCCCGCGCCCGTGAACAGCTTCTGCTTGGCCGCGCCGTAAGCCTCCATCGTCAAGTGAAAATCCAGGTGGTCGCGCGTCAGGTTGGTGAACACCGCAGTGTGGAATTGGAGCCCATACACTCGCCCCAGTTCGAGCGCATGCGAGGACACCTCCATCGTCGCGTGCGTGCCTCCCGCCGCGCGCAACTCGTCCAGCAGCCGGATCAGGTCGAGCGATTCCGGTGTCGTATTCACCGCCGGCATCACGCGCCCCGCCAGGCGATATTCGATCGTGCCCACCAGCGCCGTCGTCAATCCCGCCGCGCGCAGCACCGCATCGATCAGGAATCCGGTGGTGGTCTTTCCGTTGGTACCGGTGATGCCTGTCAGCGCCACCTGCTCGTCCGGCTTCGCGTAGAACAGCCGGGCCGCGCCCGCCAGCGCCTGCCGCCCGTGTTCCACCTCAATCCAGCGCGCTTCGAGACCCGCCGGCGCAGCCGATTCGCTCGCCACCGCCACCGCGCCCCGTTCGAGCGCCGCCCGCGCGAATTCGCGCCCATCCGCCTTGCTGCCAGGAAACGCAAAGAACAGGTAGCCCGCTTGCACCCGCCGCGAATCGTATTCGAGGCCTGCGACTTCCGCGTTCGCCAGCTCAAGCGGCGCCGCGCGGCGCAGCCGGATTCCCGAAAGTAGTTCGGTCAGCCTCATCGCGAAAACCGCACCCGAATCCGTTCTCCGTGCCGCAATACGCTCCCCGCCGGCGGGCGCTGCAAGCGCGCCACCCCGCTGCCATCCGGTATCACCGCCAGTCCTCGTTCCGCCGCTTCCGCCAGCACCGCACGCATCGTCTTGCCCTTGAAGTCCGGCACTTTCAGCCCTGCCAGCATAGTTGCCGCGCCCGGCCCATCCTCTTCACCTTCTTCCAGGATATTCGGTTCGCCCGACCCCAGGTCGGCCATCGCCAAATCGTCCTTTTCCTTGTCCGCATCCTTGCTGGCCGCCACCACCGGCGCCGGCGCCTCGGGCAGGTCTTTGGGAACGTCGAGCACGCGCAATGCCTCCGTCGCCACCGCGTGGAACACCGGCGCCGCCGCCCGTCCGCCGAATCCCATGTTGCCGTGCGTCCCGTTCAGCGTCACCACCACCACGATGGCTGGATTATTCAGCGGCGCGAAGCCGATGAACGAGCCATTGTAGTTATGCGTGTACTGCCTGTGGACCACGTCGTAAATCTGCGCGCTTCCGGTCTTCCCCGCCGCCGAGTATCCCGCCAGGCGCGCCTCCGGGTACCCGGTCCCTCCCGGCAGCACCACGCCCTCCATCATTTGCCGCATCGTCATCGCCGTCTCGGGCGTGATCGCTCGCACCGGCGCCGCCACCGCCACCGCCTGCCCGCCCTTCTTCAGCACCAGCCGCGGCCGCACCAGCAGTCCGCCGTTAGCCACGATCGAGGCCGCCTGCGCCAGTTGCAACGCGGTCACCGAAACTTCCTGCCCGATCGAGATCGAAGCGAGCGAGAGCTTGCTCCACCGGTCCAGGCTGCGCAGCCGCCCGCGCGATTCCGCCGGTAGCGGCACCCCGGTCCTCTCGCCGAACCCGAACCGCCGCACGTATTCGTGCATCCGCGTCTCGCCTACCGTCATCCCAATCCGGATCGCGCCCACGTTGCTCGAATGCTTCAGCACGTCCGCCATCGACATCACGCCGTATCCGCCGTGCGCTTCGTGAATCGTCCTTCCGAACAGCGTGATCGAGCCCCGCCCGCAATCGATCCTGCTCTCCGGCCGCAGCCCGGTCGTCTCGAGCGCCGCCGCCAGCGTCACCACCTTGAATACCGACCCCGGCTCGAAGGGAACCGACGCCGCGTGATTCAACCGCGCCTCCGGATTGTCCGCCGCCACCGGCGGCTGGTTGGGATCGTACCCCGGATAGCTCGCCAGCGCCAGAATCTCGCCGTTGCGCGGGTTCATCACCACCACGCTCCCGCTGTGCGCGCCCTTCTCACGCGCAGCGCTGGCCAGTTCGCGCTCGGCCACGAATTGCACCCGCTCGTCGATGGTCAGCGTCAGCGCCGCGCCCGGCTTCGGTTCCGATTCGACCAGCGCATCGATGCCGCGCCCCCGCACGTCGGTCAGCACCCGCTCTTCGCCCGGCGCGCCTTCCAGGTCCGCTTCCAGCACTCTTTCGATTCCCGAGTTGCCCTTTTCCGCGAAGTCCACGCCGCCCAGAATGTGCCCCGCCAGCGCCCCGTTCGGGTAGTGCCGTTCGCTGCCGCTTTCGATTTCGATCCAGTCGAACCCCATCCCGCGCAGCCGCTGCGCTTCCTCCCACGCCGCCTTCTTCTTCACCATGAAGTAGCCGCGCCCGCCCTCGCGCGCCGCTTCCAGACGCGCGTACAAATCCACCCGGTCCATCGTCAGCACCATGGCCAGAATATCGGCCGCCACGCCCAGGTCCGGCACTTTTTGCGGATTCAAATAGATCGATTGGGTGGGCACGCTCATCGCCAGCGGCGCGCCCGTGCGGTCGAATATCGCTCCCCGCGCCGCCAGGATCGTAATCACCTGCTCCTGCCGCGCGCGCGCCAGCCCGGCGTATTGCCGGTGATGCACCACCTGCAGCGAAACCACTTTACAGAGGATCAGCCCGCCCCAGATCAGGATCAGTCCCGCGAGCCATTTGAGACGCCGTTCCAGCATGAAAGCGTTGCGCGAGCGATTCGCGCGCCCTCGTTCCCGCTACTTCGCCAGCGCAAATGCGCCGTCCGGCTTGTTGCCGTCCAGGTGCACCACCTGGCCCGCCTGCGGCGCCACCAGGTTCTGCCGCACGGCCATCTGTTGCAGCCGGTCCGGGCTCAGCAGTTCGGCTTCCTGCAGTTCGAGCGTGCGGCGTTCGTCGAGCAACCGCCGCTCCTCGCCCTTCAGCGCTTCCAGCCGGTATCCTTCCAGGCGTCCGGCCAGCGTCGGAACCAGCGTGCCGGTGAGCAGCACCAGCAGCACCGCCGCCGCCCCCACCGCGCTCCAGCATGCGCTGCGGGCCTTCGGGTCCGCCGCCCGCTCCAGACGCGAATTGTCGATCGACTTCGAGAAGAACAGCACGTTGTCGAACGGCAGCGGCCGCAGGCGGCCCGAGTCTTTCGCCTGACGCGTGGCGGCCCGCCCGGCGCTCTCCGCGCCCACGTTCGCCGTCCTACCGAAGAATGCCGACATCGTCGCCATAGCGCTCTACTTCCTTCTTTCCGTGATCTCGATCGCGCGCAGCTTCGCGCTGCGCGAAGCCGCGTTCTCCGCCGTCTCCCGGTCGCCCGGCACCAGCGGATGCTTGGTCAAAAGACTCGCTCGCCCTTGCCGCGCCAGTTCCCGGAATCGCACTTTCACCTTGCGGTCGTCGATGCTCATGAAGCTGATCACCACCATCCGGCCGCCTTCCGCCAATATCTCCGGCCCCGTCTCCAGCAGCCGGTCCAACTCTCCCTGCTCGTCGTTTACCGCCATCCGCAGCGCCATGAATGTCTTCGTGGCCGGATGCAGACGGCCCGTCCGGTGCACGGCCCGCTCCACTACATCGGCCAGATGCAGTGTGCTCCGTATGGGCCGTGCGCGGACGATTGCTCTGGCTATCTTCCGCGCCCCCCTTTCTTCGCCAAGCTGATAGATCAGGTCGGCGAGTGCCTTCTCGGCTGTGTAGTTGACCAAGTCGGACGCCGTCATGCCCTCGGTCGTATCCATGCGCATATCCAGCGGCCCATCCG
>PMKM01000154.1 GCA_003157745.1 Bryobacterales bacterium | reverse complement strand
TGCGAGGGCGCCGGCTACGTGAAGAGCCCGCAGACCGTGGTGGCCGAAATTCTGAGCGAGGCGCAGAAGATTTCCGCGGCGATCGAAGGCAAGGACGTCATGCTGCGCGTGTCGCCCGAAGTTGGGAAGCTGCTCAAGAGCAATCAGAACACGTTCCTGCAGGAATTGGAGGAAGTGCTCGGCCGCGCCGTGATCGTCAAGAGCGACCCGCTGCTCCATCAGGAGAAGTTCGACCTGGCTTAAGCGGGCGAGCGAGTATCGCTCGCGATGCGGGCCACGTGCGTGCGGGGGCGGTTTCGGGCGCGAGTATACCCGATCCGCACCGCTGCGCATCGAAGCAAACGGCGCATGCCGCCGCGTTACCATGAGACTTCATGTTCGATTGGAAACAGGATCCGCACCGCCGCCTCAACCCGCTGACCAACGAGTGGGTGCTCGTATCGCCGCATCGCACCCAGCGCCCCTGGCAAGGCCAAGTGGAGGAGAGCGCCCGCGCCGCGCAGCCGGAATACGATCCCGCCTGTTACCTTTGCCCGGGCAACGAGCGCGCCGGCGGCGCCCACAATCCGCGCTACACTTCCACGTTCGTTTTCGATAACGACTTCGCCGCGTTGCGTCCCACAACCCCGCCGGACCGGTACGATGAGAGCGGCCTTCTTGTCGCGCAAGGCGAACCGGGAATCTGCCGCGTGGCATGCTTTTCGCCCCGCCACGATCTCACCATCGCCAACATGCAGCCCGCGGAGATCCGCGGCGTGGTCGACATGTGGGCCGGACAATACGCCGAACTGGGCGCGCGCGAATCCATCCGCCACGTGCAGATTTTCGAGAACCGCGGCGCCATGATGGGCTGCAGCAACGCGCATCCGCATTGCCAGATCTGGTCGAACGCCGAACTGCCGAACGAAATCGTCAAGGAGCAGACCGCGCAACTGGCCTGGCGCGCGGCGCGCAAGCGCTGCCTGATCTGCGACTACGCGGTGCTCGAAGACTCCCGCAAAGAGCGTCTGGTGGACGAGAACGCAACCTGGCTGGCGGTGGTCCCGTTCTGGGCCGTCTGGCCGTTCGAGACGATGGCGATTCCGCGCCGCCATGTTGCGGCCCTCGATGCGCTCGACGCCGCTGAGCGCGACGGCCTGGCCGACATCCTGAAGCGCATCACCGCGCGCTATGACCGCCTCTTCGCGGCGCCGTTCCCTTACAGCATGGGTTTCCATCAAAGCCCGACCGATGGCGAACAGCACCCGGAGTGGCACCTGCACGTCCACTTCTATCCCCCGTTGCTTCGCTCCGCCACGGTGCGCAAATTTCTGGTCGGCTATGAAATGCTGGCCACTCCGCAGCGCGACCTGACTCCGGAATCCGCCGCTGAACGCCTGCGCAACGCGTAGGATGCCAGGCGTGGCGCGGCCGGTTAAGTTGCCGAGCCGAGAGTCATTACTACGGCCTCTATTCCGTCATCGCCGCGGCGCCCAGCCGGCGGTGAGCGTCAGCATCACGCTGCGGCCGGGCAGCAGGTTCAGCAGATCGCCCGAATTCTGCACGTACGGCACGGATGCCGTCGGGCCGATAGCGGGCGTGACTCCCACCAGGCTGTGACTGTTGGCCAGATTGTTGACCGCCAGGCCGATCTTGCTTCCGCGCAGCCAGGACCCGCTCTTGACCGTGTAATTCGCGAACACGTTCACGATGTTGAAGGGATTGATGGTGATGGCCTCGTCAACCGGATAGGGAATCTGCACTCCGTTGATCAGGTACTTGAGCGTGGAATTGTCGTTGTACAACGTGCCGACCCGTTTGTCGACAAGACCGAGATCCCAGTCTTTGTGGCGCCACAGCAGGCTGACGGTCTCGACGTTCTTAGGCGTGTTGGCAACCCATAGGCCGCCGTTGGGAATATTGTTACCGGTTTGGTATTTCGCCGAACCCATCGTGCCATTCAGGTACACCGAGAATCCGTGTCCGAGCACGAAGTCGCTCTCGGCTTCAATACCCTTGGTATTGGTGGGCCCGGTGGCGACAAAGACGGATTCGGTGGTGACTGGATCGGTATAGCTGTCATAGCCGTTCTGGAAGTGGATGTAGTAGGCGTCGGCATCGAGAGTCCAGCGCCGGTATTTCATCACCGAGCCTATCTGATAGGTCTTAGCAAGGGTGGGCTTGGGCGGAACCAGAACCTGTCCGTTCGGAACGTCGAAGACGCTGCTTGGCGGAATAATGCTGCCCTCGGCGAACTGGGCGTAGACCGACCAGGCGCTCTTGAGGTAATAGCGAGCCGCAATATTCGGCAGCCAGTTGTTGTAGTCGATCGAGTGGTGGACAAACGCGCCGCCGCCAACGCAGATCGGCGCGTTGGTGCCCAGCTGGGTCGACGACGTTCCGCCCAGGCAGCCCACGGTCTTCCCGTTGTCCTGGTACTGATTGAGCGCCATGTCGTAATTGGCGGCCTTGATGCCCGCCGTGATCACCAGTCTCGAAGCCGGGTGCCACTCGAGTTCGGCGAATGGCTGCGCGGATTGAGTGATAAAGTGCTCGTGGAAATTCCCCAGCGGCGTATCGAGCTGAGTCACGATATTCGACGGAATCTGGTAGCGGTCCGTGTAGGCCCAGTCATACCACACCCCGGTGCGGAAGACGCCCCAGTTGAAGTCCTTACTTAGGATCGCCGTGTCCCCGGCGTGCCGATACCCGTTCAGTTTGTCGACTCCGCTCGGCTTGTTCGAGCTGAGGTTGACCGTGGCTCCATTCTGGTAGAACTGTTTGTTCCAATAGCGCGTGGTGTACAGTTTCGTGTCGAACTTCCACCCATCGCCCAGATCGGCATTGTAGGCGGCGTACTCGAAATCCGTCTGCACGTGATAGGTGTTGTAGCCGTAATAATACGGGTCGGGGGCGCCGGTCGAAAGCAGCGGCGTGCCGTCCAGGAGGAAGTCATCGCCGTACTGAGCGACTTGTGTGCGCGTTGGAGTTGTTGTGTTCGGAGTGTTAGTCCATATGTCGACGAGCCCGCCGTACAAGGTGAGCGAACTGCGGTCGGAGACCCTGTATTGATACTTGCCGTAGCCCGCCACTCGCTTCTGGCGGTTGTAGGTTTGATACCCGTCGGACAGCAGTTGCTGGATGTTCATCAGGAAGCTGTTGCGGCTGCCGGGTCCAAAAAAGCCGCTGTCGCCGTCCAGTTGCAGCACACGCGTGTTAAAAGAGCCGTAGGTGACCGATGCGCGAATGTCGGGATCCGGAAAGAGCTGCGGCGAGTGCAAGTTGATCGATCCGCCGAAGTTGGTCGGGCCGAAGTTCGAGGAAAGGCCGGGGCTGCGGTCGAAATCGACGGTGTCGGTCCAGCCGCTTGGGAAGTTCGCCCAGGAATGGTGCGTCGGCGTGTTGGTATCTTCGAACGGAATCCCATCGAACGTCATGGTGTATTGCCCGTCCGCGAAGCCGCGGAAAAACGTCTTGCCCTGGCCGAGTCCAATCCCGTTCGGGTTGAGGCTGAAGGTGCCCGGCGCATAATTCACGTATTCGGAGTAGTCCGCCAGCGGCGACATGAAATTCCTGATGAACTCCGAAGTGACTTCGGTCTTGGCCGAGGTCGCCTCGAGCGTGTTGCCCGAGGGCGCCGTGACAGCCGCCACCGATATGCTCTCGTTGACATTGACCGAGGTCGAGACGGACTCGACCGACATGGTGATGGGAACGTCCAGGGTTGCGCCAGCAGTGACTTGTGCGCCCGAGTGAGCGCTCAGGGCGAAACCGGGCACTGAAACCCGGATTGAGTAGGTTCCTACCGCGAGATCCGAAACCAGAAACTTGCCTTCGGCGTCGCCTACGGCACTGCGCGAGGCCCCAATGGATTCGCTCTTCAATTCCACCACGGCATCCTGGATCGGCTTTCCAGTCTGGTCCAGAACCGTTCCGGAAATTGCTCCGCTCTGTTGTGCATGAAGTGGACTCAGTCCCGCAGCGCAGAGCAATACGCCGACGGCAAACACAGCAATTCTCCCAACCATAACATCTCGCATAGTTTCGTTGTTGACCTCTGACCAGGGTAATTGCGGCGTGTCACAACGGCATGACTATGCTGTTAAGGAATATGGGATGTACATAGCTTCACAGAACGCTGCCGGCAGATCGATCGGTGAGGATGAGGCCTCGAGTGGTGACCGTCACCCAGCCTGTGCCGGGCAGAGGACCGAGTTTGGAGCTCACGGAGGCGGGAACCGCGGCGCCTGCGGCTTATTGTCGCGCATGCGTGTGCGCGCTCGGCGCGACTTTGGGCCACGAGGCTTACCAGCGCAAGGTCACGTTTGTGGTGGCGCGCGCGTTATGGTCGTCTTCGAGGAGGCCGCGCATCGCCCGAACGTTGCCTCACGCCGCTGCCGCCGGACGGAAGGTCCAGACAGTTGGCCGCGAATGTGCCGCAGCGCTCAGTTCAGGATGGGCTCGGAGAGGCGAATGATCTTCTTCTGGATAGCGTATTGCACAAGCTGGGCCTTATTGTGAATGTCCAGCTTGCGCATCAGATTGAACTTATGCGCCTCGACGGTTTTGACGCTGAGTTCGAAGGCGGTGGCGATCTCCTTGACCGATTGCCCTTCGGCAAGCATCTTGAGGATCTCGCGTTCGCGTTTGGTGAGCGTGCCGAAACGAGGTTGGCGGATGGGCTCGCGACCTTGCGTGCGGAAATCGTCCACCAGTCGGGTGAGGAGGCGTGGGCTCAGGTAGCTGCCCCCGCGATGGACCTCGCGGATGGCGGTTAATAGTTGCTCGGCTGGACTTTCCTTGAGAATGTAGCCGCTGGCGCCGATCGAGACGCATTCGGCCAGGTACTCATCGTCGTCGTACATCGAGAGGAATACGACGCGGGTTTCCGGGCGCTCCTTGCGGATCACCCGAGTGGCCTCAAAGCTGCTCATCCCCGTCATGCCGATATCCATCAGGACCACGTCGGGACGGCTCTGCCGGCTCATACTGACTGCTTCGGCAGCGTCCTTGGCTTCTCCAGCGACTTCCAGGTCCGGTTCCGCCGCGAGTAGAGTGCGGACCCCTTGCCGGAACATTGCATGGTCGTCTGTGATCAAAACGCGAATCTTAGACATTTCGTTTTCCCTAAGCCGAGGGCGGCGGCAGTTCGAGAATCACCGTCGTTCCCTGGTTGCGCGCACTGCGCACGACGAGCTTGCCGCCCAGGAGCGCTGCCCGTTCCCGCATGCCTGTCAAACCGAATGACATCGGCTCAACCGCCGTAGCGCCGACCTGAAAACCCAGGCCATTATCCGTAATGCGCGTTCTAATTACCTTATCGGTTCGCATTACGGAAAGTTTTACGCTACTGGCATGAGAATGTTTGGCCGCGTTTTGTAAGGCCTCCTGCGCGACCCTGTAGATGACTTGCTGTAGGGACGGCGGTACCCCGTCCAAGCGGCCGGAGAGGCGGACCCGGATGCCTGCCGAGAGATTCCTGCCAAATCGGTCGGCCAGCAGGCGTAGCGACCGTTCCAGGCCAAGCCGCTCGAGCACCGCCGGGCTGAGGGCGGCGATGATCCGCCGTAGCTCGACCACCGTCTGTTCGAGCACACCGCGGGCATCGCGCAGACGGGCCCGCATGGGTGCATCCGCGTCGCGCTCCATCATTTCCAGTTGCAGCCGCAACGATAGCAGCGATTGGCCGGCCTCGTCGTGCAGCTCGCGGCCGATGCGCCGCCGCTCGTCATCCTCTGCCTGGCGGGCAGCAGCCGCCAGCCGCGCCACCTCCTCGAGCAGTCGCGCGCGCTCGGTGGCCTTGCGAAAATGTTGCGCCGCCGCTTCGAGCAGCTCCAACTCGCGCGGCAGCCAGGGAGAGGGGACCGGGAAGCCGAACTGCATCGCCGCCGACTCGTTCAATGGGTAAGACCAATAGCAGGCATATCGCCCGCGCAGCGCGGGATCGGTAATCCAGCGTTCTCCGGGTGTGCCGGACCCAATGTACAGCGGCTTGCGCAATTCCGCGTCCAATCTTCCCTCGCCAACAAACAGTCCTCCCGCCCGGGCGTGCACGGCCCGCGTCAGCAGACGCACCAGCCGGTGGGATACTTCGCCCGAATCGCCGGCTTCCGCTCCCGCGCGATAGATGCCGAATAGCGCCTGGTTTTCCGCTTCGCGCACGCGATAATAGGCGCGCTCGAGCGCGAGCAGGGTACCCCATTGCAGTTGTTCGAGCGACGGGCCGAATCTGCCCTGCAACAGCGGTTCCAGCATTTCGTCGAACTGCCGCAGCACTTCCCCAGCCACGTCGGGAGAGAGATTGCATTTGGCCAGCCGCCGCCCGTGGTAATCCACCTGATCGAGGAATCTTTCGACCGACCCCAGACGCGCCGCTGCGCAGGGAGAGATTGCCAGCAGTGCGCTCCGCTCCACGTCGCCATAACGCCGCTTGCGCAGCAGCGCCAGGAACTTCCGCTCCAGCCCCTCCGCCGCCGGCGCCACCACCTTGGCCAGTTGGATGAGATGGCTCCGGGCCGCTTTCGTGAACAACGTTTGGTGCGCTGACATCGATCTCCTGTACTAAGAGATCGGCGCAATTCGGGTGCGGCTTTAGCCTTAAGATGGATGCCACTCACTCCATTGGCGTTAGCAGCCGCCCGAGCAATCGCCTCGACGGCGTTGCGGACCGGGGCCCGACCCTAACCGCGGGCTTCGCCCCGCAGCCCGCCCCGCGATCACGCCCACAGGAAGCACCTACTTGCGGGCGGCGATCCAGGCGTTGATCTTGTCCGTCAGCATGTCGAGCGGAAGCGGGCCCTGGTCGAGCACGGCGTCGTGGAAGGCGCGCAGATCGAAGCGGGGCCCCAGTTCGCGCTGCGCGCGCTCGCGAAGAAAGAGGATTCGCATCTGCCCCATCTTGTAGGAAAGCGCCTGCGCGGGCCAGGCGATGTAACGGTCGACTTCGGTCTCGATGTTCTGATCGTCCATTGCGGTGTGTCGATGAAAGAAGTCGACCATCTGCTGGCGCGTCCAATGTTTGGCGTGGACGCCCGTGTCGACCACCCAACGCACGGAACGCCACATCTCATTCTGCAAACGGCCGTACTCGCTGTATGGATCCCGATAAAAGCCGGTTTCCTTGCCGAGCCGCTCGGCGTAGAACGCCCAGCCTTCGGTATAGGCATTAAGATCGAGCGTATAGCGGCGGAACGGCGGCAGGCCGGCAAGTTCCTGCGTGATCGAAAACTGCATGTGATGGCCCGGAACGCCCTCGTGATAGGCGATGGCCTCCACGTTGAGCAGAAGGCGCTTCTCCGGCGCATATTCGTTGACGTTGATGCGGCCGGGGCGCGACGCGTCGCCGGCGCCGGGCGAATAGTCGGCGGGAACGCCGTCGGCGCTGAGATACGCCTCCATGGGCACCACGGCGAGCGTGGTCTTCGGCAGGTGCCCGAACAGTTCCGGCAACTTGCCGTACATCTGGTCGCGATAGTGCGTATAGAGGTCCAACAGTTGCTTCCCGGAACTGGCGTGCAGTTTGGGATCCTCACGGATGTGCCGGTTGAACGATTCAAGGTCGGCGAATCCCTGGGCCTTCGCGATCGCCAGCATTTCGGTTTCGATCTCGCCCACGCTTTGCAAGCCGAGCTGGTGAATCTGTTCGGCGGTTGAATCGGTGGTGGTTTGATGACGCACGGCGAAGCGATAGCGCGCCTCGCCATCCGGCAACGCCCACAGGCCAGGATCCACACGGCCGTGCGGCGCGTATTCTTCGCGCACGAACTTGGCGAAGCGGGCATAGGCGGGGGCTACCAGGTCCTTCACCGCCGCTTCGATCGCTCCGCGCAGCGGCTGCCGCTCCGCCTCGGAGATGGCATCGGGAAACTTACCGAGTGGCGCCGTGAACGGACTCTTGTCGAGCGGGTAGGCGGCGATCTCCTGCGCCTGCGTGGACACCTTCTCAAGCAGATAGCGCGGCGGCATGAGATGGTCGCGGAGGCCGTCGCGCATGTGCCCGATCGACTGATCGAGTACGCGTGGAATCTGGCGCAGGCGGGCGAGATAATCCCGGTAGTCCTTCACGTTGCGAAACGGCGTATCCAGAGCGAGCGATGCGTAGCCGAGGTGAACGCCCTCGAACTGTGTGGCGGGCATCTCCCAATCCTTGAACGGTGCACTGTCGATCGAGTCGCGCAGGGTGCGCAGCATGAGCTCGCGGTTGAGCTCGTCCTGCTCCGTCAGGTATCGGACATCGACCGCTTCGAAGCGGGCGAGCGACTGGCGGGCATGTCCGATGGACTCGGCAATCGCCCGATCGGAATAATCGCTCAGCCGGTCGTTGTAGCGATCGTCGCCCACGTGGGTGGCAAGTTCCGGCTGCGTGCGCAGGGTGTATTCCCACTCACTCGAGAGCAGACGATGGAAAGCCTCAGCGGGACCTTCGACGGGCATGTTGGCGCCCTGGCCAAACAGCGGGACGAGTTGAGACGTGGCTGCGACGACGATAACGAGCGCTGCGCGCAAGATAATTTCCTCCGCAGTATCTATTCTAGTTTAGTGCGTCGAACAGACCGACAAGTATGTTCGCACCGTGGGGCAGGCGCTTTCGCCTGCCAACCGTACGGCTCGACCAAGGTGAGTCCATTCGGAAGGCCTATGAGAATCCTTTGGCATCGGGACTCGCGGGTTGGCAGGCGGAAGCGCCTGCCCCACTTCTCCGCGCGATAACGGTCGGGATCTCGGACGCACTTCACTAGTTCGGAGCGGGATCGACAGGGTGAGCGGCACCGTTCGAGGACGGCGCCACACTGCGGTGAGCGGCGTCAGCCGCACTCAGCCAACGTACTGCACTTCTTCTTCCAACTCGAAGCCGAAGCGCGCCCGCACGCGCGCTTTCAGATCCTCAATGAGGGCGCATAACTCGGCGGCCGTGCCGCTGCCCGCGTTGTAAATCAGATTGGCATGATAGTCGGCCACGCGTATGCCGCCGCGTTCGAGGCCCTTCGCTCCGACCTGTTCGAGGAACCAGGCGGCCGGCACTTTGCCATCGCGCACCGCCTCGGTGGGCACTTCGGCCGCGGCCGCCGGCGCCAGTTCGCGCAACAGCAGGTTCTTGAAAACGCTTCCGGCGCATTGCATGGTGGCGGGGAACTTCTCATTGCGTGTCTTGGCGATGCCGTCGGCGGTGCGGCGCAGTTCCGCCCGATCTCCGGTCGCCAACTCCAACTCGACGGAGAAGATGATCCACTCCTTGTGCCGTTTGAAGACGCTCTCGCGATAGGCGAACCGGCACTCGGCGTGAGTAAACTCCCCGACCTGGGTGCCATCGAAGAAACGCACTCTGGCCACGCGTTCGGAGATCGAATGGCCATACGCACCGGCATTGCCGTAGACGGCGGCGCCGGTCCAGCCGGGAATGCCCGCCAGCGTTTCCAGACCCTGCAAACCGCGATCGACCGTGAAATCGACCAGACGCTGCAATTCGGCTCCGGCGCCGGCCGTGACGCGGTTTCGCTCGGCGCCGAGCGCGTCGCCGCGGTAGCGCAGCACCAGGCCGCGATAGCCGCCGTCGGAAACAATCAGATTGGTGCCGCCGCCGATTACCATCACCGGAATGCCCGCGCCTTCGGCCGCCCGCAGCGCATCGAGAAAGGCCGTCTCCGCGCCGGTCTCCGCGTACAGATCGGCCGGCCCTCCCACGCCGAAACGGGTATGCCGCGCTAGCGGGACATTGGCGGAAACGGTTAAATTGGGAATCTGGTCGAGATGCGCGCGCATCTCTTCGCTGGTCGGCATTACTTCGATTATAGAGGGAGGGTCTATGGCACGTTCCGGCTTCGCGGGCTTTCCGCCGGAAGCAATGGCGTTCTTTCGCGGTCTGGCGCGGAACAATCGCCGCGAGTGGTTTCTGCCGCGCAAGGCGGTGTTCGAAGCCAGCGTGAAGCAGCCCATGCGCGAACTGGTCGAAGCGCTCAACCATGCGCTGGCCGGCTTTGCGCCGGAGTTCGCGACCGACCCGGAGAAGGCCATCTTCCGCTTCTATCGCGACACGCGATTCAGTCGCGATAAGAAGCCGTATAAGGAACAGATCGCCGCCACTTTTCGCATGCGCGGCAGCGCGGCTTTGGGGCACGGCGGTTTCTATTGCGCCATTTCGCACAAGGCGGTCGCCATCGGCGGCGGCGTGTACATGCCGGAGCCGGCCACGCTGCTGGCCATCCGCAATCACATCGCCCGGAATCACGCCGCGCTGCGCCGCATTCTGGCGCGTCCGCAGGTGCGCAGCCTACTGGGCGAGTTGCAGGGCGACAAACTGGCGCGCGTGCCGAAAGGTTTCCCCACGGATCATCCTGCGGCCGATCTGCTGCGTTTCAAACAGTTCCTGCTGTACGTGGAACTCCCACCCTCGCTCGCCACTTCGCCGCAACTCTACGCGGCGATTGCAGATCGATTTCGCGCCATGACGCCGTTCCTGCGCTTCCTCGGCGCTCCGCTGCCGAAGGAGAAGAAGATCGACGCGCGGGAGTTATTGGGATAGCGCTGGCGGGATTGGGGCACCGAGGCCTCGTCCGGGTTGAACCACCGAGCGCCTTGCGCGCGGACCGTGGCACCGGCGATGCTGCTTTTCCCCGCGCCATTGGTGCCCGCCAGGACGTGGATGGGGGAAACCCGACCGCGCCGAGCCACCCTGGCGACTTGCCGTCGTGTAGACAGAACCCACGAATCCAATTCGAAATGCCTTTGGCGGTCGCCGGCCTTCATAACCGGAGACAGACATCCCGGTCCGTTTGCTTTTCGCTCGATTTGCTACGATTAGCACCTATGATCGCGTTCGTCGGGAAACAGGACAGATGACGATACTCTCCAGAAGAAGAGCCGAGATGAATCTCGGCTCAGTCGGCTGGAAAGCCGGCGCCACGGGGCGCTTTCCTGCGCGGCAAGGGCATCGTCCGACCCAAGACTGAGCCGGCTGCTAAACTCTCTAATAGGCTGCCATGGATCGACCCGCCGCTGCCACATCCGCCACCGCGCGTGACATCATTTTGGAGATCGTGCGAAATATGCGCGAGGGGCTCGAACCGCTGCATTACTCGACCCTGCCGCCGGCAATCTATAACGTCTATTTGCATCCGGACGACATGGAGCGGCTGCGCGGAATTGCACCGCGCATCGTCGACGAGGCGCGGCAGGCGCTCGATGCGGAACTCGAATCGCTCAATCGCGGCGGGCTCGCGGCGCGGCTGAAACTGGCGCGGCGCGGGGAGCCGAAAGTGGTTGCGCCGGAGGGCGGCTGGCAGATCCGCATTCTCGAGAATACGGACGACGACGTGAGCGCGGGCGACATCGTCATCTATTCCGAACTCGCGCTGCCGGCCAAGGAGGACTTCAGCGCGGGCAGCATGACCAAGCGCATCGCCACGCGGCGCATGGCGGGCGCGGCGTCCGGCGCGGAAGCGTCCTATCAGCCAGCGCCGGTTGCTCCCCCGACGGCAGAGGCGGCCGCACCGGAGGGCGCCTTCGCCGCGATTGAATACGACGACCGCGGCGTGCGCAGGAAGTTCTACATGACCAAGAACGAAATCGTGGTGGGACGCGGCGGGCGCGATTATTGGACGGATCTGAAACTCGATACGCTGCCGGACGTGTCGCGCGAACACTTCCGCCTGCGGCGCGATCCGGAGAGCGGCAAGTTCTTCCTGAAGGATCTCAGCCGGCTGGGCACCACCATCGACGGCGTGGCCGCGCCTTCCAGCATCGAGGTCGTCGGCGACGAAAAGCGCGATCGCAACGTGGAAGTGCCGCTCAAGGAAACGGCGCGCATTGGCCTGGCCGGCGTTTGCTTCCTGGAGTTCCGAAGCCGCACGCATGGTTAAAACGATGCTGAAATCGGCGGGGGCGAGCGACCTGGGCCGGGTGCGCCGCAACAACGAAGACGCCTGGTTCATCGATGCCGCGCGCGGCATCTACCTGGTGGTCGACGGCATGGGCGGGCAGGCCGCGGGCGAGAAGGCGGCGGCCATCGCGGTGGACCGCATTCGCGCGCGCCTGGAGCGCCAGACCGGCACCGTCGAACAGCGCGTGCGCGAGGCCATCGCCATGGCCAACAACGAGATTCTGCGCGCCGCGCGCGGCAATCCGCAGTGGCAGGGCATGGCGTGCGTGCTGACGCTGGCGGTGCTCGACGAGGGCGCGGTGGTGATCGGCCACGTGGGCGATTCGCGGCTGTATGCGATTCGCCGCGGCGCCATTCGCAAGATCACCCACGACCATTCGCCGGTGGGCGAGCGCGAAGATGCGGGCGAACTTTCCGAACTCGATGCCATGCTGCATCCCCGCCGCAACGAAGTATTCCGCGACGTGGGCAGCGAGGAGCACGCCCCCGAGGACGCCGATTTCATCGATGTCGTTCGCCTGCCGTTCGAGGACGACGCGGCGCTGCTGCTCTGTACCGACGGCCTCAGCGACCAGGTGACGTCGGAATACATTCGCGCGGTGGTGGAGCGCAACGCGGGCGATCCCACGGCCGCCACGCGTCAGTTGATCGAAGCCGCCAACATGGCCGCCGGCAAGGACAATGTCACGGTGATTCTGGTGGAAGGGCCGCGCTTCGCCGCCTCGGGCGCGGCGGTGGCGCCGAAGGGCTTCCGCGTGGGCAGCGCAGTGGCGTTGGCCGCGGGCGTGCTGCTGGTGGCCATCTTCTCCGCCGGAGTCGTGCACCGCATGCAGCCCGAGAAGACCGTGGTTACGGCCGGGCCGCGCGTTCTGCAGGTCGATGTGCCGGGCAGGCCGGGGGCTCCGGTCAGGACGCTCGCCCAGGCGCTGGCCGAAGCGCGTGCTGGCGACGTCATTCAGTTCTCCGCCAGCGAAGAATACACCCAGCCGCTGCGCCTGAAATCCGGCGTCACGTTTCGCGGCAGCCGATCGGGCGACGAGGCAAACGGCACCCGCGCCATTCTGCATCTCGCGCCGGGAACGGCCGGCCCGGCGGTGCTGGCCGACAGGGTTCGCGCCGTGCGCGTGGAAGGGCTGCGCATCCTCGCCGATTCGCAGGGGCCGCTTGCGCAGGGCATTCTCCTGGTCGATTCGAACGTCGAGATCTGCGACACCGATATCGAAGGCGCCGCGATCGGCGTCGAAGTCCGCGGCTCGAGCATGCTATTGATGCGCGCCTCCACCGTCCGCGATTCGCTCGCAGGGGGGCTGCTCGCCTCCGGCCCCGGTTCGCTGCGGCTGTCGCACAATTCGTTTTTGCAGAACCACGGCTTCAATCTCTCGGCGCGCGATGGCGTGCAGCTTTCGCTCACCGGCAATGTCTTCGACAAGGGCACACTGGACCTGCCGCCCACGCTCATGGATCCCATCCACATGGACAGCCTCCGTGCGCAGAATTTCCTGCTGGATGCGAAGCCCACCACGGCGCGGCACGGAGCCCGCAAGCCATGATCGCCCCCGCCGACCGGCGCATTGGCAAGTATGAAATCGGCCGCAAACTGGGGCGCGGCGGCATGGCGGACGTATACCTGGCCGAGGACACCGAGACCGGGCGCGCGGTGGCGCTGAAGCTGATCGAACGCGCGGCCGACGCCGACACGATCGAGACCATTGAAGCTGAACGCCGCGGCGCCGAGTTGCAGGCGCGCCTCGCCGAGGTCGACCGCCGCGTCGCGCGCGTCTACGGTGCCGGCGACATCGAGAATTACTTCCACGTCGCGATGGAGTATATCGACGGCCAGGACCTAGCCGAGTTGCTGCGCACAGGTCCGCTGGTGATTGAATTCGCCGTCGATACGGCCATCGCCGTCGCCGAAACGCTGGCGAACGCGCATGGTTTCGAGGCGTCGATCGACGGCAAGGAATTCCGCGGCATCGTGCATGGCGACATCAAGCCGAGGAACATTCGCATCGATAGCCGCGGCGATGTCCGTGTGCTCGATTTCGGGATTGCCAAGGCCCTATCGCTGTCGCGCCGGCTGACACGCAACGAATTCGGTTCGGTGCCGTACGCGTCGCCGGAGCGCCTGGATTCGGGCGAAGTGGACGCGCTGTCGGACCTCTGGTCGCTGGCGGTGATGCTCTATGAAATGGTCACCGGCCTGCAACCGTATCACGCCGAATCGACCGAGCGGTTGGAAAGCATGATCCGCTCGCGCATTCCGCCGCCGCCGGCGCCCGACCCTTGCCCGGAGCCGCTGCGGCGCATCCTTATTAAGGCCACCGCGCCGGACGCGGGCACGCGCTACCAATCGGCGCGCGCGTTTGCCGACGACCTGATTGCGTTCCGGCACGGCACGCCGGTCCACGCGACCACCGAGGACCTGGATGCGACGCGGCGCACCACGCGCGCCGAGATCGACGCCGCCACTCGCCGCACCGCACCCGAGGGCGGCGAAACGCGGCGCAAGCCACCTGTGCGGAATTGGCCAGACGGCACCGCGCAGATTCCCAAGCCCCGGCGCACGGCGTTCTCGAAGGCGATGCGCGTGGTCGTCGCGCTGGCGATTTTGGCGGTCCTCTATGGCGCTTGGGACCTGTTCGCGAATTACCTGATGTACCAGCACGGGCAGCAGCTCAAGCGCGACATACAGGCCGAGCAGGTGACCGACCCCGAACTGATTTGGACGCGTTGGACGGAACTTTCCAAGCGCAATCCTTCGTCTCTCCTTCTGTACTCGCCGCGCAAGGCGGTGAAGGAGACGCTGGTGGGAACGGCCGACCGCGTGATTGGCGCTTATCGCAAGGCCGACGGCCCGCCGGTCTATCAGAAGGATTGGGAGCGCGCCCGCAACACTCTGGCGCGCGCGCTCGCTATCGATCCGGACGACCAGGTGCGCGGCAAGCTGCGCGTGGCGGAGGGGCACGTGGCTCGCATCAACGGCGCGGCCCATCGCGACGCCACCCAATTGCAGGCCGCCGCGGACGCGTTCACCCAGGCCGACCGGCTGCTGCCCCACTCGCCCGATCCGGAGTTGGGCCTGGCGCGCGTGTACTATAACCTTCGCGATATCGATCATGCCTCGGCCGCGCTCGAAGAGGCGGAGCGCCGCGGCTACCAACTCGCCAATCGCGACAAGCTGCAATTGGCCGATGGCTATCGCGACCGCGCCGCCCTCACCTTCGCCGATTCCGCCAACGTGCACGGCCTGCCGCAGGAGAAGGACGAGGTCGAGCGCGCCGCAGCCGATTTCGAGCGCGCGCTCGATCTTTACCAAAGCGTCGCGCCGTACGGCAACGCCAGCACCGGTATCGTGCGCGTCCAAGCCAGCCTGGTAACTGTCCGCGCGCGCCTGCAACAGACCGCGGAGTCGGGAGCCGGGGAGCACAAATGACGCGCGCCAGAGCAGTGGGGCAGGCGCTTCCGCCTGCCAACTGTTGCGGGGTTCGATGACGCCGGCCAGAAGTCAGATCGTCGAGAGCAACGTTGTACCGGGTTGGCAGGTGGTAGCGCCTGCCCCACTTTTTCTGTAACATGCCGGTCACTCGCAGTAGCGCCGCCAGCCGCCCCAACGCGGGACTGACGCGCCGTCCCTTGTGGCGCGTTCGCGAACTGCTTTGTATGATTGTCGCCGGCCTCGTCATCGCGGGCGGTTTGTGGATGGTCTGGAACTCGAAGACAGCCGGGTTCCCCGCCGCCGAACAGGCGCTGGCCTCGAAGCAGATCGTCAATTTGAACGCGCTTTCCGCGCGCGAGGATCTGCTGCCCGTGCTCACCCTCTATCCCGATCCGGCCGAGCGCGAATTCGTCGCGCGCAGGATCTATAACATCTCCGGCGGCCTGGCCAACGTCGGCGCCATCGCGCGCATTCGCGTCACCCGCGAGGATTCGACCGGCCGCGGCCTCGAATCGTTGCGCGTCCGTCTCGCAGGCCGCGATTCGATGCCGCTCGTGAACGGCGACCAGTTGCGTCTACTGAAACCGGCGCTCACAGTGCGCGGGCCGGAGGAATTCCGGCGTGCGTTCCAGACCTGGGTCGCGGTCTTCTTCGCCGCGTTCCTGCTGGTCAACGTGGTGTGGAGCGTGCGCGGTTTCCGCGGCGATCCGTCGCTCCTGCCCGCGCTCGTCGTGCTCACCGGCATGGGCCTGGTGTTGATGATCAGCCTGCGCGATCCGCTGCGCGACCAGTTGCTGTTCGTCGATTTCGCTCAAGGCGCGGCGCTCGGCTGCGTGCTGATGGCCGCCGCCGCGCTGGTCGATTTCAAACGCCTCACGGGCGGCTTGAGCTTCGTGCCGCTGCTGGCAAGTTGCGTACTCTCCGCGCTGCTGATCGTCGCTGGCTCCGGCCCGGGCGTGAGCGACGCCAAGGTCAACCTGTTCGGTTTTCAGCCGGTCGAGATCATCCGCGTGCTGCTGGTGTTCTTTCTCGCGGGTTACTTTGCACGGCGCTGGGACGTGCTGCGGCACGCGCGCGAAACCCGCGCTTCGCTCGCCGGGCTCACCCGTTTCCTCGACATTCCGCCGCTCGAAGACACGCTTCCGGCGGCCGCCTGCGTGGCGCTCTCGCTCCTGTTCTTCTTCCTGCAGCGAGACATGGGACCGGCGCTGGTGTTCTGCTGCCTCTTCCTGACCCTTTACGGCATCGCGCGGTCGAGCGCCTTCGTGCCGCTGGTGGGCGTGGCGCTGGTGGTGCTCGGCTTCGTCGCCGGCTTCTACCTGGGCGTGCCGCACACGGTCGGCGAGCGCGTCTCGATGTGGCTTTCGCCCTGGGACAACTTCATTCGCGGCGGCGATCAACTGGCGCAATCGCTGTGGGCCTTCGCGGGCGGCGAGGTCTCCGGCATGGGAATCGGTTTGGGCGATCCGCAACTGGTTCCTGCCGCGCACACCGATCTGGTTCTCTCCGCGCTGGGCGAGGAGTGCGGCTTCCTGGGCGTGGCGGCGGTGTTTGGCCTGTACGCGTTTCTCGTGTGGCGGGCGCTGCGTATCGCCTTGCGCGCGGCCTCGGACTACGAGTTCTTCCTGGCCGCCGGACTGGGCGTGGTCACGGCGCTCCAACTTCTGTTGATCTCGGCCGGCGCGCTCGGCGTGGCGCCGCTCTCGGGCGTGGTAACGCCATTCCTGAGCTACGGGCGAACCGCGCTGCTGGCGAATTTCCTGGTGATCGGCATTCTCGCTTCCATCTCCGCGCGGCCCGGCGCGGAACATATCGCCGCCCCATTTCGCGCGCCCCTGAAAGCTGCCGGCATCTTGCTCGCCCTGGCCGGTGCGGCGGTGCTGGCCAAGGCCGCCTGGGTGGAAGTGGCGCGCCCGGCCGAGACCATGGGCGCCGGCGCGTTGGTGGTGGAGGCCGACGGCGCGCGCCGCTTCGAATATAATCCGCGCTTTCAGGAAGTGATGCGCCAAATCTCCATCGGCGCCGTCTACGACCGCAACGGTCTGCCGCTGGCGACCAGTGACTGGAGCGAGCTCGAGCGGCATCGCGCCGAATACTCGGCGCTCGGCATCGATATCGGCCACGCCTGTTCGCGAACCGAGTACCGCCACTATCCATTCGGCGGCCTGATGTTCGATTTGCTCGGCGATCTGCGCACACGCGCGCGTTGGGCCGCCGGCAACACGGCGTTTGTGGAACGCGATTCCGCCCGCCGCCTGCGCGGTTACGACGACCGGCCCACGCTGGTGGAAGTGAAGAACCCGAAGACCGGCGCGCTCACTCGCGTGATCCGCTACGATTACCGCGAACTGGTGCCGCTGGTGCGCCATCGCTACGACCCGAACAGCCCCGAGGTGCGCCGCGTACTCGACCGGCCGCGCGACGTCCATATGTCGATCGACGCGCGCCTCAGCGTGCGCGTCGCCGCCATTTTGCGTGGCACGCTCGAGCGGGCGGCCCTGGCGAAAGGAGCCGCAGTGGTGATCGATCCATCGACTGGCGACTTGCTCGCCGCCGTCAGTCTGCCGCTGCCGCCCGACACTGCGCCGGCCGAGCCCGCCAGCGACGCCGCCATTCCGTTCCTCGACCGCGCGCGCTTCGGCCTCTACCCGCCTGGGTCCACATTTAAGGTGGTGACCGCGATGGCCGCGCTGCGCAAGGATCCGCAACTGGCCCACAAGACCTACCAGTGCATTCGCCTCCCCGACGGCCGCGTGGGCAATTTCGTCAACCGGTCGAAACGTCCCATCCGCGACGACGTGCAGGATCGGACGCCGCATGGGACCGTCGACATGGAGCGCGGCATCGTGGTTTCCTGCAACGCCTACTTCGCGCAGTTGGGCGCATATGACGTGGGCGCGGAGCCGCTGCTCGAAACCGCCGGCCTGCTCGGCATTTCGGTGGCCTCGCCCGCAACCGCCGCGCAATTGCGTAAGGCACTGCCGCAATCTTCCTACGGGCAGGGGCAGGTGGTGGCGTCGCCGTTTCAGATGGCGCGCGTCGCCGCTACCGTGGCCACTGGCGGCAGCATGCCGCAGGGCCGCTGGATCACCGACGAAACCAATCCGCGCATCGCGCCGCCGCAGCCCGTCCTGACCGCCGATGCCGCCGCCACGCTGGGCAAGTTCCTGCGCGAGGTCGTCACCAGCGGCACAGGGACGCGCGCCGCGGCGTCTGTTCCCGTCGCCGGCAAGACCGGCACCGCGGAGCTCGCCACCGCGCCTTCGCACGCCTGGTTCATCGGCTTCGCCCCCTATGGCGCACCGCCGCGCAAAATCGCCTTCTCGATCCTGGTGGAAAATGGAGTATACGGCGGTTCGGCCGCTGCGCCCGCCGCCGCGCAAATCGTCCAGGCGGCCCTGGAATTGGGTCTGATTCAGCCATGAGACTGTTTTCCGAAATCGAAAAGGGCATTGAGCGCGGCTTCCGCAACTTCGCCGAGCGCGTCTTCGGCGCGGCGCAATCGGGCGACCTGCGGCTGCTGCATCGCGCCATCCTCGACGAGATCGAAGCCAAAGTGCCGGACGCCAGCAGTGGCAAGCGCGTCTTTCCTTGCTCGCTGCTGACGATTACGCTCATTTCCGCCGATGCCGAACGGCGCGCGCTGTACGCTGCGGCTTTCGGCAACGATGGCCGCCTCGCCGGCGACGTGCGGAAGGCTCTCGAGGGCGCCGGCTGCGAATTGCCGCGCGGCTTTTCGGTCGAGGTGAAGACCGCCGAATTGGGCGACCGCGCGTTTGAGATCTCCTGCGGCACGGCCGTGCCCGCGGCAGTCACGCCCGCCAGCCTCGTGGTGGTGAAGGGCAAGGCGGAGAGCGATCTCTTTTCCATTTCCAAACCGCGCACCAACATCGGCCGTCTGGCCGAATTGACCGACCGCCAGTCGCGCGTGGTGCGCCGCAACGATGTGGTCTTCCTCGAAGGCGGCGACGAGGCCAACGCGACCGTATCCCGCCAGCACGCCCACATTCAGCTTGCCGCAGGCGTTTACCGCATCGCCGACGATGGGAGCGAGTTCGGCACCCGCATCTTCCGCGACGGCCGCTCGATTGACGTCCCCGCTGGCAACCGCGGCGAGAAGCTTTGCCCCGGCGACGAGATCCAGTTGGGCCGCGCCTGTCTTCGCTTTCGACAATAGGCGGGGCATGCCTTAGAGGGCTTGTAAAATAGCCGCCGGTGGCGGGGCTGGCGCGACTTAGAATTGTCACCCAAGCTGTGCGGTCGGGGCTGAGACGCGGGCAAGAGAGACGCATTTTGCTCACCAGGGGTCGCCGATTTCTCCCCCCCCTTTCCCGGCCGGGACGATTGCTACGTGCATCGCCCGCAAGCGGGTGTTGGCAAGCTCAAGCATGCCCCATCTAACGGAGGGCGGCGAATTCCTGGCGGGCCTGGATGAGGAGCGGGAGATCGGCGTCGGCGGCTTTCCAGGCGGCGAAGAAGGCCGTGTATTGTTCGCGGGACTGGGCGAGCTTCTTCTGGGCGGCCAGGATGCGGCCAAGGCGAAGGTGCGCGAGGGGATACTCGGGAGAGATCGGATCGACGCCCTGGTTGGCGAGGATTAGGGAGAAATCGCGGGCGGCGGCATCGAGCTGGCCGGCGGCGGCCTCGGCCTGCGCGCGCAGGTAGACAACCTCGAAGTCGCGCAGTTGATACGGCCGTGCGGGCTCGAGCAGGCGTACGGCTTCGGCGGGCTGGTGGGCCAGCAGGGCCAGGGTCGAGCGCACCATCGGCAAGGTGCAATACACGTGAATTGTATTGCGCTCGGTAAGGGGGTTGGCGGTGGACACCAGACGCTGGGCGGGCGCGGGGTCGCCGGTCTCGGCGCGGAGTTGCGCAGTGGCTTCGGGATAGCCCGCGTCGCCGATCATCTGCCGCAAACTGGCCGCGGCGCGCTCGGGCTGCTCCATCCGGAGGAGGACGTAGGCGGCATCGAGCGACGCGCCGTCGGCGAAATCGGTGTCGCCGCCACGAAGGGCTTCGGTGCGGGCGCGCGCGAGGTCGTCCAACGCCTCGCGCAGCTTGCCGCCGGTGGCGGCGGCGAGCCCCAGATCGTCGAGCGCGTTGGCGACGCTCTGATGGCTGAGGCCCCATTCGCCCTCGGATTTCATGCGGGCTTCGTCACGCTGGGCATAGGCAATCTGAAACAAGATGCTGTGGGTGCCCCAGCGGTCCTTCTTTGCGGCAACGCTCGAATCGGCCAGCTTCTGCGCCTCGGCAAATTGGTTGGCGCGCAGGTAGGCGCGGGCCAGCACCTCGGCGACAAAGGCGGATTTGGGATCGATGCGCAGTGCTTGCCGGCCGGCTTCGATGGCCGGCGGATACTCGCCCAGCAGGGTATAGAGGTTGCAGAGGTTGCCCCACTTACCGGCGTCGTTCGGATAGATCCGATTCAAGAGGGTAAACGAGCGGGCGGCGGCTTCGTAATCGAGGATCGCGCCGCCGTAGTAGAGAGCCTCGATGGAGAGCCGCTCGCGCTCGGTGGTGGTCCCGCGCAGATCGAAAGCCTTCTTATAATAGACGGCGGCCTGGACGCGGTCGTGGCGGTTGTAATAAGTGGTGGCCAGGACGCGATAGGCGGTGGCGAAATTCGCATCGAGCGCGATGGCGCTGCGGAGCAGATCCTCGGCGGTCTTGGAATCGCCGCGTTCGAAACTGTCGAGACCCTGGCTGTAAGCGCGCAGCGCATCGAGCGAAGCGGTGGTCGCCTGCGCGACCGGCGTGGCGAAGCGTTCGCGCGAAGCGCTCGATTCGCCCAACTGACGGCGGACCTGGCCGGTTGCCGTATCGAGTGCGCCCAGGAGTTCCTCCTTCGAGCGAACCTGCGCCTTGTAGCCGCCCAGCCGCTCGCCGCTGACGCAGCCTTCGGCGTCGAGCAGGAGCAGGTAGCTGCCGCCGAGTTTTGACAGCGAGCCGTGGAGGGTGGCCTGGCCGTTGTTGCGTTCGCAGATCTCGCGCGCCAGGGCGGGTGTCAGCGCCTCGCCGGGCTTGCGGCGCATCTCGCCAAGCGTCTCGCGGATTTTGGAGGCGGAGAGCAGATTGAGGAAGGGCGACTGTTCGAGATCGATCTGAATCGCGCGGTTCAGGAAGCGATCGAAGTCGGCGTCGCCGGTGGAGTTTTCGAAATCCGCCAGGACCACCATGGTGGGGGGCGGGAGCGGCTGAAAGTGCCGCCAGGAAAGATAGGCGGCCAGCGCGGCAACGGCTAGGACCAACGCCACGGGCAGGGAGGTGCGGAGCCGGTTGGGGCGCGGCGGCGGCGCGATGGCCTGGTGTTCTTCCGTGATCACGCGGGTGCGGACCGTGCGTTTTTGAAATACGAGCCCGGTGCCGTCGCCACCGGCTGCCGCCACCGCGGTGACGCCCGCCGGGGTCAGCCTGGTATCTTCCTCCGGAACCACTTCCACGGCGGCGATGAATTGGTACCCGCGTCCCGGCAAAGTGACAATGTAGCTGTTCTCGCCGCGCTTCTCGTCGAGCGCCCGGCGCAGCACGGAGACGCTCTGGGCGAGGCTGTTCTCGTCCACCGTGGCATCCGCCCAGACGCTTTTCAACAGTTCGTCCTTGGAGATGGCGCGGCCGGGGTTCTGCACAAAGTAAAGGAGGACGTCGAAGGCGCGGCGGCTGAGCGAAAGCGCGACCCCCTGGCGTCGCGCGGTGCGCGCCAGAGCGTCTACCTCGTATTCTCCAAATCTGAATAGACTGTCTGTTTTCATGAAGATGGAGACAATTCAGAACTTGTCAGAACTTGTCACAACAGGTCATTGGAATTATAGAACATTTTCGGAGAGAATCGGACCTTGAAATACGATTTGCAGCGCGGCCCGGAAACGCCAGACGGAGTTTCGAATCACGGAACGCGTGCGGGAAACACGGTCGTTGGAGGAGTGATTCATGTCTAGAACGGTTCTTATCGTCGCAGTCGCCGCCTTGGCGCTGCCCATGGCTGCCTGGTCAGGTGCCGCTTCGAATCCGGCCGCCGCTGCCGCGCTGGGCCAGCGGATCGCGGCGACGCCGGACATCGGGCCGACCGCGGGCCAGACCATCACCTTCAGCCCGTTATTCGACTGGGCAGTCGGCGTGAACGAGGCGCTCAATGCGACCGCCTCGTCCGGGCTGACAGTAACCTTCGCGTCGACGACAACCTCCGTTTGCACTGTAGGCATCGCCCTCGGGCACCCGTATGTGACCGGGGTCAGCATCGGAACCTGCAGCGTCACCGCCTCGCAAGCGGGCGGCGGCAATTACAAGGCGGCCCCGGATGTCACCCAGACCGCCCAAGTGGTGGGGCAAGCCCAGACGATCACCTTCACGGCGCCAACCAGCATACAAGTCGGCTATGTCGAGAACCTCAACGCAACCGCCAGTTCGGGATTGCCAGTGCACTTCGGATCGTCGACACCCTCGTTTTGTACAGTCCCCTCGGGCGGGATGGCAGTAACCGCGGTCGCCATTGGCACCTGCATCGTCGTGGCGTCGCAGCCAGGCAACGGCACCTACGCCGCCGCCCCGATTGTCAGCAAGATATTCCTGGTGACCGGAGAGACCCAGACGATCGGCAACATCACCGCCACCGGGGGCGGCAAGGTCGGCGACACGCAGACTCTTTCCGCCACGGCTTCCTCCGGCCTGCCGGTGAGCTTCAACTCGCAGACGACCGGCACTTGCACCGTCTCCGGATCGACGGTGGCGTTAATTGCCGCCGGCACCTGCACCGTCCAGGCGACGCAGCCAGGCGATGGCTACATCTGGGCCGCGGCCGCGCCTGTCACCAAGTCGGGCACCGTGCTGCAAGGCACCCAGACGATCATTAACTACACTCTGAACGGCCCGGCTACCGAGAAGGTCGGTGACCAGTACACAATCGGCGCGTCAGCTACGTCCGGCTTGCCGGTAAGCTTCACTTCGCTGACGCCCGCGGTCTGTACGCTTTCCGGCACGGCCTCCGGCTCCACGCTCACCCTGATCGCCATCGGCAGTTGCGCGCCTCAGGCGACCCAGGCGGGCGACGCCAACTGGGCCGCTGCCACGCCCGTCAGTGTGCCCTTCACCGTGCACCAGGGTACCCAGACGATCACGTTCCCGGCGCTAACGAGCATACAAGTCGGCTATGTCGAGAACCTCAGCGCAACCGCCAGTTCAGGATTGCCCGTGTTCTTCGGATCGTCGACACCCTCCGTTTGTACAATCCCCTCGGGCGGGATGGCAGTAACCTCGGTCGCCATAGGTACCTGCATCGTCGTGGCGTCGCAGCCAGGCAACGGCAACTACGCCGCCGCCCCGATTGTCAGCCAAAGATTCCAGGTTACCGGAGAGAGCCAGACCATCGACTTTCACGCGCTGGTGGGCCTGGCGGCTGGCAGTAAAGAGGTCATCATCGCGAGCGCCTCCTCCGGCTTGCCGGTAACTTCCACTACGCTTACGCCCACCGTCTGCTCCGTCGGCAAGGACATGGGTGGGCCAATCGTCACGGCGCTCACCATGGGTACCTGCACAGTTGAGGCGACGCAGGCAGGCAACGCCACCTACGCCGCGGCCACGCCCGTCGACCGCAGCTTCACCGTCAGCGGAAAGAGCCAATCCATCGCCTTCGCCGCGCTTTCGAGCCAGACGCTTGGCGCCGCGCCATTCACTATCGGCGCCACGGCCAGTTCCGGTTTAACGGTGAGCTTCGCCTCGACCACTCCGGCCGTCTGCACGGTCTCCGGCACGACGGTGACTCTGGTTTCGACGGGCACGTGCACGATTCAGGCCACCCAGGCCGGCGATACCAAGTGGCTCGCGGCCGCGCCGGTCAATCAAAGCTTCACGGTGACGGCAGCGCCCCTGACGGCCCAGACTATCACCTTCAACGCGCTCCCGGACCAGACGCTCGGCGCGGCGCCATTCACGATCAGTGCAACGGCTACTTCCGGTTTGCCGGTCAGCTTCCTTTCGATCACTCCGCTCGTCTGCGCGGTCAACGGGATGCAGGTGACGCTGCTCGCCGCCGGCACTTGCACCATTCAGGCGAACCAGGGCGGCAACGGTAGCTACGCCGGCGCCCCCGCGGTTCAACAAAGCTTCACGGTGACGGCGACGCCCCTGACGGCGCAGACCATCGCCTTCGGCGCGCTGCCGAACCAGACGTTCGGCGCCGCGCCGTTCACCATCGCCGCCACGGCCACTTCCAATCTGCCAGTGAGCTTCAGTTCGCTGACACCGTCCATCTGCACGGTCTCCGGTTCCACGGTGACCCTGCTCGCGGTGGGCACCTGCACCATCGAGGCGGATCAGGCCGGCAACGCAACCTACGCCGTGGCCACTTCGGTCACGCAAAGCTTCACCGTGAATCCCGCCGGAACGCCATCCTCAGCGCCCGTGATCGGCGCACTGGTGAACAATTACAGCAACATCAATCCGGCCGCACCGAACTTCGCGATCGCGCCGGGAACGCTGATGAAGATCTGGGGATCGAACCTGGCTGCGCCGGGCAGTTCGGCTACGCCATTGCAGAACCCCGCCGCCAACCTGCCGCAAACGCTGAACGGCTCGAGCGTTTCGATCACCATCGGCGGGACGACCGTGACGCCGGCGTTTTACTTCGCGATTCCCAGCCAGCTTGCCGTCGTGCTTCCTTCGAACACGCCGTTGGGGACGGGCACCGTCACGGTCGCCTACGGCGGGCAGACTAGCGCCGCGTTTCCGATTACGGTGGTCGCGAGCGCATTTGGATTCGATTACTACAATGGTGCGCTGGGCGTGGCGACCGACAACAACGACGGCCACCTGATTACCGCCGCGAATTCGGCCAAGCCGGGCGAAACCATCGATTTCTGGGGCGCCGGCGATGGCGCCGATACGAAGAACACCGACCTCGGCCCGCCCACCAGCTTCGATAACCTCAGCGGCATCACGGCGCTCTATATCGGCGGCGTTCCGGTGCCGGTCGCCTATCAGGGAAGATCGGGGTATCAGGGCGTCGATCAAGTCGCCGTGACCCTCCCGGCGAACGTGCCTCTCGGGTGCGCGGTTTCGGTGGTGGCGGTGATCGGCAACGGCAGTGCGGCCACGGTCAGCAACCTGGTGACAATTCCGATTGCAACCAACGGCGGAATCTGCGCCGATTCGATCGCCTACGTCAGTCCGGCGACGGCGGCGACGCTATCGAGCCAGGCGAGCGTCGCGTTTGGCGTGATCCAGGTGGGCCAAAGCACCGGGCCTGCCGCGACCGGCTCCGGCACCACGACCACGGATAGCGCGGACGCGATTTTCTACAGTTTCAGCGGCGCTTCGCTGACCGGGTATGAGAGCGGTACGCAGCCATCGCTCGGTAGCTGCGTGGTGACCCAGAACGTTTCGAGCGTGCTCGGTCTCTACGCGCCGGTTGGATTGAATGCCGGCACGGTCACCGTACAAGGGCCCGTCGGAGGGGTGCAGACGCTGACGTCAGTACCATCGGCGCCCGGGGCCTATGTGGCCGAGTCGCTGCCGACAGGCTTCGTTCCCGCGGCGGGCGGCACGTTCACCTTCACTGCCACCGGCGCAAGCGGAGCCGGCGGCGTGGGCAGTTTCACGCAGGGTTTAAGCGCTCCGGCGCCGCTCGCATGGACCAATGCCGGCTCGGCCGGAACGGTGACGCGCAGCCAGGGCGTCACGGTCGATTGGACCGGCGGCGGCAACGGCTTCGTCGAAATCAGCGGCGGTTCGATAGCCACATCCGCCTCGGGGACGTTCGACGCCAGCTTCACCTGCAATGCGGCGGCGAGCGCGGGAACGTTCACGGTTCCGCCATCGGTGCTGCTGGCGCTGCCGGTGGGCAGTGGGAGCCTGTCGGTGGGCAATTACACGCTGCCACAGAATTTCAGCGTATCGGGATTGGATTTCGCGGTCGCGATAGCATCCGCGACGACAAGCATCGCGGCAGCCTATAACTAGGCTCTGGCGCGAAAGGATCGCATTATGGACAAGCCAAGCGGAAGCAGGGGAAATCGAACGGGGTGAAGGGCGGTTCCGATGCACAGGCTATGGCAAACGCTTTGCGAACGGGCCGGTTTTTCCCGTGCCGAAGGATGCAGGCACGGCGAAGGCCACACCATTCGCACGGAGGTGACGGTGGAACGGGAGGAAACGACCGTTCGACTCGGAGGCGTCACCTCCGGAACGTTGGACACCTGCCCGGTGTGCGGCCACAAGCTGGCGCCCGGGCAGGTGGAACAGGCGCGACCGCTGCGGTTACCGGGCGGCGCGCCACGGGTATAATGGACGGAACCCGGGCGGTTCGGATGTTGAGATCGGAAATGGAGATGCCCGGAAACGGGATTGGTTCGGTGCGCCGAATGCGCGCAGGAGAGAATAATGCCTAAATCGTTTCATATCGTCGCTCTCGCCGTTTTGGCGCTGGCTCTGCCACTGGCTGCTTTGGCGGACACTACCTTGAATCTGGATACGGGCGCCACCGGCACGTCGGGCGGGGACATCGTGTTCAACCCAGGCGTCAGCATCGCCCCGCAGGGGAGCGCGACGTTTGACAATCTCACGACGGTTGGCGCCTCCGTGTTCAGCGAGATGGAATGCAGCGTCGCACTGAAATCCTTTACCTACAAGACGACGCCCATCACCGGGAGCAGCCTGGCACAGAACGAGGTTTTCGCGGTACACACCAACGCCGGCAACTATGCCGCGGTGGAGTTGACGGCCGTCAGCAGCACGTCGGTCACGCTCCAGTATGAGACCTGTACCGGCGCCGCGGCGAAGGTGCAGAAGGGCACCGCGACGCTGGGCGCGGCGGGCGTGCCGGTGGTGAGCGCGGTCGTGAACAACTACAGCAACATCAATCCGGGCGCGCCGAACTTTGGCATCGCTCCGGGAACGCTGATCGTGATTTACGGCTCAAGTCTGGCGGCGTCGGGAGGTCCGACCACGTTGCAGGACCCGAGCAAGGCACTGCCGCAAACGCTGAGCGGGTCGAGCGTCGCGGTCACGGTGAACGGTACGACCGTGCATCCGGGGTTCTACTACGCATTCCCGGGACAGATCGCGGTGGTGCTGCCTTCGAGCACGCCGGTGGGAACGGGCACGATCACGGTGACTTACAACAACCAGGCCAGCGCGGCATTCCCGCTCAAGGTGGTAGCCAGCGCCTTCGGATTCGACTATTACGGCGGCACTCTGGCCGCGGTGACGGATAATGCCGACGGCCACCTGATTAACATCGGCAACTCGGCCAAGCCGGGCGAAACCATCGTTTTCTGGGGCGCGGGACTGGGCGCCGATACGAAGAACACCGACCTAGGCCCGCCCACCACTTACGACAATCTGAGCTACATCACTGCGCTCTATTTTGGCAGCGTGCAAGTGCCCATCGCCTACCAGGGGCGGTCTCCCTATCAGGGCGTGGACCAGGTAGTGGTCACCGTGCCGTCCAATGCGCCGACCGGCTGCGGGGTTTCGGTTGCGGCACTGAGCGGCAGCATAGTGAGCAATTTCGTTACTATTCCGATCTCTAGCGGCGGCGGCACCTGCACGGACGGCTCGCTCTCCCCGATCAGCGCGACGGAGGCGGCGACGCTGGCAGGCCAGGGAACGGTGAAGTTCGGCGCTGTACAGATCGGTCAGATCACCCAGCCGAACATGACGCCCACGCTCGTCGATAGCGCCGACGCGATCTTCTACGCCATCACCGGCTCATCGCTGACCGGGTATCAGAGCAGTTCCCGTCCTTCGCTGGGCAGTTGCTACGTGACGCAGAGCGCCGCGGCGACGGTTACCAGTTTGTTCACGTTTACCGGGTTGAATGCGGGTACGGTCACGGTGCAGGGGCCGGTCGGATCGGCGCAGACTCTGACGACTTATTCGGCGGCTCCCGGAGCCTACGTGGACGAGCCGCTGCCGACGGGGTTCATTCCCTCTTCGGGCGGGACGTTCACCTTCACCGGCAGCGGCGCCAGCGGCACCAACACGGTCGGGGCCTTCACGCAGGGCGTGAGCATGCCGAGCCCGCTCGTTTGGACCAACGCGAGCTCCATTGGGACGGTGACGCGCAGCCAGGGAGTCACGGTCAATTGGACCAATGGCGGCACGGGCTACGTGGAAATTGCCGGCGGTTCGGTGTCCACATCCGGATCCTCGGTATTCAGCACCGACTTTGTCTGCAATGCACCGGCGAGTGCGGGGACGTTCACGGTTCCGCCGTCGGTGTTGCTGGCGTTGCCGGTCGGCACCGGGGCGCTGGAGGTGGGCAGCTATACGTTCCCACAACTCTTCAGCGTCAGCGGGTTGGATTTCGCCTTCGCGAATGCATTCGCGATGACGGATATAGCGGCAACCTATAACTAAGGCGCCGGAAGGGTCGACTGACAAGGACGTCATCATGGACAAGCCAAATCGAAGTAGTGCCACGTTACTGCGAAGCCTGGCGGTGATCGGAGGCGTACTGATCCTTGGGATCGGCGCCAGCGCCGCCGAGAAGAAGACGGCGAAGCCGCCGGAGAAGCACGCCGCGAAGGCGGCTGTGAGCCATGCCGGGTCGGGTGGCGGCGGAAACCATCCGAACGGGGGCCATCCTTCGTCGGGCGGTGGGGCGAAGCCGATGATTGCGACCCCGCCGCGTGCGACGGCGGGCGGCAGCGGAAACGGTTCGGGTGTTGGATCGCGCGGTTTGCAGCCCGTTGGGATTCATAATCCAGGCGGCGTTACGCCCGGCGGCAGTTCGACGCCGCCCAGCGGCACCAGTTCGGGCACGAAGTTCGGTAATCCCGGTGTGCAGGGAGTGCAGCCGGTGCATGGGATTCAGCCGATTGGCGGAACGGGCGGCGGGACGACAACGCCGGCGCCCAGCGGGATCAACTCGGGCTCAAAGTTCGGTAATCCCGGTGTGCAGGGAGTACAGCCGGTGCATGGGATTCAGCCGATTGGCGGAACGGGCGGCGGGACGACAACGCCGGCGCCTACCGGGATCAACTCGGGCACGAAGTTCGGCAATCCCGGCGTGCAAGGGATGCAGCCCGTGCATGGGATTCAGCCGATTGGGGGAACGACGGGTGGGACTACGACAGCGCCGGGTGGGACCAGCCTTGGGACGCAGGGTTTGCAGCCCGTCCATGGACTAAATCCGCCGACCGGTCTGACGCCCGGTGGGACAACGACGGCGCCCGGTGGGACCAACTCCGGCACGATCCCTGGCAACACTGGCATACAGGGTTTGCAGCCGGTGCATGGTCTTAATCCGACTGGGTTGACGCCCGGCGGCACTACGCCAGCACCCGCCGGATCGACGCCAGCGCCCGGTGGTCCCGGATTCCACAACACGGTAACTCCCGTGCATCATCTGCCCGGTGTCGGCGGAACCACGCCTCCGGCCGGTGCGGCTCCTGGTGGATCGACGGCAACGCCCGGCGGCGGAGTTGGCACGACGCCTGGTACGCCCGCTGGCGGGGGACTGCATTTTGGGCAGCCCGGCCAAGGCTTGAATCCCGGAGGTGGCGGGGCTCCTGGCGGGCCGACGGCGACGCCTGGCGGAGGGGCTGGTGCGACGCCGGGTACGCCCGCTGGCGGCGGGATGCACTTTGGGCAGCAGCCCGGCCAAGGGTTCCATCCCGGACCGGGTGCGGCGCCTGGTGGCTCGGCGGGGTCGGGCGGAGCTTGGTGGCACAATTCGGGGCAGGGCAGTGGCCCGGCCGGCAGTCCCGCGCCACGGGGTTCGCAGACGTTCGGCGCACCCAGCGGAAACGCGGTTCGGATGCGCGCCAACGGGCGTCCGAGCGACGTCCACGTAGCGACGTATGGCAACGGCGGCGGGATGGAAATCCATCACGGGTTCAACGGCGGACGGCAAGTGGTGGTCGTGCGCGGCGACGGTTCGCACGTATTCGCGGGGCGCGGCGGCTTCGGCTATGTGCAGCGGCCGTACGTTTGGGGTGGTCATGAATACGCGCACCGGACTTACTTCTTCGGTGGCCGGGTTTATGATCGCTATTACTCGCCGTTCTCTTTCCACGGCGTTTCGGTGGCGGTCTACGCGCCGTTCGGCTTCTACCATCCGGCATATTATGGGTGGGCTTACCACCCGTGGGCGGCGCCGATTTCCTTTTCATGGGGCTTCACGGCGCGGCCGTGGTATGGATATTACGGAGCCTACTTCGCGCCATATCCGGTCTACCGCAGCCCGTCTTTCTGGCTGACCGATTACCTGATTTCGCAAAGTCTCATGGATGCGTACCGGGCGCGCGCGGCTTCGGCCGCGGCGCTGGACCCGGCGTACGCGATGACTCCCGACGTCAAGGACTTGATCGCGGAGGAAGTGCAACGGCAGATCGCGATCGAAACGGCGGAGGCGAAGCTTGGCCGGACAGACCCGGAAGCGAGCGGGATCGCCCACCTGTTTAGCGACCACGTGCAACACGTTTTCGTGGCTGGAAAGGACCTGGACGTGACCGACGCGGGAGGCTCGGAATGCGCGCTGAGCGAGGGCGACGCACTGCAATTGACCGGGCCGCCGGCGGGGGACGCGAACGTCGCGACGCTGGTCGTTCTGTCGAGCAAGGGCGGCAAGGAATGCGGCAAGGGCGACAACGTCATGGTGGCTTTCGCGGACCTGCAGGACATGCAGAACCACATGCGGGAGACCATCGACCAGGGGCTGGGCGAACTGCAAACCAAGCAGGGGCAAGGCGGCCTTCCCGCACTACCTCCGGCGGCGCAGGGCGCACCCGTGAAGGCGGAGTTCGCGGCGAGTGCGCCGCCGCCCGAAGCGGACGTGGCCGCGCAAATCAAGGAGCAGGCGCAAGCCGCCGACGCGGCGGAGAAGCAGGTAGTCGCGGAAACGGCACAGCCTGCGGCAGCGGCGGAAACGCCAACCACACCGGCAGCACCGGCGGCGCCTGCGCCAGCTCCCGGTCCGGCGCAGGTCTCGGTGGGCCAGAGCATCGACGAAGTAATCGCCGCGCTCGGCCAGCCGACCGACGTCCTCAAGAATGGGAACAAGCAGATCTACGTGTACAAAGACTTCAAGGTGACATTTAAGAACGGCAAAGTCTCCGACGTGCGGTAGGAGGGGCTGCGGCGGGCCGCGCGATCCGATTACCGCGGAGAGCGCGGCCCCGCCCGCGGTTCGCTTGAGGGTGCGCCCGGGCGGCGCGAACCCGTTATCCTGAGGCTGTGACGCCTCGTTTTCGTTTCGAAGAAATCGCCGATTCCGGGCCGGAGAACTACGACGTGCCGACGCGCGTGGCTGGCCCGGCCGGCGCACTGCCGGTCACGGCGGCGATGCTGCGCGAACGCGCTTCGGGCGACCTGTTCGGATGGACGCAGGATGCCGGCATGGGCTGGGACCCGGCGCGGCTGGGCGGCGCCGAGGTGTTGCTGCTGTCCACTCACGGCGGCATACGCGCCGCCGATGGCACACCCGTGGCCCTCGGCTATCACACCGGCCACTGGGAAGTGGGCCTGCTGATGCAAGCCGCCGCGGAAGAGCTGAAAGCGGCGGGCGCGGTGCCCTTCGCCGGCTATTGCACCGACCCGTGCGATGGCCGCACGCAAGGCACCAGCGGCATGTTCGATTCGCTCGCGTACCGGAACGACGCGGCCATCGTCTTCCGCCGGTTGATTCGATCGCTGCCAACGCGCCGCGCCGTGATCGGGTTCGCCACGTGCGACAAGGGGCTGCCGGCGATGATGATGGCGCTGGCTGGCACGCGCGATCTGCCCGCGGTGCTGGTGCCCGGCGGAGTCACCCTGCTGGCGGCGGACGGCGAAGATTCCGCCCGCGTGCAGTCGATTGGTGCGCGCTTCGCGCATGGCCAGATCTCGCTCGAAGAAGCGGCGCGCGCCGGATGCAGCGCCTGCGCTTCCCCTGGCGGCGGATGCCAGTTTCTAGGCACGGCCGCCACGGCGCAGGTGGTGGGCGAAGCGCTGGGCATGTCGCTCACGCACAGCGCTCTCGCGCCATCGGGCCAGCCGATCTGGCTCGATATGGCGCGGCGCTCGGCGCGGGCGGCACTCGAGCTCGCCGCGCGCGGGATCCCAATGCGGGACATCGTCACCGAAGCCGCGCTGCGCAACGCGATGGTGACGCACGCCGCCTGCGGCGGTTCCACCAATCTGATTCTGCATTTGGCCGCGATCGCGCACGCGGCGGGTCTCGCGCAGCCCACTGCGGCCGATTGGGCGGACGTCAATCGCCGCGTGCCACGCCTGGTGGATGCGCTGCCGAACGGGCCGCGCAACTTCGCCACGGTCGAGGTTTTCCTCGCCGGCGGCGTTCCGGAGGTGATGCTGCACTTGCGCCGCGCCGGATTGCTCGACGTGCGCGCGCTCACCGTGAGCGGCGAAACGCTCGGCCGCATGCTCGACTGGTGGGAGAACTCCGCACGCCGCGCGCGATTGCGCCAGTTACTTCACGAGCGGGATGGCGTGGATCCGGACGACGTCATCATGGACCCGGACTCCGCCCGGCGCCACGGCCTCACCTCGACCGTCTGCTTCCCGCACGGCAATCTGGCGCCGGAGGGCGCCGTGATCAAGAGCACCGCTATCGACCCAAGCGTGCTTGACGCCGATGGCGTGTACCGCAAACGCGGTCTGGCGCGCGTCTTCACCTCCGAACCCGCCGCCATCGCGGCAATCAAGAGTGGAGCAATTCGTTCGGGCGATGTGATCGTGCTGATGGGCCGCGGCCCGAGGGGCGCTGGGATGGAAGAGACTTACCAGTTGACCTCCGCGCTCAAGTACCTCGATTTCGGCAAGCACGTGGCCGTCGTCACCGACGCGCGCTTCAGCGGCGTTTCGACCGGCGCGTGCATCGGCCACGTATCGCCCGAAGCGTTGGCGGGCGGGCCGCTCGGGAAGGTGCGCGAGGGCGACACGATCGAGATCACGATCGACCGCAACCGCCTGGAGGGCGCAGTCAATCTGGTGGGACCGGGCGGTGTGGAGGATGGTTCGCGCATGTTGCGCGAACGCGCGCCGTGGCCCGGCCTGGCGCCCGATTCCGCGCTGCCGGACGATACGCGCCTTTGGGCCGCCCTGCAGGAAGTGAGCGGCGGCACGTGGGCCGGCGCGGTCTACGATGTGGACCGCATCGTACGTGTGCTCGAAGCCGGGCAGCGGGCGTTGGCAGGCGAGAAACCTGCCCCACCCTATTCGCTCGGATGCACGTGCGGATGCGAATGAAGCTCACCGGAGCGATGGTGGTGGCGGTGGGCGTGAATGAGGTTCGAGCGCTCGAGTAACTCGCGGTTGCGCAGAATCTCCGCCGGCGCGGCTTCAGCCACCACGAGGCCGCCATCGAGCACCAGACAGCGATCGGCGATGTCTTCGAGGTCGGCGAGGTTGTGCGTGGCAGTGATCACGGACTTGGCGCCGCCGCCCCATTCGACCAGAAGGTCGATCACCTGGCTCTGGCTGCGCGGATCGAGTGCCGCGGTCGGCTCGTCGAGGAGCAACACGGCCGGGTCCGTCACCAACACGCTGGCCAGCGCCACGCGTTTCTTTTCGCCGCCCGAGAGGCGATGCGGCACGCGGTCTTTCAGGTGCGCGATACCGAAGCGGTCGAGCGTTTCGCCGACCCGGTCGCGCACCTCGGATTTCGACCAGCCCAATTGCAGCGGGCCGAACGCGACTTCGTCGAACACGGTGGGATTGAATAACTGCACGTCGGGATTCTGAAACACCAGGCCGACTTGCCGCCGGAAGGAAAACGCGAATTCGTCGCTGGCGAAGTGCGCCTCGGTCATCGGTTCTCCGCGGAAACGGACGGTGCCTGACTGCCCGAAATTGAGACCGTCCAGAATGCGCAGCAGCGTGGACTTGCCGCTTCCGTTGGCTCCGACCAAGGCAACACGGCTGCCTTCCGCAATCGAGAGGTTCAAACGGTCAAGCGCCGTCACGCGGTCATAAGAGTAAGTGAGGTCCGTGGTTTCGAACAGCATCATCGGTCCGCCCACACGGCCGCCGCGGCCAGCGCCAGGAAGGCCGCCAAGGCCAGCCAGTCGAAGCGCGTCATGGCGAAATCGTCCAGCAGGTAGACGTCGCCGCGAAATCCGCGCGCCTGCATGGCGAGGTAGACGTCGCCGCTCAACTGAAGCGAGCGGCTGAGCAGCACGCCCGAGCTGGCCACCGCCACGTGGCGTCGCGCGGCCCCGGCGAGCGGGCCCACGGTGCGGCTCTTGCGCGATTCGAACATCTCATGCGCGGTCTCAAGTAACAGAAGAATGTAGCGCGAAGCCATGCCGAGGATCGCCACCAACAAGACTGGAACGCGCAGCACGCGCAGCGCCTTGAGGACGTGCATCCACGGCGTGGTGAACACGAGCAGGAGCGCGAGCGTGGCCGCCGTCTCCACGCGCAGCAGCAGGAAACCGGCCGTGGTCAGCCCCTGCGCGGTGATTGGCCAATGGAGGGCTGGCAGGCGATAGAGCGCGACGCCGGGCGTGAGGAAAACGGCTGGCAGGGCGATGGCGCCGGTAAAGGCGAGCGCGCCGATCCAGACCCTGGTCGCCAGCACGCGAAAGGAAACGCGCGAGAGCGCGGCCAGTGCGACGGCCAGCGCGAAGACGGCCGCGATCACCCACAGCCGTGTGGCCAGAGCGGCGGCGAGGATCAAAGAGAATAATCCGGCAACCTTCACGCGCGCGTCGAGTTGTTGCAGCAAGCCTCCGGCGGCGGCGGAGTTTTCGGCATCGAGCGCCAACGCAAGGCCCGCGTGGAGCCCGTCGATGGTGCGTTCGAGAAAGTGGAGCCTCATGTGGCCGGCTCTTTAGATGTGGCACACGCACTCGTGCGTGCCGTGTCGAGACTCTTCTCGACACCCGCTGGCCCAGCGCTGGCCGGGCGTCGGCACGAGTGCGGACGCGGCATGCATGAGTGCGTGCGCCACGTCCGATTCGCGCCGAATAGTCGCGCCACGACCAGGCAGGCGAGCACAATCAGCCCCGCGCCGAACATGCCCGACAGGAGATAGCCGAACGTGGCGCTGCGAATGTAGGGCGGCGCGTAGTGGGCGAACGGGGCGGTCCAGATTTGCGACCAGCGCGCCAGGCCTTCCGGCGCGCGCAGCGGAGCCGCACGGTGAAAGGACGACGCCGCGATTTCGTGGCGCGCGGCGGGGTCGGAGAAATCGCGCGCCATCCACTCGCCCCACGCCGAGCCGGTGGCCAGAATTCCCAACGGCGTAAGGATCAGCAACGCGCCCAAGCCCGCCCAGAGCGGCCGCAGTGCGCGGGCAGCCGTTTCGCCGAGCGCCGCGGCACGGCCGGCGGTCGACTGCAACAACGATGGATCGGAACGCTGGAGGAATCCGACCACGCCTGCCGATATGGTCAATTCGGCGAAGCCGGCAACCGTCAAGTGGCCGAGCATCATGGCCGGAATGGCCACGCTGAGCGAGTAGGGGCAATAGAGCGGCGCGCCGGCGGCGTTGCGGTAGAGCAGCGGCTGGATGCCAAATTCGATGGCGGCCAGCAGCGCCGAAACGTTGATCGCCGCGTAGCCCGCCAGACCGGCCGCCACCACGCGGCGCGCCGAGCCAATGGCCGCCCCGGCGGCGAGCAGGCGATACACGGCGTACGCCACCAGCGCGCCGGCGATTGCCATGTTGAAACAGTTGGCGCCGATCGCCGTGATGCCGCCGTCGCCGAAGAACAGGGCCTGGATCACGATCGCCGTGGAGACGGCCAGCATGGCTGCCCATGGTCCCAGCACCACTGCGGCGAGGCCGATGCCAACCGCGTGGCCGGTGGTCCCGCCGGGCAGCGGCAGGTTGAACATCATGATGACAAACGAAAACGCCGCGAACAGAGAGACCAGCGGCACGAGGCGCGTGTGCAGCGCTTTTCGCACGCGCCGCAGCGCGACGTACCAGAAGGGCACGGCGCCACCGAAGAGGGTCGCGCAAGTGGCCGGGCTGAGGTATCCATCCGGGATGTGCATGATAATTTCCGGCCGGTAGCGGCTGGGCGGCAATTCTCAGTGTAGTACGATTGGCGCATTTGTATGCTGCTCGGTGGGGCATGCTGTAGAGGGACTTGCAGAAATAGCCGCCGGTGGCGGGGCCGGTGCGGCTCAAGAACGTCACCCAAGCTGTGCGGTTGGGGCTGAGGCGCCGCCTGGCGCTGCGCGGAGGCACACCGATAGCCGGTGTGCTCCGGAACTGGTCGGCTACGGTGAGACCGCGGCGGTGTCTTCTCTCCCGGCTCCGGCCAGTCGCAGAATCTGATCGGCCGTCAGGCAGCCGGTGCCCATCGCGTCGTAGCAATTCGTCGCTCGCTGCGCCGCCAGCGGCACGGCCACCTGCGTGTCGTTCAGCGAGGCCGGCGTCCACACGCAACTGCATCGGGATCTGCCCGTCAGCCGCGTCTACACCGTCCAGTGGGAGCATCGCCAAGGCGCGCACGAACTGCTGGTGGCGATTGCTCAACGGGCCCAGCCAATTCTTCGCGTAAGGCGGGAGAGAGTCGACCCTTGAGGACGGGACCGAAGGAGCGGCGGAGGGATTCCAGTACGCTGTTCATGGAGGGTTCGCTTTCCCAGGAGACTTTGTCGTGTCACACCGATTCTATTGGGAATCTGGGCCCTTCTCAAACAGTTTCTACTGTTTTTGTTTTATTCCGAGGCATCCGCGCCCTCTCCAGCCGCGAATAAGGATCGAGAAGGCACGCTAGGCGATCACCGCCGCATATTAGGTCCTCATAAAAGGGGGATAGACACATTTACTCGCTTCGCCCACGCACGCCGCGAATTCGCCCCGCTCCGTTAGGTGGGGCATGCTTCAGCTTGCCAACGCCCGCTTGCGGGCGATCGAGGCCTCAATCCACCGTCCGATGGCAACACCGCCAGTCTCTGCCGCCGGCATCCCGCATCCTTTGCTCCCCACCCCAGCGAGGGTTTCGAACTGGATGCTCCCCCGCCTCGCCCTCAACCCCGTCCACACCCGCCTTTAGTATTCCCGCCTCCTCCAACCAATTCCTGCACAAGCACTTATCACCATCGCCCTCAGACCGCCGCGTTCCGTCCACTTGCGCTCCATGCCATAGTAGTGGTGAGGCAGGTCCCCCACGCTGCCCGCCTTGGCGCAGGCCCGGCGCCGCAGGCGCCAAACCGGCCAAACGGGGCGAATTCGCCCCGGATTCCAACGTTCGTTTTGATTGTTTTCAATGGCTTACACGCACCCAGACGGGGCGGATTTGTCCCACTTTCGCATGTCGTGAGAATGCACAATCCGTGCGTCATACGTCTCGACGCCACGCCGCGCTTGTATCGGATTCGTCATGTCGCTGCGATACCATGGAAAGTTCCATGAAGCTCTTCCTGGCTCTGATTTTCCTTTGTGTTCCCTCGTTTGCGCAGAAGGCTGAGCGCTACGATAACGCCGCGTTTGAGTTTTCCGTCGAGGTTCCGCGCGATCTGTTGCCGAAGGCCACCGATATCGCCGGTGGGCGGCGCTTCGCCTCGGCGGACGGATCGGTCGTGGTTTCCACGTTTGGCAAGCCCGGCACGCCAACCTGCGACGCGCTGGCCAGCGCCGAGTCCTTCCGGCCGTCCCTCAAGTTGGCCAAGGAAGACTGGTGCGTGATTTCCGGCCTGGCCGGCGACCACATCGTTTACCAAAAAAGCATCGCGCACGACGGTTCGAGCCGGTTCCTGCGCCTGGAATATCCGGCGAGTCGCAAGACCGAGTTCGACGCCGTAGTGCGCCGTGTGGTGAAAACCTTCGCCGTGTGGGAGCATCTGCGGGCCGAGGTGCTGGAAGTCTTCATGGATCTCAACGAGGTCCACTTCGTGACTGAAGCGCAGAACGATCAGTTGGTGTGCGAGTTCGCGCCGGAGAGCGCGGCGGCGTTCAAGAGCGTCAAAGAGGGGCAGACGATCTCCGTGATCGGCGTACCCGCGGACTCGAACCTGCGCGTGCAGACCGCCGAGTGGAGCGGCCTTTACCGCCATACGCTGCACGCCTGCCGCATGGCGCCGAAGAGCGCGCTCGCGGCGGCCGTCGACGTGGCCGAGAAGGGTAAGCACAAGACGTTCGCCGATCCCGGGAGTTGCTGGGGCGATTCCGATGTGCCGGCGGGGAAGGTGCAGGTCATCATCGTCAACCAGACCACCGACATCGTGCGCGCGATTCTCGTGGGGCCGGAAGAACACGAGCTTACGACCGAGGACCCCGAGACGTCGAGGGTGATCGTGCCTCCCGGCACCTACCACTTCCTCGCACGCCGCGCGAACCAGACACCGTACGCCGGTTCCCGCACCTTCCCGGCCGGCAAAATCTGCTCGTTCGAGTTCTACAGCGACATGCCGTAGGTGTACAGCCGCCCGCTCCGCACCCACGTGTTACGCCGCCGCTCGCCGGCGCGCTGTTCTCACGCCCGAGTTGACTCCCACGCGAAATCGGGTCGCGTCCATGCGCAACAAGAAAGGGGACGCATCCACTGCCCTCAGCCCGTCATGCTAGACGCTGCGAACAAACGCACTTATTGGCTTCGCCCCGCTCCGTTAGTTGGGCATGCTTCAGCTTGCCAACGCCCGCTTGCGGGCGATGCTTGCTTCAATCCACCGTAAGCCGGTAGCCCCGGCATCTCTCATCGTGTGCGCGCCTGACCATGGCCACGGTTTGGAACACACCGCCCGAAAGCTCCAAGAAGAAAGAAGGGTGGGATGTGGGGCTGGGGGTGTTCCAATCCGCGACTTGGAGAATTTTCAACCGTCGTTAACTCTCGCGCTACCTCGGGTTTCCGCTGTCGCGAGCCCTGCCTTCGCTTGTCGGCATAACACAGAACAGGAAAGAGGGCGTAACCACACAAGTAGAAGCGGATGCAGATCGATATTTCAACGCATTCCGAAAACGCCTCATGCGGCGAAATAGGATAGTCCTCATGGAGCCGGAAGGGCGCCCAATCTATGAACCACCCGTGCCAAACAAAAAACACCAGCCACACCCCATAAGAAACAACCGATCTAGGCAGAGAGCGCGCCCCGAACCGCCTCCACGCGCTCCACGCGATGAAGAGATTGGCAGCCGTAAGGCCTGCCTACAGAATCAAAAAAAGACGGGCATCTTACGAGCACACGCGGCAGGTCCCTCAGAAGACTAATCGGGTAACCTCCCTATTTGATGGTGAGGTGAGCGACGGCGACACCGTGGACTACTCGCAACAACATCACTATACGCTCAGTTAGCCTCACCATAGCTGCCACCAACGTTTGTCATCGCGGCCTCGCTGGCGCCGTTGAAGAACGGGAGTCGGGCAAGCCAAAGCGTGCCCCACCTAGCTCCCTATACGCCCGAATTAATCCCCGCGATCGCTTCCGCAATCTCCCGGCCGGGGTATTCGTAATCGACCAGCTTGCCACTGATGTAATTCTCGTAAGCGGCGAGGTCGAAGTGCCCGTGCCCGCTGAGGCAGAAGAGAATCGTCTTGCCGCGTCCCTCTTCCTTCGCAGCCAGCGCTTCGTCGATGGCGCCGCGAATCGCGTGCGCGCTCTCCGGCGCCGGCAGAATGCCCTCGGTGCGGGCGAATTGCACTGCCGCCTCGAAGACGGGAAGTTGCGTGCACGACTTGCTCTCGATAAACCCTAGGTTCACCAGGTGGCTGGCTAGCGGCGAAGCGCCGTGATAGCGCAGCCCGCCCGCGTGAATGCCCGGCGGCACGAAGTTGTGACCCAGCGTGTGCATCTTCAGGAGCGGCGTCAGCTTCGCGATGTCGCCGTAATCGTAGGTGAACTTGCCGCGCGTCAACGTGGGGCAGGCCGAAGGTTCGATGGCGAGTATGCGCGGACCCTTGCCGGCAAACCGGTCCAGCACGTACGGCAGCGCGATGCCGCCGAAGTTGCTGCCACCGCCAAAGCAGCCGATCACCACGTCCGGCTCCTCGCCCGCCAGTTTCATTTGCAGCTTGGCTTCCTGCCCGATCACTGTCTGGTGCAGCAGCACATGGTTTAGCACGCTGCCCAGCGAGTAGTTGGTGTCGGCGTGCGTCGCGGCGTCCTCCACCGCTTCGCTGATCGCGATGCCGAGGCTGCCCACCGAATCCGGGTGCGCCGCCAGCACCGCGCGCCCGGCCTGCGTGTGATCGCTCGGGCTCGAAAACACCTCCGCGCCCCAAACGTGCATCATCATGCGGCGGTATGGTTTTTGATCGTAGCTGATGCGCACCATGTAAACCGTGCATTCCATCCCGAACATCTGGCAAGCGAGCGAAAGCGCGCTGCCCCACTGCCCAGCCCCGGTCTCTGTCGCCAGACGCTTGATTCCGGCGCGTTTGTTGTAGTACGCCTGCGCCACCGCCGTGTTCGGCTTGTGACTCCCCGCCGGGCTCGTCCCTTCGTACTTGTAATAAATGTGCGCCGGCGTATCGAGCGCCTTCTCGAGCCGCCGCGCGCGATAGAGCGGCGTGGCCCGCCACAGGCGATAGATGTCCATTACCTCGCCCGGAATGTCGATCTCCGGCTTCGGAGAGAACTCCTGCTCGATCAGTTCCATTGGAAAGATCGGCGCCAGATCCTGCGGCGCAATTGGCTGGTGAGTGCCGGGATGTAGAGGCGGGGCGAGCGGCTCCGGAAGCGATGGCAGCACGTTCACCCACACCGACGGGACCTCGCGGTCCGTGAGAAGAAACTTCGAAGCTTCAGACATGGAAGGCTTATTGTAATACGCCTGCCCCGCGCCGTCCCGATCTCGCACGGTACCGTGTCGCACAGCACTGCACGGTCGGGCACGCCGCCACCATCCGCCCCTCCGCGTCGAAAGCGTAAGTCACATTCGCCGCGTCCCGGTTGATGTCGCCGGCCAAATCGTAATTCCAGCCCGACGCGCCCCCGTTGGGATCGATCCGATTCGTCGCCGAGTCGAATCCCGTTGGCGCCACGATCCCGCCCAGATTCACGCTCGTGATCGTGTTGTTGCCATAAAGTACCTCAGCCCGTAAAAGTCCAGCCCCGTTTCCGCATCCCGTTCTTTGCCGGTGAACTGCTGAATAAGGGTTCCCTCGTCGGGCAGTATTCACTCGTTGCATGAAAGAAAGATCCACACTACTCTTCCCTCACGAACTCCGAATTGGGCCGTCCGCAAATCGGTTGAGTCGCCTCTGTAGACAAGGACTGAACTTCCCCGCTCGGCGGCCTTGACAGGCTTTGGGGCAGCACCGTGGATTATCCACCAGTAGGAGTTCCCAGATACCTTCTCCTCGCTGGATGGCTTCCCGTAGGCGTCAAGGACGTCGTCGACAGTGCTTCCAACGGTAATTCCTTGTCGTGTTTTCCACAGCAAAGATTCCGATGGAACTGCGTTCACCGTGTGATCCAAGCAGTTTGCAGAGCCTCCGATCAGTACGTCCCCGACCAGCGAATCGTGGTGTGCTAACGTATCAAACCAGACGAAGACCTTATGATCCTCCGATTCAAAACAATACGAGCGGGCGCTCGGGAGGTTCGGTTTGCCAAGCTCGCTGAGCACCCTACTCAATAGACTCGGCTTATCGATATGGACGGGGCCTAGCGACACCGGCCCAGCGTACTCGTGTTCGCCGCCGTACACTAACGACGACACCAAGGCGATTGCTGCAAATAGTCGTAGCATAATCACTGTCGAACGTACGGAATCGGCACGGTCGGGTTCTCCTTTTGGAAGGCCGTTATCGCCTGACCGAGATTGATAACATCCTCATTTTGGCCCCGTGCGCAGCCGTAGGTAGGCACCCATCCCTGTCGCGGTGCCATGGGGTCCGGCAAGCCACTACCGCCCCCATGAATGTATCGGTAGCGTGAGTCCGCAGTATTGATCTTTGCGCCCTTCGGGCCATACGGCGGTGTGCCGGCCCCATTGTTATCCACCCCGTTTATCGCAGGAGTCGAATACGGATCGCCGGCTCCTGGTTGGGAGTCCTTCGTCACCACGACATGAGTCTCAATCTGAACTTCTGAATACGGCTTTGAAGGCGTACTGGTAACCAGAGTCGTAGTTTGCCCTTTGATGTCCGTCTTCAATATCGCCATCGGCTGTGCAGGTGGAGCAGGGGGTGGCGCAGGCGGCTTTGGCGGTGGAGCACAAGTTGTACCCACACCAAAAACACACCAGTGTCCGTCGAGGTCCCGATCGTCAGAGGGTTGTTACGAACATAGCTGTAAAGGTTGAGACTCTGCGGGTCTTTGAGGTCGGCGTACGGAATTGGTTCCGGCTTCTCCGACCAGTCCGGTGACGTCCACCGACCTTGTGCGCTTGAAAAGTATCTCGCGCCAAAATAATCCAACCCCGTTTCGGAATCCCGTTCTTTGCCGGTGAATTCCAGCCGGGATACCGGGGCTTGCGAATACGTGGCGACGGCCGTCCCGCCGCACGTGTCTGTCACGCTCTGCCGCCCGCCGGCCGAAGCGGGGATCGCATAGCCGAACGGCACGTAATCCAATCGCGACGTCACACAGGTGCTGGTGCCCGTGTTCGTGATGACCATTCGCGCGCTCCCCAGCGTGTCCGCGAACAGGTACTGCGTCCCGCTCGCCACGGCTCCTCCGTAGTCGGCCGCCAACCGCCCGGCGGCGTCGTACACAAAGGTCGTCGTTGTCCCATCGACGCGAGTCATCTGCACGCGGGCGCCGTTTCCGTCATAAGTATACCCGATCTGCCCCGACGCCCATTGATTCGAACACAACGCCGGATTCGTCTGGCTCGGGCACGCCGACACCATTCGCCCCTCCGCGTCGAAAGCGTAAGTCACATTCGCCGCGTCGCGGTTGATGTCGCCGGCCAGATCATAATTCCAGCCCGACGTTCCTCCGTTGGGAACGATCCGATTCGTCGCGGCATGGCGTCCCGCCGGTGGCGAACCCGCCGGGACTCGGACTTGACATCATGTCGTCTCGACGCTGTCTTCGAGGACGGCCGAACTATGTAGACGACCCCGCGACTACGTGGCGGCGTGCGGCACAAGAGCGGAGCACCACGGACGACGTAAGGTTTGCAACGATGGAGAACGCGAAATGCCGGGACCGTTGTGCAGATCCCGCAATCGTTCGCATGCCTGTTCCTCCGAGTCGAGCCGCCAACTCATGACTCGGGCGCACGGCCAATTGAGCCGTTTCGCGAGGCTGGCGGAGGGCACTCCACTTCCGCACCGCTCACCGGAACCCGGCGGGCGTGCGACGTAGAGGTGGGAGAGCGCCGCTGTGCGATTTCCACCGACGCGAACAACGCGCAACTCTGGGGCTTCCTTGCCGCGCCAACGCTCTTGAGCGATCCTGCCGGATCGGGAAGCGAAGCCGATACCTGCTGGAAAGCAGGCCACCCCAGAATCGAGCGCGATTAACCCTCGCACCACAATATCCCATCTGCGTACAGGAGGACACAACGCAGGAGGCACGGACCCATTGACTCGATTTCAGATGGAAGACTGGCGTTTTGCCGTTTTGCCACCACAGCAGGTGCATGAGTCAAGTGCGTTGTTGCTCCATTTGCGGGGCTGGCTGGACGTGGCTGCGGGAGGCCCAGCTCGCGGCAACCGCAGTGGAGTGGGCTGAAGTAGCAGGTGCGCCCGGCTTCTTCCCCTTCCCGGGGGAATCGCACAGCCCCACACCCTTACGCCACGCGCTCCAGCCGGGCAAACGGAGTCAACTGGCTACGGAGGAAGATGGCGTGCCATAATTCACCAATGGCTTGTGCAATCTGTCAGACGCGTCGGCCCCGGCGCCGCTGCCCCGGTGTTGGCGGCGACATTTGCACCATCTGCTGCGGCACCGGCAGGGAGGTGACGATCTTCTGCCCGCTCGACTGTGAGCATCTGCAGGATGCGCGGATACACGAGAAGGCCCCGCTTTTCAATGCCGAACAGTTGCCCAATCGCGACATCCGGGTTTCCGAGGAGTTGCTCGAAAGCAACCACGCGCTGTTGGAGTTCCTGAGCCGCGCGCTGGTGGCCGCGGCACTCGAGACGACCGGCGTGGTGGACCACGACCTGCGCGACGCACTGGCTGCGCTGATCCGCACCTACCGCACCCTGCAAACCGGGATCTACTACCAGACCCTCCCCGAGAACGCGTTGGCGGCAGAGGTCTTTCGCGCCGTGGAGGGCGCCGTAGACGCATTCCGCAAGGAGGAGATCGAGCTGCTCGGGATGTCCAAGACCCGCGACGCGGATGTGCTGGGCATGCTCGTGTTTCTCGAGCGGGTGGAACTGGACCGCAACAACGGCCGCCCGCGCGGACGGGCGTTCCTGGATCTGCTCCGCGGGCTTCAGGAGGAGTCGTCCGCCGACGCGTCGGAAGCGTCGCCGTTGGCGTTCGAATAGGGCACCGCGTGCATCTCCTCAACCTGAAACGCGCGTTTCCTTCCTGTGGTCACAATGTGGCCGGTGAACTTCTTGCCGCCGTTGACTTCCAGATCGACGGGCCTGCCGACGGGGTGATCGAAGGTAAGCAATTGGCCTTCCTCCAGATGCAGCAGGTCGTTTACGGTTATCGTGGGTCCGGTCAGGCGTCCCTCCAGCGTCAACGACGCCTGGCGCAAATAACGCAGCACCCGCAACTGTTCCGCCTCGCTCGCGTGCGTCTTGCGAAGCGACCATTGCTGGTCGAACTTCTGGCGCATCATCTTGATCACGATCGACGGCATGGCGATGTTCATCATGCCCACGGTTTCGCCGATACGCACCTCGACCGCAACCGCCACCACGGCCTCGTTCGGCGCCAGAATGTGCAGCAATTGCGGCTCGGTTTCCATCGCGGCGACGGTGAAGTCGACCGCTGTCACCACTTTCCATGCTTCCCGTAAATCCTGAAGAATGATGCGCAACAGGCCGTCCAGCAGTTTCTGCTCGATTTCGGTGATGTCGCGCTGAATATTGATGGTCGTCTTGCCCGTGCCGCCCAGGAGCATTTCCAGAATGGGAAAGACTAGCGAGGGGTTCAACTCGAGCACGCCTTGACCGTCATAGGGTTTCAGCCCCAGCGAGACCATGCAGGTTGGAGAGGGCAAGCCGTCGAGGAATTCCGCGTACGAGAGCTGCTCGACGCTCACCAGATTGACCGCCAGATAGGAGCGCAAGTATGCCGATAGGCTGGAGACGAGGTTGCGCACGAACGTATCGTGCAGCAGGTGAATCGCCCGGACCTGAGACTTGGGGATACGGTCCGGCCGGCGGAAGTCGAAGCGGACCGCCGGCACCTCCCGCTTCCGTTCTTGCGCGTTCTGGAATACGGCGTCGATTTCCTGTTGCGATAGTTGGCGGCCCAAGTTCTGGCTCCTGGGGAGCAGATCGGCACTTTCGGCAGGGACTTTAGACCCGGTCCCAAATGAAAATATTCTTGTCCGCCCTAATGAAATCGCTCAACCCTCCGATAACTGTCTTGTAGGGAAACGAATGGAATCCGACGTTTTGGTAGTGGATGATTCCGCCGCAATTCGCAAGATTTTGCAGCGCGTGCTGCGCCAGACTGGCATGGCCATCGGAAATGTGTTCGAAGCTGGCGACGGGGAGGAAGCATTGGCGGTATTGAACAGCCAGAAGATCAGCCTGGTGCTTTCGGACATTAACATGCCGAAAATGGACGGCATCCAGTTACTGGCCGCAATCAAGGCCGCCCCCGCGTGGAACGCCATCCCCGTGGTCATGGTCACGACGGAAGGGGGCGAGGCCAAGGTGGGCGAAGCGGTTCGTCTGGGCGCCGCCGGCTACGTGCGAAAACCGTTTACGGCCGACCAAATCAAGGAGAAGTTGGCAGGCTTCCTGCCGGCGATCACACCATCATGAACCTGAAAGAGAATCTTGTCGAGTCGATTTCACGAGCGGTCGAAGCGGTATTCACGACGATGCTTGGCGCCAGTGTGGTGCCAGGCGAGGTCACGGTCGCAAAGGGAGCGCCCGAGGCGCAGGATGGCGTGCTTTCCTTTATCGGCGTGGCGGGAAGCTGGGCCGGCACCGGGTGCGTGTCCTGCACGCCGGAGGTGGCGTGCCGGGTTTGTTCGCAGATGCTGATGACTGAGGCCACGGCGGTGGACGAAGAAGTGCTGGACGCGGTCGCCGAGTTGACGAACATGATTATTGGTTCTGTGAAGAACGATCTGGAGGCGGAACTCGGTCCCCTCGGACTGAGCATCCCAACCGTCGTTTTTGGCAAGAACTTCCGGACGAAGAGCGCCGGCCACGCGGAATGGATCATACGGCGTTTTGGCTGGGATAGCGACGCCTTCGAAGTCCGGATGTGCCTGGCGCCTAGCGAACACAAAGCCCCATTACAGCCGCACGTGCTGGAACCGGCCAACCAGATTGGCATCTGAGCGAACCAAGAGCGGGCCAACCGGAAGTTCCGCTTCCGCGCTGCGCGAGTGCGCGAGATCACATGTGTTCACGGGTCTCTTCAGGTGCGGATTCCGAGCGATGCCGATCACTTCCGCATGATAAGAACAGCCCTGCGTCGCTTCGCTCCGACGGCGACCGCCATCCTTCGGAATCGTGATCGCCGTCAGTTCGGAATCGGTGATCGGCTTCGCCGGAATCCGCACGGAGGCTGTGGAATGTGGGAATCTCGCCGGTTATGGGCGAGATTCCCAAGGGGCGCGTGGAAAGAGGGGGAAGCCTGGTTTTGGCTTTCCACGCTTTCCACGGCCCGCCATTTCCAAGGCCGCGTTTCGGGTTGTGCGGCGTCACCGGAAGCGTGGCGGAGAGGACGACTCTGGGCTCTGCAGGCTTTCCAGCCCAATGCCCCATTCAAATAGCTCATTGGGATTCCTTGCGNNGGCGTTGACCACGTTGAGCACGAACGTGAAGCTGAGTTGGCGCGGCGAGAGGGCGTGGCGGCGTGCCGCTAATGCCATGACGGCGCGCACCAGGTTGTAGGCTTCCACGTCCGTGAGGGGTTCCTTTTCCATCGTGCTTTCGTTGTGGGCGGCCACGTGCCGCAGTTGCACGGTTCTTTTCAGAGAGCGTAGATCGGTTTCGATCCGCCGGCGTTTGCCGTACAGGTCCAGCAATTGTTCCCGCGGCTGCGTCGAAAAGGCGACCAGGTAGAGCCATTCTTTGGACTGGCCCCGGCCGATGCGCGCCGCGAGCCCGCCGCGATTGAGCGATTCGAGTTCCGCATCGAGCGCCCGCCGCGCCTCGTCGACGATGCGCGGCTCGATTTCGCGCAACCGCTCCATGTCGTCCGGATGCAGATAGACGTTATAGATTGCCGGTGGCAGCATCGAGTAATGCAGCGGTTCGAGCCCCTCGCGCATATTGCGCACGATTTCCAAAATAGTATCTCGCGCGGTAGCGGAGGACGTAGCGGCAGGTCGATCCATGGCAGCCTATTAGAGAACTTAGCAGCAGCGGGAAGAGCCGGGGTTCAGTCAGCGTGCATCCCAAATCTCACTGGCTCGAACCCGGCATCACAGATCTTCTGCAGGGCCTGTTCATAGAGGAGCTGACCCTCTGTCGGTGAATCGGCCAGTGAGTCAACCCAATAGCAGTCGGCCCAGCGCCACTGGTCTCTGTGGCCGAGCGGGTCCTTGATTACGCTGAGGATCGTCTCCCTGAACATCCGCTCAACTGGAAACCGGGACGACCTGCTGCCGTGCAACATAGCCAGTGCCTCCAATCCGACAGACCACCAGTCGCCACGGCTGTTGGGGCAGTCTCCGTCTTCGAGCCGGTCTTCCAGTGCCCGAATTATGGATGCTACGGGCTTCCTGCGCTTCCTGGGACGTCTCACGATCTGCCCTAGCGCAAATGTGCACCAGAAGCGGACTTCCGCCGAAGCATCGACGCTGCATCTTAGCAGAGGCTCTATGGCCTTTCGGCTGCCGGACAGCGATAACAGTTCCGCCGCATCGCCACGGATCCTAGCCGACTCTTCGTGGTTGAGCAGCACCCGAATGAGGTGCGGAACAGCGCGCCTGTCGTGATCCGACGCCGCGCCGAGTTGATGAACCGCGCCCAACCGCTCCTCCTCTTTGTCCGAGCCGAGTTGGGCGGCAAGCGAGTACAGGCGGGCGGATTCCATCAGGTGCGCCCCTTCCGCCGCCTTGGCTTCGCTTCTTCGTACACTCCGAACTGCAGCTTGCGCTCGTTGGCGTCAATACGAACCAGAATCACGCGGACGCGGTCGCCGATCGAGAACTCCCGGCGGCTACGTTTGCCGACTACTTTGCGCACGTTTTCCTTGTACGCGTATCCGTCGCCGGGCAAAGTGTCGATCGGCACCAGGCCTTCAATGAACAGCTCCGTCAGTTCGACGAAGAAGCCGTACTTAGCGGTGCTGATGATGAGCGCGTCGAAGTCCTCGCCCACGCGGTCGGCCATGAAGCGGACCTTCTTCCACTCGACTAACTCGCGCTCAGCCTCGGCGGCGCGCCGCTCGGAGAGCGAACACTCTCCGGCGATTGCGCTCAGCTCCGTTTCGCCCGGCGTCTCCGCGCCAGCCAGCGCCGCGCGTAGCAGGCGATGGATCACCAGATCCGGATAGCGCCGGATGGGCGACGTGAAGTGCGTATACGTAGCGGCGGCCAGTGCGAAGTGGCCCGCGTTATCGGTTGAATAGCGCGCCTGCTTGAGCGAGCGCAGCATCAGATAGCTGAGTATGCGTTCTTCCGGCTTGCCTTCGATCTTCGCCACCAGCTTCTGGTATTGGCGCGAAGTGATCTTCAATTCGGGCGATGCCAGTTCGATGTCGTGCCGCCGCTTGCCGCCATCGCGCCGCCGGTCGGTGATGCCGAACCGCTGCACCGGAATTGCGCCGACCCCTAGTGAACAGCCGAAGTGCGCGGCGACTTCCTCGAAATCCATCACCCGCTTGGGGTCCGGCTTCTCGTGGATGCGATAGATGCTTGCCGGGACGGCGGCTTCGAGATGCGCGGCCACGGCCTCATTCGCCGCCAGCATGAACTCCTCGACGATGCGGTGCGCGATGTTGCGCGCGGCGCGGCTGACGCCGGTCATGGCGCCCCATTCGTCGAATTCGATCAATGGCTCCGGCATGTCGAAATCGATCGAGCCGCGTCGCACCCGCTTGCGATTCATCAGCAGCGCCAACTCGCGCATCAGCTCGAAACGCTCCACCAGCGGCCGGTAGCGCTCGCGCAGCGCTGCATCTCCTTCGAGCAGACCATGCACGTCTGTGTACGTCATCCGCTCCACGCTGCGGATCACGCCGGCCGTAAATTCCTGCGCCACCGTTTCCCCGCGTGCGTCGATCTCGAGCAGCGCTGAAAGCACCAGCCTGTCCACCTGCGGCTTCAGCGAGCAGATGTCGGTCGACAGTTCGAAGGGCAGCATTGGCACCGCGCGGTCGGGAAAATAGACGCTGGTGCCGCGCAGCCGCGCTTCGAGGTCGATCGGCGTGCCGGGGCGCACGTAGTGGCTCACGTCCGCGATGTGCACGTGCAACGCGTAGTTGCCGTTTTCCAGGCGGTCCACCCACACCGCGTCGTCGAAATCGCGCGCGGTCTCGCCGTCAATCGTCACGATGTCGAAACCGCGGAAATCGCGGCGGTGGGCCAAGTCGGCGGCGTCGATCTCGCCCGAGATCGCTTGCGCCTGCTCCACGACTTCCGGCGGAAAGCGGTGCGGCAGATGGTGCTGGCGAATGACGACCTCGACGTCGACTCCGAAATCGTCCTCCGCGCCCAGTATCTCGATCACGCGCCCCACAGCCTTCTCGCCGCGCTCCGCGAATTCGAGCAACTCGACGTTCACGATCAGGCCGGCCAGTTCGGCCGGCGAATTCACCTTGCGCGGTTCGACGCCGATCCGGTCGATCGTCGCGCCCGCGGGCGGCATCTCCATGCCTTCGGGAATCTCGATCCACTGCCGTATGCGGTCGTCGTGCGGCACCACATACTGCCCGCGTTTGCCGAAGCGGAACTCGCCCACCACCGTCGGGTGCGCGCGATGCAGCACTTTGACGATCTCGCCATCCGCGCGCCCGCCCGCTTCGATGCGCGCGATGCGGACCACGATGCGGTCCCCGTGCATGGCCTTTTCCGCCGTCTCCGGCGGCAGAAACACATCACCCTGAACGCCCTCGATCGGGCGGTCTGCAATCAGGAATCCGTAGCCGTCGCGGTGCATGTTCAAGCGGCCCACGGCGTACTCGCGGCTGCGCGCGGTGGCCGTATAGTGGCCGCTGCGCATCTCGATCAGATCCCGGCGCGCGGTCAACCGCGCGAGTGCCGTCTCGAGCTCGGTGCGCATTTCGCCTCGCGTACCGAGCTCCCGCACAAGTTGCTTAAAGTTAGCACGGGCGTGCGGCAGTCGGGCGATTCGTTCGAGCAGTTCGGCGTCGGTCACTCCTCGATTGTACAGTTCCCGCCGCCGCGCTTTTGGCCGCGATCCGCCGAAGTTCTTCAATCTGCAATGGAAGCCGCGCGTCGCAGCGCCAAAGCGCGCCGCCGCCGCCGCGCACCACCCAGGCGCGGCGGAAATATTTTCGAGAATTCGGTTTGCAATCGGCGCCGATGGGGTTATGATTTTGAAATGCCCCCCCGATCGACAATCCAAAAGGCGCTGTGCATCCCATAAAGAACCCGGTCATTCTGGAGACGGATCTTCCTGGCATAGATCTTCATGCTCGCGGCAAAGTGCGCGATGTCTATCGCGTGGGCGAAGAGCTTCTCATCGTCGCCACCGACCGCATCTCGGCCTTCGACTACATCCTGCCCACCGGCATCCCGGACAAGGGCAAGGTGTTGACCCAGCTTTCGATTTTCTGGTTCGACTTTCTGCGCGACCTGACGCCGACGCATTTTCTGACCGCGCAGGTGGATGAGTATCCCGCGCCGCTGCGCGCCTTCCGCGATCAGCTCGAAGGCCGCTCCATGCTGGTGAAGCGCGCCAAAATGGTCGACATCGAATGCGTAGCGCGCGGCTATCTGGCCGGCTCCGGCTGGAAGGAATACCAGACGCAGGGAACCGTCTGCGGCATCGCGCTTCCGGCCGGCCTGCGCGAAAGCGACAAGTTGCCCGAGCCGATTTTCACACCGTCCACCAAGGCGCAGACCGGCCACGACGAAAACATTTCCTTCGCCCAGTGCGCCTCGCTGATCGGTGAAGACCTCGCACAAAAGCTGCGCGAGCTTACGCTTCGCATCTACTCGCGCGCCGCCCGTTACGCCGAATCGCGCGGCATCGTGATCGCCGATACCAAGTTCGAGTTCGGCTTCGTCGATGGTGCGCTCGTGCTCGGCGACGAAGTGCTGACGCCGGATTCCTCCCGCTTCTGGCCGGCCGAGACGTACGCCGCCGGCGGCCCGCAGTTTTCCTTCGATAAGCAGTTCGTGCGCGACTACCTGGAATCGATTCGCTGGAACAAGCGCCCGCCGGCCCCGCCGCTGCCCGAAAAGGTCGCGTTGAAGACCAGCGAGAAATACCGCCAGGCGTATCAGTCGCTCACGGGACACCCATTATGAACTGGCTCGACGCGGTGCTGGGCTTGATTCTGGTCGGCTCCGTGATCGCCGCTTTTCGCAATGGCTTCACGCGCGAAATCATCCGGCTGGCCGCCGTCGTGCTCGGGTTCATCTTGGGATTGTGGTTCTACGGCTGGGCGGGCGGCTTTCTGGAGCCGCACCTGAAGTCGCCGCAGGCCGCGCACTTTCTCGGTTTCGTCATCGTCTTCTGCGGCGTGTTGCTGCTGGGCGTATTGGCCGGCTTCGTGATCGGCAAGTTCCTGCGGGTGACCGGGCTGTCTTTCTTCGATCATCTGCTGGGCGCGGGCTTCGGCGTGCTGCGCGCTGCTCTGATTTCGGTCGTGCTGATTTCCGGAATAATGGCGTTCTCTCATGGCGACACCCCGCCGGCCTCGGTGGCGCAGTCCCGCCTGGCCCCTTACCTGGTGGGCGCCGCCAACGTGGCTGCGGAGTTGGCTCCGCACGAGTTCAAAGATGGTTTTCGCAGGGCATACGGGCAAGTCAGGCAAACCTGGGCAAACACCCGGCACGAAGTCACCCCGCCCGCGGCGAACAAGGATGAGAAATGAAAAACGAATTTGACGGTTTGGTGGCGCGACTGTTCAACGGCGGTGTTTCTCTCACCGATGCGGTCGGGCTCCTCGAACGGAGCATGATCGAAGCCGCGCTCCACAACAGCAAGGGTAACCAGTCCGCCGCCAGCAAGCAGTTGGGAATCCACCGCAACACCCTGCAGCGCAAAGCCCTGGAATATGGCCTCGATGATTGCCGCGGCCGTTCGCGACGCAAGCCCGCTCACCGCGCAGCGCCCGTGCGCAAGCGGAGGCTCGGCGCGGCCTAGTGTTCCGCTCGCTTCCAATCGCACTGTGGGGCGGACGCCCTCGTCCGCGCGCGACCCCCCTGGTCGCGCTGCTGCGCCGTTTCCAGATTCCCGCGAAGGAAAGAGCCTTAGTGTTCGACCTGCTGGTTTTCGATCTCGATGGCACGCTGATCGATTCGCGCCTCGACCTGGCCAATGCCGTCAACGCCACCCGCCTCCATTTGGGGATGGCCGCGCTCTCGAACGAGCGTGTCTATTCCTATGTCGGAAACGGCGCTCCACTGCTGATCCGCCGCGCCGTGGGCGACCAGGCCAGCGAGCCCGAAGTCCAGGAAGCGCTCGAGTATTTTCTCGAGTACTACCGCGAGCACGATCTCGATTTCACCACGATTTATCCAGGCGTACGCGAGTCGCTCGACCGCCTCGCCGCCGCCCAAAAGCGCATGGCCGTGCTCACCAACAAGCCGGTCCGCGTGAGTCAGGCCATCCTCGAAGGCCTCGGCGTTGGGCCGCATTTCTTTCGCGTCTACGGCGGTAACAGCTTCGCGTTCAAGAAACCAAATCCCATCGGCATCGACTGTCTGATCGAGCAGACCGGGATCGGCCGCGATCGCACGCTCATGGTCGGCGATAGCTCAGTCGATGTCGAGACCGCGCGCAACGCCCGCATCGCCTGCTGCGGCGTCACCTACGGTTTTCAGCCCGAGTCGCTCGACCTCACACCGCCCGACCTGAAAGTCGATCGCATGGAACAGATGGTAGATTGGGTGTTGAACCCCGCGCAATAGAAAAGGAACCCAATCTCATGAATCACAAACCTGGCACCCCCGCGCCCGCGACCGGTATCTACTGGTGCAGCGTCTGCAAGACCCCCGCCCACTTCGCCGAAGGCGATACCCTCCCCGAATGCCCCAACATGTGCGGCCGCGGGCTGTGGGAGTTAGTCGAAGAGCAGAGGTAGGACAGGCGATCGCTTTTCGTCGCCTGTCTGGGCGCGCGTCGAAGGTCAGGTAGCGGCCGATAGCAATCAGGGTGGTCGGCGGCGAGATGGCGTCGTGGCGGTGAGGGAATTCCGATCATATGGCATTCGAGCACGTGTACACAGTTTGGGATTACTACGACGGCCCCCGTTCTGGAATAGCCGCGTACTCAGGTGAGCCGCACCATTACGATTGCGAGTGGAACGACGCGAAGAGCGATTACAGCGAGACGTTCATCCTTACTCCGATTGATACAGAAACACTTACGTTGGCGATGGAGCAAGAGCTAATCTGGCGCGAATGGGAGGCGGCGTTCCACCTGGGATCGGTGCCGCAGTCGACGCACCCGGGACTGCCGGGCTCACACCCGCGCTATGCGGAATTGGAGGCGACTCTCAAGGCCCGCATCTCCGCTCTACTGGTTCCTCACAAGCGAGCCAATGCTGTGTTCCGGGCGAAGGAGGGCCAGGCGGACGCGCCTTCAGGAGTGCTCCGGGAACTCGAAGTTGAGTGGACGGACATCGGAAGGTGAGTCGCGCGAAGCCCCTGCGTCGGTTTGGCTGGGGGGTGGGAAGGGGGCAGTCCCGAAGGTCGAGCGGATTCACTTGGGTGTACTATGCCCGTCTCGCGCTCTTTGCCGTGCCGAGAAGCAGCGCCCCGTCATGACCGCGTGAACAGCACGACGCGCGCGCGGTGGCCTTTGCGCAGTTTCTCGTCGCAGGTGTAGAGGACGGTGTTCATGGCTTCGGCGAGGGCTATGTAAGTGGCATCGTAGGCGGTGAAGTTGTGCCGCAGTTCCCAAATGCGGCCAAGCAAGGGCGTGTGGGAGTAACGTTCCGCTGGCAGCGCCGCCAGGGCTGCGAGGAATTGATCGCTGCGATGCGTGCCGATCCGCTGGCCGGCCGTAAGGCGGCGAATCGCACTGACCACTTCGACATCGATCAGGTGCGGAACGACGAAAGACTCGTCGCGCCCGGCGAGGTCGCTTCTAATGGAATCGGCCAGGGCGCCGTTGGTAAGAAGCTCGACCACGACCGAGGCGTCAAGAACGATCATCGCGAATCTCTTAGTTCGCGAATCGCTTGGACGGCGCTCGTCCTGGTCCGGATGGGCTGAGCTTGCTGCGCGCGGTCGAGCCACTCCTGCATACTCGGCCTCTCCGCCGCGCGCGCCAGTTCCCGCTTGAGGAAATCGGAAAGGCTCATGCCTTCG
>PMKM01000051.1 GCA_003157745.1 Bryobacterales bacterium | reverse complement strand
TCTTGTCGCCCGCCATGCTGTACATCTGCGACAGTTCGAGGCGCAGCAGGTAGTTGCGGGGGAAGCGGCGGATCAGGTCTTCGACGATCGGCACCGCGCGCCGCGTCTGATTCTCGCGGCGGTAGAGCGCGCCGAGGAAGATTTCGGCGTCGATCCGGTTGTCGCTGCCGTGCGCCGCCACGTCCTGCACGAGGCGTATGCCCAGTTCCTTATCGCCGTGCATGCCGATCAGGAAGCCGAACGTGCGCCAAGTCCAGGGAAGGCTGCCGATGATGTAATCGTGCAGACCTTCCACCAGCCGCGCATCCACGTTGTTCGGTTCGAGCGCCTCCACGCGTGCGTGCATGCGGCGCGCGGTCGTGGCATCCTTGAGCGAATCGCGCCACGACTTCTTGACCACCCAGTAGTAGTTGGAGCGCAGACCGTAGGCAATGCCCAGCGCGTAAAGCGCCGCGGTGTCCTTCGGATTCCGATCGACGCGCGGCTGGGCCAGCGCCATGGCCTTCGCCACCTCGGCCAGAAACCAGCTCTCGGTCTGCGGGGTCGGGTTCAGCTTCGGCCGCCGCAGGAAGGAGTTGGTGCCGCTGACAAGTTCGCTTTCGAGCGCGCCATCGCGGTACATCTCCTGAAACACGATGGTTTGCGCCAGGTGATTGTGCAGTTCCGGATCGTTGGGCTGAGCCGCGATGGCGCTCTTGAAATCGGCGATTGCCTCGTCGTATTCGAGATTGTAGAAATGGACGAAGCCGCGCTCGACCAGCGGATCCTCGGCCCATGCCGTGGAGATCAGAACCGAAACCAATAGGAGCAGCCGCACACTCTTATCCTATCGTGGCGGGGGTTTCAGAACGTTGAATGGCGCGCGGGAATCCGAAGTGACATAATTATGGCATGAGCGTCCGAACCACGATCGATATTCCGGACGATCTTCATGCCGCGCTCCGGCAGCGTGCGGCTGCGGAACATACTTCGATTCGTGCTCTGATCACCGGCGCCGTCGAGAGCGAATTCCGGCCGCAGCCACCGCGGCCCGTGACGGCGCCACTGGTGGGAAAGAAGGGCAGGCCGGCGGCCGGTAGTCCCGACCGGGAGAATCCGTACGACGTCCTATTTGCCTGATCTGAACGTGTGGCTGGCCCTGAGCTGGGCCAATCACATGCACTCCGAAGCCGCGTGGGCCTGGTTTTCACGCCAGGAGGATAACCGTTTCTACTTTTGCCGGCTCACACAACTTGGGCTGCTGCGGCTGTTGGCGACGTCGGCCGTGATGGGCAAGGATGTGCGGACCATCGGCGAAGCCTGGAAGGTTTTCGACCGGTGGCTGGAGGATTCGCGAGTCGGAATCCGGCCGGAGCCGTTTGACCTGGATGTGGCCTTTCGCGCGGCCACCCGTCCTTTTTCCAGGCTGTCATCGCCGAAAGCGCTCGGCGATTGCTACCTGCGCGCGGTCAGCCAGGTCACAGATGCCACGCTCGTGACCTTCGACCGAGTTCTGGCATCGGCGTGCCACAAAGCCCGTCAGCGCGTGGTGCTGCTGTGATCGCGCACGCGAGCCGAGCGCGATGAGGTAGACTTGCGGGCGTGACGTTTGAATGGGACGCGCGCAAGGCGGCGGCGAATCTCAGGAAACATGGTTTGGCCTTCGAGGATGCGGCCACCGTGTTTCTAGACCCCTTGCGGCGACGTTCCTGGACCCCGATCATTCGGTCGACGAATATCGGGAAATCACGATCGTTTGTACAATGAAGGGGAATCTGGCGTTCGTTTCCCATTGTCAGCGCGGGGAGCGGATTCGGATCGTAAGCGCGCGTCGAACGCGATCATTATGAAAAAGCAACCGGCAGCCAAGATCGGTGACGACTTGAGGCCCGAGTACGATCTCTTGCGATTGAAGGGCGGCGTTCGTGGGAAATACTGCTCACGCGCAACCGCGGGAACGAACCTGGTGCTGATCGATCCCGATCTTGCGGACTTGTTTCCAGACGCCAAGGCGGTGAATGGCGCGCTCCGCGCGATCGCCAGTGCCGCGCATTCCGCGACCGCTTCCAAACGCCGGCGCACGCGGTAGATCAGGTTCCCGACGGGGCGCTGTTCGTTCAGCCGCTTTGGGCGAGTCTTCCAAGCGCCCACTGCGCGTGCTCGGCGACCACCGCGTCTTCAGACCGCGCCAGCTTCTCTAGCGCGGGGCGGAATTGCGGCAGGGCGCGGTTGCCCATGGCGACGGCGACGTTACGCAGGAAGCCTGTGTAGCGGGCGCGGCTGACGGGCGTCGAGGCGAACAGATCGCGGAATTCGAGTTCGCTGAGCGCGGCTAGGCGTTCGAGCGGCGGCGTGACCATGCGCGGATGAAAGACGGGATCGGCCGTGACTGGCGCTCGGGCGTTCCATGGGCACACGTCCTGGCAGATGTCGCAACCGAAGACGTGGCCGCCGTTGCCGGTGCGGCGCTCTTCGGCAATCGAGCCGCGCAACTCAATGGTCAAGTACGAAATGCACAAACGCGAATCGACGGCGTAGCGATCGCCCAGCGGCACGATGGCCTGGGTGGGACAGGCGTCGATGCAGCGGCGGCAGGTGCCGCAGCGGTCGGGCGGTGGAGCGTCTGCTTCGACCTCAAGAGACACCAGCAATTCGCCGAGCACGAACCACGAGCCGCGCGGCTGATTGATGAGGCACGTGTTCTTGCCAATCCAGCCGAGGCCGGCCAGTCGCGCGTACTCGCGCTCCAGCAGCGGTGCAATATCGACGCAGATTCTCGATTCAAACGGTGTGCCGATATCCTCGCGCAGGGCCGCCTGCAAGCGACGCAATCCGCGCCGCAGCACGCGATGATAATCTTCGCTCCAGGCGTAGCGCGAAATCCAGGCCAACTCGGCCGCATCGAACCGTGTCGAATAGAGCTGCGGCGTGTTGTACAGCTTGCCAACCGAAATCACCGAACGGGCAGAGGGTAGCAGCGTGCGCGGATCGTCGCGCATGGCGGCGCGGTGATCGGTGAGATAGCGCATCTCGCCCGCGAATCCCGCTTCCACCCAGGCGCGATAGTGATTGCGGCCCTCCGCCGGCGACGGGCGGGCCACGCCGGCCAACTCGAAGCCGCAGGCTTCGGCCATGCGGCGCACATCGCGGCTGGTCAAATCTCCAGCCCCACCGAG
>PMKM01000068.1:22583-48435 GCA_003157745.1 Bryobacterales bacterium | reverse complement strand
AGCTATTGTGGGGTTCTGTGGGGTTGGAATCGAAGAAGAATGCTGTAAGTTATTGATTCTTTGGCTCCTCAGGTAGGACTCGAACCTACAACCCTTCGGTTAACAGCCGAATGCTCTACCATTGAGCTACTGAGGAGCAATGAGGTAATCTCATTACAACAAACGGACGGGTGGGGTGTCAAATGCCGGCGTCGTTTTACGGGAGATCGGGGCGCTCGTCGCACCGCGCAAGTCTGAAGTCTTTTGGCGATCTTAGGCCAACGGATTTGGGAAACTGATACCGGAATCTTCCGCAATCGCCGCGCAAAGGCGCTCCGCGAGGCCGCTAACCGCCTGCACACTGAAGTTCCGCATCGTCGCCACACTTGCCTCGACTCCAATTGCGCTACTATCAACCTTTTTGGAGGCAACCATGACGGAACGGGAGGCAGGCCGATGAAGGTCACATTCTGGGGAGCGGCGGGGACGGTGACCGGCTCCATGCACATTGTGGAATCGGGCGGGCGGCGATACGCGCTCGATTGCGGGCTCTTTCAGGGGCGTCGCAAGGAGGCGGACGCGAAGAACCGGAATCTGCCGGTGGCCGGCTCCTCGATCGACGCGGTGGTGCTTTCGCACGCGCACATCGACCACAGCGGCAACCTGCCCACGCTCGTCAAGAACGGCTTCACGGGCCCCATCTACTCGACTCCGGCGACCATCGATCTCTGCAACTGGATGTTGCGCGACACGGCCCACATTCAGGAAAAGGACGCGGAGTTCGTCAACAAGCGCCACGAGCATCGCAAGGCGGCCGGTCTTGAAGACGGGCACGCGGTGCCGCTGTACACGACCGAGGATGCCGAACGCACGCTGCCGTTGTTCCAACCGGTCCGCTATCACCAGCCGCAGGAACTGGGTCCAAACCTCAGCTACGTTTCTTGCGATGCCGGTCACATACTGGGCTCCTCGAGCGTGGCGCTCGACGAAGATCGAAACGGCGCCCGTGTCCGGCTGACGTTTTCGGGCGACGTGGGCCGTCCCGGTCTGCCCATCATCCGCGATCCGGAAACGATGCCCACGTCCGACTACCTGATTGTCGAGAGCACTTACGGGGGCCGTTTGCATAAGGACGCCGGACACGTCGAGAACAAACTGGCCGACGTCGTCAACCGCACCGCGAACCACGGTGGGCGCATCATCGTTCCCGCTTTCGCGGTGGGGCGCGCGCAGCAACTGGTGCTGCTGCTGCACCAGCTCTTCAATCAGAAGCGCATTCCCGGCATCCCGATCTTCGTCGATAGCCCGCTCGCGATCAATGTCACCCAGGTTCACCGGGACCATCCCGAGTGTTTTAACGAAGAGACGCGCGAGTACCTGTTGCACAGCGAAGACCCGTTCGGCTTCTCGCGCCTGCAATACGTGCGCGAAGCGAGCGAATCGAAGAAGCTGAACGACCTGCACGGCCCCTTCGTCGTGATCTCGGCCTCGGGAATGTGCGAGGCCGGGCGCATCCTGCACCATCTGCGCAACTCGATCGAGGACCCGCGCAACACGATCCTCATCACCGGCTTTCAGGCGCAGGACACGCTGGGACGGAAGCTGATTGAAAAGTGGCCCGAGGTAAAGATCTTCGGCGAACCGGTGCGGGTGCGCGCACAAATCTCCAGCCTGGACGAACTTAGCGCCCACGCCGATTACAACGAACTGCTCGACTGGATGCGGCCGCTGGCGCCAATTCTGCGCAAGGTTTTTATCGTCCATGGCGAGCCGCAGCAGTCGCTCGCATTCGCGTCCCAGATCCAGTCCCGCTTCGGCCTGGAGACGGTGATCCCCAAACCAGGCGAGAGCTTCGAGCTGGTGTGACCTGGCGCCGCGCCCTGGCGGCCCGATCGTTCCGCGCCTGCCTTCGATCCTCGCTCTGCCGGCGACGACGACCGCTCTGGCGGGCGGGCCGGATTGAGGGCGCCGCTCTGTCCCGGTAGGAGTCAAGAGAACCGTCCGCGGTTGTGACGCTTTTCTCCCGCCGGCGCGTAAACCTTTCGACCGGGGATCCGGTCTATAGTAGCGAATGGAAACAACGCTGGCGGCGGAAAGGGTTCCGGTGACGGAGATCTTCGTGGGGGAACTCGCGGATTTCGGTGCCGTTGTGGAAGAACACCGGCCGGCCGTATTCCGGTTTCTGCTCGCCTCCCTGCGCGAACGGGAGCCGGCGGAGAACCTGACCCAGGAGTGTTTTTTGCGCGCCTACCAGGCGCGGAGCGGGTTTCGCGGACAGGCGAGCGTGCGCACCTGGTTGATCCGGATCGCCGTCAACCTGATGAACGACTATCGCAAGAGCGCTCGTCTGCGCTTTTGGCGGCGAACCGCGCAAACCAGCCTGGACGTGGCGTTCACGGGCGATTGGCTGGTGGACCGGCGCAGTTCGCCCGAAGCCGAGGCGTCGGCGCGCGAGCAGGTGCACGCGGTTTGGCGCGCGACGGCAGCGCTCTCGGAGCGGCAACGCACGGTGTTTCTGCTGCGGTTCGTCGACGAAATGGAGATACGGGAAATCGCCGCGGCGACGGGCTTGCGGGAAGGCACGGTGAAAGCGCACCTGTTTCGGGCGGTGGATGCGGTGCGGAGGAAATTGAGGGAGAACGAATGAGCGGGCACTTGTCGCAGGTGGAGATATCGGAATGGCTGGCCGGAATTCGCGCAGGCGGCGCGGAACGGCACCTGGCGGAGTGTGCCGGTTGCGCGGCGGAATTGGAACGCGCGGGCGAGCCGTTCGAGCGGTTCGGCACGGCGACGCGCGCCTGGTGCGCCAGCCAAACGCCGGTTCTGTGGCCGCAGCCGGCGGCGCCAATGGCGCGACGCTGGCGCCGTTTCACGACATGGGGAGTCGCACTGGCGGCCGCGGCACTGCTGGTCGCCGCGCCGGTTTACCAACACCGGGAGCACCAGCGCGCGCTCGAGATGGCGCGCCAGGACGAACTCCTGCTCGAACACGTGCAAACCGAAGTTTCGCGCTCGGCGCCGGAGCCGATGCAGCCACTCGAAAAACTCGTGGCTTGGAACCTACCATCCGGGCAATCCGGTTCCAGCCAGTAATTCAAAATAAAGGAAGGCAAGAATGAAACTGACGATACTGAAGACCGCTCTACTCGTGTCCGCGCTCGGTGGCTTCTCGCTCGCACAGCCGTCGCCGGAGGGCTGGCCGCCGGCGCCTCCGAACGCGCCCTTCCCGCCCGTGCATGGGACGCTCGCCGCGCCGCGGGGTCCTCAACCGGGCCATGGCCCCGAGCACGGCATGATGATGCCTGGTCCGGCCGGCAAGTGGTGGAACAATCCCGAACTGGCCAAGCAGTTGAACCTCACCGCCGATCAGCAGAAGAAAATGGACGAGGTGTTCCAACAGCACCGGATGAAGATGATCGACCTGCATGCCGCGCTCGAAAGGGAAGAGGCGACGCTCGATCCGCTGCTCGAAGCGGCCAACCCGGACGACGCCAAGGTGCTGCCGCAAATCGATCGCGTGGCGCAGGCGCGCGCCGAACTCGAAAAGGCCAACGCGCGGCTGTTGCTCGGGTTGCGCCATGTGCTGACACCGGAGCAGTGGAAGAAGCTCGATAGCGAACGCCCGGGCGGCCGCGGCCCCGAGGGACACGGTGGCCCAGGCGGACTACCGGGTGGGCAGCCAGGTCGCTCGCACCCGCCACAACGGCCTGGGCAAGAGTAGTTGCCACAGGCAGGAGTTATACCCTGGAATCCGAAGTCCGGATCACTTCGAAGATCCGTCCGACTCGCCTTGAGCGGATTGGGCTTTGATTGTTCAACTTCGGATTTCGGGATAACGCTCCCCCGGTGCGCGCGGACGTCGATCCGAGTCGCGGCTCGACGCCGGGGGAGCGGGTTATTAATTCAAGATGGCGAGGGGTTGGAAGCGGCCGGCGAATTCGTGAGCAGTTGCGGCGACTATTTGTCGGCGCTGGCTACCGGGGCGGGCTTGCTCTGGGGCTGGCTTACCGGCTTGGTGTCCGACTTCGTTTCGGGCTTTGACTCGGGCTTGCTTCCGTTCTTGTCGCCATGTCCGTGTCCGTTCCCGTGTCCATTCGCGGAATCGGGCAAGGAAGTCTTGCCGCTGCCGTAGTCGTTCACGTACCAGCCGGAACCCTTGAATTTGAACGCGGGAGCCGAAATCAGCCGTTCCACTTCCCCACCGCAATCCGGGTGCGTCGTCAGAGGTTCGTCGGCGAACTTCTGCAGCACGTCGAAGTGTTTTCCGCAGCGGTGACAACTATATTCGTAAAGTGGCATAGCAAATGGGAAACTCGCCCAGTGACCTATGTATATTATAGCTCACTTGCGTCAAGGGCGGCTCCGCTCATAGAGTTTGCGGAACCCTGCGCAGCGTCCTGGCAACGAAAAGCCGTGATGACGTCCAGTACGCAAAAGCCATTGATCATAAGAGAGTTACTCAAATCCACCCAAGCTCGTTTACACTGCGCCCAGCTTCCGCCCACGTCGCCACGACCGGCCCGCCGCAACCACTGTCACCAGCCCGCCCAGTAGCAGCCCGAAGGTGCCTGGTTCGGGCGCCGTGCCAGCCGCTGGAGCAGCGAAAAACCCGCGCTGCGAGCCGGTTGCGGCATCCACATAGAATCCGGAAATATCGCCCGCGTCGTTCACCCCGGTGATTTGAGTGATGCTCACCCCGCTCAGCGCCGCGTTCGGGTCGTCGAGATACGTATAGGTTCGCGTCGTGGTGTTGTAGAGAAACCCGTGCTGGCTCCCGTCGGGCAGTTGGTAATACCCCACCGCAAGACCATTGTCGTTGACGCCCAGGAACTGCGTGAGAACGAGGTTCGCCACATTCGGATCGGCCGGCAAGGTGAACTGATTCGTCTCCAAATTGTAGAAGAAACCGTGTTGGTGTACGCCATCGGTCGAATAGAAGCCGGTCACCAGGCCGTCATCGTTGATGGACTGGGCGTTCGTCACGGCGGCATTCACCACCGGATTCAAATTCGTAAACGCGCTGCCACTGAAGAGAAACCCCGGGGTGGTGCCCGTTACGCTGTCCGTGTATTGGCCGACAACCAGCCCGCTGTCGTTGATGCCGAACGCCGTCTCGGAGGCGGTGTCGCCGTTGACGTTGGGAAGCGTCGTCAAGGTGCCGCCGGCAAGCGAGAACGCGGTGCCGTTCGAATCCATGCCGACGACGGTGCCGGAATCGTTGATCCCGTTCGCCATCGCCAACGGGCCCCCGCCAATCGCCAGCGCAGCGATTGTGCCATTCGGGTAGCGAATGAAGTTGGTGAACAGCGTGGGCGTGGCTGCGTTGTCCGATGAGAAGCCCACCACGTCGCCGTTGTTGTCGATACCATTGACCGTGGTTCCCCCGCCGTTGTTCCCCAGGCCGTCGAACGAGGTGAAGTTGTAGATTGTGCCAGCGCTCGCCGGGACCGAAAGGCCCATGGCAAGCGCAGCGATTACAGCAGCAAGTAGTATTCCGCGAATCATCGCGATCCCCCCCAAGGTTTCAAAGTTACACGTACCGTGTTGGGATACAGATGCCAGATCGATGGCGGCGATTCTGCGCATTTCCGATCGCTGTTCAGAACCGTACAGTTGGCCGTTGACGCGATGACGCGTTCGATGCCGTGGCGGGAAATGGAGAGCGGGCAAGCCGAAACCCGCCCAGCGAGAACTACGGATGCGCGGGTTCTTCCGCTTTCAATTTGCCGGGGGGGCCGGACAGGCGCAATTCCTTACCGGAGTCGGTTAGTAGGATCAATAACTTGCCATCGTTTTGAGTGGCGCCGTGTCCCGTGTATACATCGTCGCTGGTGCGCAGGGTGACATCGGTGAATCTAAGTCGCGGAATGCCGCGCACCCATGCCAGGTTGTATTTTCCGCTGGCGCGGCACGGAGCCACGGCACCGAAATCGAGCCCGGCCCCGGTAAAAGTTCCTGTCGAAGTCAGGCTGGCAGCCAATTGCCGGCCGAGGCCGGAGGCTTCGAGCGAACCAACCGCATCCAGGCCGCCCGATTGCCACGAAATATTCTTCGCTTGTCCTGTGAACCGGTACGCGGGCAGCGCACCATTCAGGTTCACGGCCAGGCGCCCTTTGATTAGGGCGCGGGCGAGGCTTGCCTCGAGGCTGGTGAATTCGATGCGGCCGGCGTCCCATGCCAGGCGCGCGCGGACACCGTCCAGGCGCCCGCCGGCGATGTCCAGGTGGTCGATCTGCAAGGTGCCCTCCGTCTGGCGCTCCTTCAGCCAATCGGGCAGCGCGGTGCGGCCCAGGGCGCGGTCGATCAGGTTCGACTCGCGGCGCAGCGCCGGCAGGCATTCGGTTTCGATCTCGGCCGCGTCCCAGTCCGCCGCGCGCAGGTGGACGCGATGCGGGTGCGGCTCTCCGGGCAGATAGCTGTAATCGCCCGAGAAACTCAACTTACCGGCGGCGGCATGCAGGCGGTCGATGGCGACCTTCGCGCCATCCAGTTCGACGCGTGCGGAATCGATCTGCAGCGGACTCGCCAAACCATCGACCGGAACCTCGATCCGGTTCACTTGTAGCGTGCCCTTCCAACCCGATTTGGCGGCGTCGCGGTGGTAATGCAACTGGCCGCTCCAATCGCCGCTGCGAATCCGTTCGAGCCAGGGAATGGCGGCCGTTGCGACCTGCGGGCGGAGCGATTCGACGCGCATGCGCCCGGCGGAAATCCCGAAATCGAAGGCTCCTTCGCCGAAAGCGTAATCGGCTTCGATCTGCGCTTCGTCGTGGCCGGCCGTGCGCACCACCGCCGGCGCCAGGCGCGCGTGTCCGCCATCGAGCACGACGTCGGCTTGATCGACGGTGAGCGGCGGCGCATCCGGAATCGTGATGGCCACGCCGTGCATCGCCAGTTCGCCCTGCACGCTGCCGGCGCCGGAGTAGCCGACCGCGCCATCCACCGCGCCATCCAATTGCAGCTTGGGCGGAACTTCGAGACCCATGTGCCGCGCCAGATCGAGCAACGGGCCGAGCGGAAAACGATTCCACCGCAGCGAGGCAGCCCAGCGCGGTTGCGATAGGTAATTGCTCGCGTGCAAGCGCACCTCGAGCGGCAGCGGCGCGCCGGTGACGGAGCTGGATTCGATCGCGAGATCCTGGCCGGGCAGGTTCAGCCGGCCGCGCACCTCGAGCGGCCAGCCCTGGCCGTACGGCGGCATCAGATCCCAACGGTGTACATCTTCAATCGTCAGGCGCCCGGCGATGCCAATGCCATCGATTGGCCCGGCCAGGCGCAGGCGCGCCGAAATCCGCCCGTTCACGCCGCCGGCCTGGCCGCGCAGCAGCGCCGTCATCTCGCCCAGCAGGGTGCGGTCGATATCGAGATTCAGATCCACGCGCTCCGGCGCCAGGTACCAGCGGCCGCGCAAACGGAATTCGCCCAGGCCTTGCGCGGCGCGGTCGGTGCGCGCCGCTTGGGCGGAACAATCGACAGCCCAGCCGCCGCCCGCGGCGCCGGGCGGAGAAATGTCGAGATCGGTCTCGGTCAGATAGAAGACCGATTTGCGATCGCCGAATTTGAAATGAATGCGGCCGTTGCGCACATGCAGCGAGGGCGCGCGGCTCATTACGGAGCGATCGATCAGCGAAGCGAAATTCCAGCGTCCCCACTCGTCGGCGGGTCCGGACTTGGTCAGATTGACGCTGGCGCCATCGAGCTTGATCGAGGCGATCACGAACCGGCCGCCAGCCAGCGACCAAAGGCTGGGCCGCACCGTCATGGTTTCCATGTAAGCGATCGGTTCCAAGCCGATCGAGGGGTCTTCGTGGATCACCACATCTTCCACCGAAAACCCGGGACCGCGAAACAGGCTGAAGCGGACCGGGCCGCGGAACTCGACGCGCCGGGCGAGCGCGCGCTCGAGCGCTCCGCGCAGCCGCTCGCCATAGGAGCCGGTGTCGATATAGGGCACCACGATGCCGACCACCACGGCCAGCCCGAGCGCAGCCCCGGCGAACTTGAAAACGGTGCGCGCGCGTACCTTCATCGCACGCCCTCGAAGCCGGTGCGGCGCGCGGCTCGATTGCACGCGGCCCGAATGAGCCGGGCGGTCACTGGGAGACGGCGGCGCGCGGCTCGCTTCCGGCCAGTCCCGAAAGCGAAAGCGTCCGCCAGTTGGACGCCGCAACGCGGCGCACGGCGAATTGATCCATTACGAAGCGATTATAGCGTGCGGAACCGCTCGCCACGCCTGGACCCCGGCGGCATCCATGAGAAAAGCCGCGGCCGCCCAGCGGAGCGCTACCATTCTGGCCGCTGCGGAAAACCAGATCCGCCTGTCCTGCCGGTCGCTGGCGGCGTCGATCCTCGATGTTCGTAGCCGGCGCCTTTGCGCCTTTCGGATACAAGGGTCCGATTGACGTGATTAACGGCTCGGCGATATGATGTTGCAGATTGGGACGCCTGAACGGAGTTACTCTACTAACATTCGGTCCCGAAGTTATGTCACGCGGGAAAGGAGCACTTATCGCATGGCAGCCGGTCACGCTGTAACTCCACGGGGGACGCCAAAACCAAGGGGTGAATCAGAACCTGCGGGTAAGCCACGCGGGCGAAAATGCGATGCGGGCGCGCGAGGGAGTTGTCCATCACTACTATGACAGGGATGGCGGGAGGAACTGCACCTACGGGATCGGGACGCTGGTCCACCCCGGGCCCTGCACCGCGGAAGAACTGCGGCGGCACGTCACGGAGGCGCAGATCAACGAGCCGTTCCACGCCCGCACGGAAACGGCGGCGCGGGCCGTGCGAAGCGCTGTCACGCAAACGCCGCTTACCCAGGAGCAGTTCGACGCGTTGGTGAGTCTTACATACAACCTTGGCGCGCGCGGAGCCAGAAATGTGCTGGCGGACGTCAATCGGGGCGATTTCCATCGGGCCACGCAACGTATGATGCAGGCAACAGGGGTGGTTCACCGGGACGCGCATGGCAACCCGGTGACGGGCGCCGACGGCCATGTACTCATGGATCACCCTCCGGGTTTGGTCAATCGCAGGGCCGCGGAGTCCGCGCCATTTCGAAACCAGCCTCAGGGGCCACGGCGATAATGGTAGGACGAGCGGAACGGAAGCGTGCGAAACCGAAGCAATTCGAGTTGTCCGAATCTTAAAGGACTCTAGCAATGCTCACGCGCACATCACGTCGACTTCTAGTGCCGGCGGCCTCAGTGCTCTGCCTGTTTCTTCACATTGGCTGCAAGTCCAAGCCATCCGTTCCGAAGGCCTCTGCCCAGACCGTCGCATCCACGACTCAGTCGAGTGCTCCACCGCCGGGCGTGCCTGCGGTGGAAGCGGAGTTCGCGGCAAAGTGCGTCCAGAATTGGGACGATGGCTGCATGACGAAGTATCAGATCGAGGAGCGGCTGAATCGACTCGTGGGCGCGGGGGTGACCCGCTTTCTCGACGCACTTGGAGGCCGACGGGAGACGAAGGTAACCGGCAATCTGCTTTTCGCAAGTGGCTGCCGGGAGATGATCTGCGATAACACCGGTGACGCGTTTGTGTTCGACCTCAAGACGGGCGCGGTAGTTGCGGCGATACATGACGTCGATACGATCACGCTGTACGGCAGTGCGGGCAACGGCCTGGAATCCGTGCCAAGCCCTCTTCGCGCCTGGATCAAGGAAAGACAAGCGGGTATGAAGCCACCGCCTAAGATACTGTTTTCCGCCGCCTACCAGCCAAGAACGATCAAGCTTGAGAGCGGTGGGAAGTACAAGGTTCCGCCTCAGCGCGAATGGGAAATAGACGGCCTCTCATACATTGAGACCGAGACCCCGCGCACGGCGGACCTGTATATCGAGGGAGGCGTCAACCTGGGTCTGTACTCGGTGAATGGCAAGTTCGACGTCACCATACAAGGCAAGCAGACCGACCCGATCACGGTGTCTACCGGGTCGAAAGTCGAGGTTGGTGACACCAGAGCTACCGTGACCGTCAAAGAGACGGCGCAAAGGTATTAGTTCGGATGGCCGAGACAGGCGGTCATCAGTCCTTGCGACCCTCGTTAATCAAGTCCTTGATGCGGAGACCGCCGAGGGTGACGCCTTTGCGCAACTCGCGAATGTCGGCCACGGCTTCAGCGGGCGACATCGTCCGCTTGGGCATGACTTGGGGCTCCGCGGCGGCGAGGGTTTCCAGGGCGCGCGCGACCACCTCTTCCGGCCAGCGGTACATGCCGCTGCGAAGGTACGCCGAGACAAGTTCCTCGCCGTGAGTGTCGAGCGTCAGGGTGAGGGGCATAATTAAGTTTAGCGCGGACCGTGGTGCCGCATGAACCGTTCGCCTCTTCCGCAGCCTACTTAAACCTCAGCGTAATCCGGTTTTCCGTCCCGCCATATCGCAACTCCAGATCCTTCATCCTTTGCTTTTCCATCGGGAAGTAGAGCAGGCCGGAAACGGGTTGCTCGGTTTTCTTTTTGGGGAGCATCTTTTGGTCGAGGGATTTTTCGAGCGGGTTGTCCTTCTCGTCGGTGCTGATCTTGACGGTGACCTTGCTCGCGTCCGGCTCGCTGGAACTGCCGCTGCCCATGTCGATGCCTCCCATGCCAATTCCGAAACCTGTCTTGGGTGCACTGGGCTTCGGAAGCGCGACGGTCATGACGTTCTTGCCGGCCACCTGGCTCGCCACGTAGGGCTGCGTGTGCTCGCCGTTCTTATCGGTGCGCAACACGAAGTCGTCCGGATCGACCGCGACTTCCTTGCCGTACTTGGGCTCGACGCGGACGTCGGCGACGAAGAAGTGTCCCTCCAGATCGGATCCGACCAGTTGCTGGATCTCCTGCGGGTCGATGTAAATGGTCGCGGTCAGAATCAGGTCTTCGTTCTCGCCCTTGGCGGTGGCGGTGGTCTTCTTAGGAGCGGCGGCGAGGGGGAATATGGCCAGCAGCAACACGGCGAAAACGCGGCGCATCATGAGACACCTCCGGTCCAATTATACGGCGCTCGAAAACCTCTGAGAACCGCGGCGCGGGCGCGGCACTATCGTTTGGCGGGGCTGATACAATGGGCATTCACCCCATCCTAGGAGCGTCACCCAACATGGACGAAAAAGATCGCGCGCGTGCGTTAGACATTGCGCTCAGCCAAATCGAAAAGCAGTTCGGCAAGGGCTCGATCCTGCGTCTGGGATCGAAGGACGCGATCGTGCCGGTTTCGGTAATCTCGACCGGTTCGATTTCGCTCGACTCGGCGTTGGGCGTGGGCGGCGTACCGCGCGGGCGCATCTGCGAAATCTTCGGACCGGAATCGTCGGGCAAGACGACCATGGCGCTGCAGATCATCGCGGAGGCGCAGAAGGCGGGCGGCATCGCGGCTTTTATCGACGTCGAACACGCGCTCGATCCGGCCTATGCGAAGAAGCTGGGCGTGGACGTCGACAATCTGCTGGTATCGCAGCCGGACTACGGCGAGCAGGCGCTCGAAATCACGTCGCACCTGGTCGGCTCCGGGCAGATCGACGTGCTGGTTGTCGATTCGGTGGCGGCGCTAGTGCCGAAATCCGAACTCGAAGGCGAAATGGGCGACAGCCACATGGGCGTGNNGTCATGTTCGGCAATCCGGAAACGACCACGGGCGGCAGGGCGCTGAAGTTCTACGCGTCGATCCGGCTCGACATACGGCGCATCGCGGCCATTAAGGACGGCGACGCGGTGGTGGGCAATCGCACCAGGGTCAAGGTGGTGAAGAACAAGGTGGCCTCGCCGTTCCGCGAAGCCGAGTTCGACATCATTTACGGCGAAGGCGTTTCGAAGGAAGGCGACCTGCTCGATTTGGGCGTGGCGCAGAACGTGATCGAAAAGAGCGGCTCGTGGTTCAGCTATAAGGGCGAGCGCATCGGCCAGGGCCGCGAGACCGCGCGCCAGTTCCTGAAGGACAATGCCGATATCCGGCTGACCATCGACACGGAATTGCGCAAGGCACTAGGGCTGGTGAAGGCGGATGGGGCGGTCGAGGGAGCGCCCGTACCCGCGCCGCCAGCACCGGCACCGAAAGCGTCGCCGGCACGGAAGTAATCGCGCGGGGGCTTTCCTGGCGGTGCGGCATGAAGGTGAACGAGACGCGGGTTTCGAGGGAAGCTGATCTTCCGCCCCGTTCCGGGGCTCACCGGGATGGCCGCCGATGACGGAGCAGGAGCGGCAGCGCACGATCTGGCGCAAGCTGGCGCGGCTCGATAGCGGAGCCGGGGGCCATGCCGCGGCCATCATCCCAACCGGTTTCGCGGCGCTCGATGCGGCGCTTGGCAGCGGCGGATTGCCACTGGGAGCCATCGCGGAGATCTTCGGCGCGAGCGGCTCCGGCAAGACCACGCTGGCACTGCAGATGGTGGCCCGCGCGCAAGCTGGCGGCGCCGGGGCGGCGTGGATCGACGTGGATCGCACGTTCGACCAGACGTACGCGGCCGGCCTGGGCGTGGCGCTCGACCGGCTGGCGGTGGTGATGCCGGAATCGGCCGAGGAAGCCTTCGAGATGGCGGCGAAACTGGCGGCCTCGCAGGCCATCAGCCTGCTTGTCGTGGACTCGGCGGCGGCGCTGGTTCCGGCCATCGAACTGGATATGGCGATCGGCACGGGCGGTGCGGGATTGCATGGCCGCGTGCTGGCAGCGGGCTTGCAGAAGCTGGCGGTGGCCGTTATCAGGAGCGGCGTGGCGCTGGTTTTTCTCAACCAGACGCGCTCCCGGATGGACGCGATCGGCGATGCCGACACCAGCGCCGGCGGCGCGGCGCTGAAACTTTACGCCGCCGTGCGCATTGCGCTCGAGCCGGCTGGGACGGGCAGCGTGCGCTTTCGCGTGCTGAAAAACAAGCCCGGCGTGGTGTATGGGCGCGGCGAACTGCGATGGAAATCCGGCTCCGGCTTCGCCGAAACCGCGTAATACGGGCCTGCGAGAGCCTTTCCACGAAAAAAACCGAGGAAAAACGTGGTTTTTAGCGCAATTCTCCTTTACAACGCCATGACCTTCCCGTATGATTGTTATCGATCCGGCTCGGCGAGTCGCAAAAACGCCGGGCCCTCATAATGTTTCGATGGAACGCGTGTGGCGCCGCTGGGCTCGAAACGCCGGGCGCGCGGCACATAGAGAAAATTCGGGAGAATCATAAGGAGAATTATGGCGACGACAAGATTGACCCAGACGCAACTGGTGAAGGCGCTCGCTGCGCACGGTCAGGTCACCAACAAGGTGGCGAAGGACATTCTGGAAGCACTGGCCTCGACCGCAATCACCGAAGTGAAGAAGAACGGCGTATTCGTGCTGCCCGGCATCGGCCGGCTGGTGCGCGTGGACCGCAAGGCCCGGATTGGCCGCAACCCGGCGACCGGCGAATCGATCAAGATNNGTGGCCAAGGCCGCCAAGGACGCGATCGTTCCGCCGAAGAAAGCCAAGTAGGCTTCGGGTCCCGCACGGAGAATTGAGAAACCCCGCTGGCTCGGTTGAGCCGGCGGGGTTTTTGTTGCGTTCGAGCGCGAACTGTGGGAAGGCGCCGCCCGCAGTTCTTGGGCGGCCGCGAGGAAGCCGGGTTACTGCTTGGCTTCGATCTTATCCGGTTCCTTTGGGGGATTGCCGCCCTTCGACGGGTCGTCTTTCATGGCCGTCTTGAAGTTGCGAATTCCCTCACCCAGGCCTTTGCCGACTTCGCCGATCTTCTTGCCGCCAAACAGCACGAGGAGAATCGCGCCCAGCAGCAAGATGTGTTCCACCGACAAGCCCGCAGTCATCACCGGCTGCATTTCTTCGCCTCCTTCGTTCCACCTAATTGTAGCGGATTCGGGAGAGCGCGCAGCGCGAGCCTTGGCGAAGCGGAATCGCACTGAGGGGGTTCAGTGTAAACTGAGCTGCTGGTGAATCGGCGATTCGATCCTGGACCGCGCGGCCGCATCCGTGCTGGGATGCGACTTGCGTGTTTCTGCCACACGCGAAACGGGGCAAATCTGCCCCGTTTGGGCTTGGCTAAATCACTGAAAACAATCAAAACTGCCGGTGAAATCCGGGGCAAATTCGCCCCGTTTGGCCGGTTTGGCTACCGCGGCGCCGGGCTGGCGCCCGGGCGGGCAGGGCGGGGACCTGCCTCACCATTACTGTGACATGGACCGGGGTAGAATGAGCGCGCCGGGCCCGGGGCGACGGGCATAAGCGCTTGTGGGGGAGTGGGTTGGAGGAGGCGAAAATGTTTGTGGAGGGTGTGAACGCGGGTTGGGGTTCGGTCAAGAAATGCGTCCGTCCCCTTTTCCGGCAACGGCGTATACAATGACGTCATGCCTTCCAGATATCTTCTCATCGCGGTCCTGGTTGCGGCCGCGGCCGCTTCCGTTCTAATGGCCCAGACGCCGGGCGGCCAGGCACGCCCGCCGATCGTGGGCGTTGCCCACATCAGGCTGAAGACCGCCGATCTGGCCGCGGCGCGCAATTTTTACGGCCGCTACCTGGGATATCAGGAACCGTTCGGCCTCGATTCGCTCGCGGTGTTCAAGGTGAACGACCACCAGTACATCGAAGTGGAGCCGACGCTGAAGCAGGAAACGGAAGACCGCCTGGTCCACATCGCATTCGAGACCAGCGACGCCCGGAGGTTACGGGATTACCTTGCGAGCCGCGGCGTAACGGTCCCCGCAGCGGTCGCGCCGGATGGGGACGGCGACCTAAGTTTCTTCATTAAGGATGCGGACGGGCACATGGTGGAGTTCGTCGAGTACGCGCCGGGATCGCTGCACAGCCGGAACTTCGGGAAGGCGCTACCGCCGACGCGCATTTCCGAACGCATGATTCACGTGGGCTTCACCATACAGGACCGTGCCGCGGCGGACAAGCTGTACCGGGACATACTGGGATTCCGCTTGCAGTGGTACGGAGGCATGACGGACGAGCGTACCGATTGGGTCTCGATGCGCGTGCCCGATGGCACGGACTGGCTCGAATACATGCTGAACCAACCGCATCCATCGCCGCGAACTCTCGGCGTGATGAATCACCTGGCGCTGGGCGTCGCGAGCGCGGAGCAGGGATACAAGACGGTGGTCGAGCGCGGCATGGTTGCGCCGGACAAGCCGAAGATCGGTCGCGACGGGAAGTGGCAGTTGAATTTGTACGATCCGAGCTACACGCGCGCGGAGTTGATGGAGCCGAAACCCGTTCAGCCGCCGTGCTGCTCGCCGATACTGGCGCCGTAGGGGGATTGCAGGCGGATTCTCCCCGGGGTCACGCGGCAGGCCGGGTTGGAAACTGTGGGTATTTTGAGGATGACATCTTCGACATCCGTGAATGCGCCGCTCTGCAGCCGTTGGTGAATCAGCGACTCGATTTCGTGGCGGGTGATTTCGATGTTCATGCGGGTGGGGCCTTGTATTTACGCTACGCGTGGGGCGGGGTGGCGTCAAGCGATGGAAGGCGCCCACGCCCTCCCTGCCTTACGCTGGCGGTAGCGTCTCATCGCGTCAGAGCCTCGGAGGCTAGCCAGCACTCGCGGTCGTTCGACAGGACGCGAACTTTCCGTTTTCCAAACCCGATGTCCAGTATCTTCACCCTGATCCCACCAGCAAGGCTGACCGATCCGGTCTTGATGAGGGTACGCGCGACTTCTTCTTCGTCGCCGCGCACGGCCCATTTCGTCAGTTCATCAAGGGCCTCAGTCGTTGAGCCGCACGGCCAGGAGCCGTCACCCTGGCGCACGGTAGCCGTATCTCCGATGCCGGTGGCGCCGGGAGCGGGCGGGGAGTCCGTGGCGTGGCCACCGAATTTCACGTACGCACCGTAGGCCAGCGCACCGATCACGAGTGCGATGCCGAATACGGCGCAACCTTTGGGTTTCATCGCGGGCCGCTCGGGCTCCTGGATGTCCCCCGCCGGCTGGGTCTCCTCGGGCGGAAACTCGTACCCGCAGAACCGGCACTTGCGAGCTTCGGCCCGCACGTCCTCGGCACACTGGGGGCATTTCTTAAGGGCCGGAGTAGTTGGTGCGTCTTCGCTTGTGGACCCGAGGGGCGCAGACGCAAACGGGTAGCCGCAGTTCTGACAGAACTTTGGCGCGCCGTCGCAAACGGTTCGGCAGGACGGACACTCAGTCAAGCGGTACGCCCATAGGTTAAGAATACCCGGTCGGCGCATACGCAGCAATAATCTTGCGGCAACCAAACGGGCACCCGTCATGGCCGACCCCCACCGACTTCCCTTCCATGACGGAACATTTTTACTGCCGTATCGCGCCGCGCCGTAGAATGGGAATCGGGAGAAATGAGCTGTGCCCAACAGTGTGAAGACCCGCGAAAGGCGGGCGGAACAGATTCTCGCCCAGGCAGCGGCGGACGTCAGGTACGAGATCGAGATGCTCGTCTACTCTTCGGCGATACTCGGCTTAGAGTATGGGTCGCCAGCGACGACACCTACGAATGAGCATTGGAACATGGCGCTCGAATCGTTTCTGGTCCATTTTCGCAACCTTCGGGCCTTCCTTTGCCCGTCTCTCCAGCCCACCTACGACGACGACGTGATTGCGAGCGACTTCTTGGGCGATCCGCAGGCACGAGACATCGGTGATGTGGCGCGTCTAGCTGTTGACAGACAGCGCCTTAACCGAATGCTGGCGCACCTCAGCTACAGCAGGGATAAGTACATCAGGTCTGGGGAATCCATATGGCGGATAGCCGAACTTACCGCGATCGTGCTCGATGAGTTCGAGAAGTTCCTGGGCCAGCTTCCGGATGAGAGGATCCTGTGGTTTCCGTCTCGTGAGGCCCTTCGTAAGCACCGGAGCGGCTCGCCTAGCCAACGATTAGCGTGAGTATCTGACCACCGCATCCTTCGCAGAGCTACTGTAGTCTCCGAAACTCTTGCAGGCTGATTTCGAGTTGTGCCAGGATTCTGTGAAACAGGGGCGGGCCGATCTGATTTCCGCCGTGGATCGGGATCGTGACGGCGCGACCATCCGGATGAACCCAGCGCTCGTGACTTCCTGTCTGCCGGCGCCGTTCGAAACCTAGCCGCATGGCGGCGCGGCGAAACTCGTCGGCGTGAGCGCTAGGCATTCACAATCGCGGTGCTGTCAGCGGGCAGCGGCATACCTTGGTCGGAGTATTCGGCAGCAATCATTTCGAACACGCCGCCGAGTTCGGCCAGAGCTTCTTCCCGCGTTGGCATTAGCGCGTAGCAGCCTCGAATGGCAGGGACTTCCGCCACCCAGCCATCCGGCTGGTTCCGGTACAGCACTACTTTGTAGTCGTCAAGGCTCATCCCACCCCCATTCTACGCCTAGAAACTGCCCGGAAGTTTGGCGAGCGCGCGAAGAAATGTCGAGACGAATCTCGACACAGCAGGCCTGGAGGCCTGCGCCACGACTTGCTACGATTTGCCACGGTTTGCAGGGTTGGTGTGCGGGCTCGCTGCGCGACGGGCGGGGGGATGGGCGCGGCATCCGACGGGCGACGGGGCGGCTTTGGGATAATACAACAGCGGGCCACCAATGGATTTCGTCGAGCAGCTTAAGGGGCAGGTACGGATCGAGGACGTGGTGGGGGAGTACGTGAAGCTGCGGAAATCGGGGCCGAGCCGGTTCATGGGGCTGTGCGGTTCCACAACGACAAGACGCCATCGTTCACGGTCCACAAGGACACAGGGTTCGCACATGGCGACTACTTGGCGCTGAGGAGATTGGCGAAGAGGCGATAGGCGCCGGGGACGCCGGCGGGCAACTGGCGGAACCAGGCCCAGGCGGTAAAGATGTAGACGCCTTTGCCGTAGCGGGTCCACAGTTCGCCGCCTTCCATGGCGGATTCGCCGGGGTCCTGGGAGGCGAGGACGGTCTGGTAACGCTGGTCCCAATCGGAGGCGAAATAGAGGCCGCGCTCCTGGACCCAGTTATCGAAATCAGTCGGCGCGATCACGTTGGGCGTGTGCAACAGCGGGCTATCGGGGTGGGGGAAAGCGACGGGGGCTTCCTCGACGGTGACGCGGTAGCGCGAGCCGGGCGGGACGGTCATGGGGTAGGGACCGAGAGGGAGCGAGAGGTCGCCGGTATTGTACTGGACGACGTAGGTGCCGCCCGAGGAGACGTAATCGAGGAGACGCCGGTGATTGGCGCGCAGATCGGCGCGGACGTTGTAGGCGCGGACGCCGGAGACGATAGCGTCAAAACGGGCGAGGTCGCCCTGTTCGAGATCGGTGGGGGTGAGCAGGGTAACGTCGAGACCCAACTGGCGCAGGGATTCCGGCATTTCGTCGCCGGCGCCCATGATGTATCCGATTTTATGGGCGGTGACCTTGACGTCGGCGCGGACGAGCTTGATCTGGGACGGCGGGAACAGGGTCTGCACGGGGAAGTGCGGATAGGAGATGGTCTCGATGCCGTGCGAGATCTCGCGGCCGTCGATGGTGGCTACGGCGCGAAGGGAAGCGGTGGCTGCGGCGGCGGGCGGAGTGACGGTGAAGGAAAGGTCGCGAGCTTCACTGCGGGCGGCGATTTCGAAATGGCGGGAGGGCGGTTCCACTTTCCAGGCGGGTGGGGCATCGAGGCGCAAATCGCCAGCGGCTTGAGCCACGCGGGCTTCGACGACCACATGGACGGCGCGGGGGGCGGGGGAAGGGAAGACCGCGACCGATTGGGGCAGGTTGACGGCGACGGGCGGGACCACGATCAGGGGACGCGTGCGTTCGCCTTCGGCACGGCTGGCATAGCGAAAGGCGACGGGGCGGACGAGTTCGATCGTGGCGCCGGCCACGAGCAGGCGGACACGCACGCGGGCGATGGGCGGCGTATCGGGCTGACCGAGCAAGCGGCGATCCTCGACCGTGTACACGTCGCCCGCGGGAGGCTGGATCAACCAATAGGGCTGCGAATAGGGCTGGGTGAGCGGGACGTCGCGGCTGAACTCGATCTGGGTGGGCTGGTTGAACTCGAGCGGCGCGGGCTTGACACTGAGGTCCTGATCCCAGATGCCCTCGATGCGCGCGGCGGCGAGATCGACGGGCTGGGGCGAACGGCGGATTAGGGTGGTGGTGACGGCGAGGGGGCGACCGGGGACGGCCTCGGGATCGTGAGACTGGGCTTCGATCCAAATGCCAGAGCAGCGGGCGATGGTTTCGTCCAACTCGGCGAGCTTCTCGCGGGCGAGCGGATCGTCGATAGCGGCGACGAGCGGGCGGGCCTTCACGAGCAGGGGAACGATCGTTTCGGGGTGCTCGGGAGCGAACGATTTGATGGCGTCGGCGAGAATGGGCGCGATGGGTGCGCCGCCGGGAAAGCGGTTCCAGGTTGTGTCGATGCCATCGAACAAATCGGCTGGCGCGGGCTGACCGGCGAGCAGACCGAAGGGAGACGCGAGAGCGCCGGGCCGACGCATGGCGCCGGTGCCCTGGCTGTGATGCATGCTGCGGCTGAGCACGGCGAGTTCCTCATACGAATAGCCGAGCACGGGGTTGAAGCCGCCGGTTTCGACCTGGCCGGCGGGAGGCAATCCGAGCTGCGGGGCGCGGGGGCCCTGGGGGCCGAAATTCCATAAGGCATGCACGATGCGGGTGGCTTGCCAGGGCTTGACGCGGTCGAGCTGTTCGGGGAAACGGGCGGGATCGGCGGCGGCGGCGAAGGCTTCCTTGGCGAGAATGACGGAGATCTGGTGGTGGCCGTGTCCGTCGGCGGGGGTGCCGGTGAAGACCGTGATGATGACGTCGGGCCGGTAGCTGCGGATGACCCAGACGATGTCGCCGAGGATGCGGTCGTGGCCCCACTTTTGCATGGACTCGGCGGCTGTCTTGCTGAAGCCGAAATCGATGGCGCGAGTGAAGAACTGCTGGGCGCCATCGATCTGGCGCGCGGCGAGGAGTTCCTGGGTGCGAATGACGCCGAGGGCGGCGCCCTGTTCGGAGCCGATGAGGTTCTGGCCGCCCTCGCCGCGAGTGAGAGAGAGATAGGCGGTGCGCATGTGGCGTCCGCGGGCGAAGTAGGCGAGCACGCCGGTGCGTTCGTCGTCGGGGTGGGCGGCGATCATGAGGACGCTGCCGAGCTGATTGAGCCGGTCGACGGATTCGAGAAGATCGGGAGTGCCGGAAAACGGCTGCTGCTGCGCGGCGAGCGGAGCGAGCAGTGCGAGACACAGAGCGAGGGGCAGAACGAATTTGCGGGAGGGCATTAGTAATCCATTTTACGATGGCGGGCGGGGCGGCGACGTGGCGGTGAGTCAGCGCAATAGCAGCCACAGTCCCGGAACGGGGAGGAAGCCCGCTCGGCCAGGAAGGTCTTACGCCCCGTTCCGGGGCTAGGCTCATCGCCCATCTCCCACGGCTTACGCCGTGGGCTACGATCTTTCGCCCCTCCGGGGCTTGCGCGGGCGCCCGGTGCTCGAACGTGCGCAGGACTTTCATATTCTTGCACCCGACTGGGTTCCGCGATGTTTCGCGATTGTGTTATGCTAATGAACGTAGCAAAACGAGATTAAGCGAAGACAAGGAGCAGTACTCCAAGAATGGCACTGGCGGTCGAAGTAAAAAGGCAGATTTTCAGCACAAACCAACGCCACAAGACCGACACGGGCTCGTCAGAAGTGCAGATTGCCCTGTTGAGCCAGCGGATCACGCTGCTGACGGAGCATTTCAAGGTGCACAAAAAGGACAACGGTTCCCGCAAGGGCCTGTTGAACCTGGTTGCCCAGCGGCGCCGGCTTCTGACCTACCTGCGCAATACGGACCCGGAGTGTTACAAGGCAGTCTTGCTACGCCTGGGCATCCGTCGTTAGTCATTCTCCGGAAGCAATCCTGTTTTCAATACGAAGAAGCGGGTGCTTTCGAGAACCACACCAATCGACCCGGAGGCCGGTGCGGCTTGCGCCGCGGGGCCCGTGGGTTTCCTATTCCACAACCACAATTTCGAGCGGTTCCCGGTTTGTGCCGGGATCCGTATTGCCACTCGTGCGGGGCTGGACCCTGGCCGAGACTAGAGGTTTTTGAAGACTATGATGCACAAAGTTGAAGTTGACCTGGGTGGCCGCAAGATTACCTTTGAAACGGGTAAGATGGCCAAACAGGCGAACGGCTCGGTAGTCGTTCGTTCCGGTGACTCGGTTGTTCTGGTCACCGCTTGCATGGCCGACCAGGCCAAACCGGGAGCCGGGTTCTTCCCGCTCACGGTGGACTATCGCGAGTACACGTACGCCGCGGGCAAGTTCCCCGGCGGTTTTATCAAGCGGGAAGGGCGCATGTCGGAGAAAGAGACTCTGACCTGCCGGCTGATCGATCGGCCGGTGCGCCCCTTATTCCCCGAAGGTTTTTTGAACGAAACGCAGATCATCTGCATGGTATTGTCGGCCGATCCGGAACAGGACCCGAATAGCCTGGCCATCTGCGGCGCGGGAGCCGCGCTGGCCATTTCCGATATTCCTTTCGAACACGTACTGGGCGGGGTCCGGGTGGGCCTGCGGGAAGGCCAGTATGTGGCCAATCCGACTTACACGGAAGGCCGCGAATCGACGTTGAACATCGTGGTGGCCGGCACCGACGGCGGGATCGTGATGGTGGAAGCCGGCGCGAAGCAGGTTTCGGAAGCCGACGTTCTGGGCGCAATCGAATTCGGCCACGAGTGTTGCAAGAAGATCGCCACGGGCATTCGCGAACTGGTCAAACTGGCCGGCAAGCCGAAGCGCGAATTCACGCCGCCGGCGCTCGATAAGGAAGTTTACGCCGCGATCGAGAAGGCCGCCCGCGCGGATCTCAGCGACGCGTTGAACACGCAGAAGTACCCCAAGCTCGAGAGCTACGCCAAGGTAGCGGCGGTGAAGCAGCGGGTGCTGGAGCCGATTGCCGAAGAGCAGAAAGCGGAGGCCGGCAAGTGCTACGACGCGCTGAAGGAGCGCATCTTCCGCGACGAGGTATTGAAGAGCCGCCGGCGCCCGGATGGCCGCGCGTTCGACCAGGTGCGCCAGATCGACATCGAAACCGGCGTGCTGCCGCGCACCCACGGCTCGGCGCTATTCACGCGCGGCGAGACGCAGGCGCTGGTGACGGTGACGCTGGGGACGAAGGACGACGAGCAGCGCATCGAACTGCTGGAGCCGGGCGAAGTCACCAAGCGATTCATGCTGCATTACAACTTCCCGCCGTTCAGCGTGGGTGAAGTGGGTTTCATGCGCGGCCCGGGCCGCCGCGAAATCGGCCACGGCGCGCTGGCGGAGCGCTCGCTTTCGGCGCTGATTCCGGACGACACTGCATTCCCGTACACGGTGCGCATCGTGAGCGACACTCTCGAATCGAACGGTTCGAGCTCGATGGCCGCGATCTGCGGCGGGTCGGTCAGCCTGATGGACGCCGGCGTTCCGGTGGCGGCACATGTGGGCGGAGTGGCGATGGGCCTGGTGATGGAAGGCCACCAGTACGCGATTCTCACCGATATCGCCGGTGCCGAAGATCATTACGGCGACATGNNGCGCGACGGCATCACCGGCATGCAAATGGATATCAAGGTGCCGAACGTGAGCACGGCCGTTCTGAAGGAAGCGCTCGAACAGGCGCGGCGTGGCCGGCTCCACATCCTCGATAAGATGTACGCCGCCATCGAGGCGCCGCGCGCCAACATGTCCCAGTATGCGCCGCGTATCTATACGATCAACATTCCGACCGATAAGATTCGCGACGTGATTGGACCTGGCGGCAAGGTGATTCGCGGCATCGTCGAGCAGACCGGCGTCAAGATCGACGTCGAGGACGATGGCACGATCCGCATCGCTTCGGCCGACGAAGCGTCCGCCAACAAGGCGATCCAGATCATCTCCGACATCACGGCCGTGGCCGAGGTGGGGAAGACTTACCTGGGCAAGGTGGTGCGGCTGGTCGATTTCGGCGCGTTCGTCGAGATCTTCCCTGGCACCGATGGTTTGCTTCACATCAGCGAAATCGCCGAGACGCGCATCCGCGACGTGCGCGACGAACTGAAGGAAGGCGATCAGATCCTGGTGAAGGTTCTGGCCACGGAAGGCAACAAGATCAAGCTGAGCCGGAAGGCCGTTCTGCGCGAACAGCGCGAGAAGCTGAAGCCGGCTGGGGCCGAGAAGCCTTCGAGCAAGGAGTAGCCAGCCCGCCAGGTGCAACAATCCGCCGTGGGGGCCAGGACGACCGGCCCCCGCGGTTTCTTTCTGCTTTTCCGCGATTTTCCCCTCCCCGCCTCCCCGCAGCGCCAAAGCCGGCCGCCAAACTCCGCGATCCCGCCGGGATGGAACTTTTCGTCCTAGTACGGTGTCTATACCTTTACAGAACCCGGACTTTCCTGATAGGTTGAAATCAGGGAAGTGAGCCGAGAATGAGAGGCAGCCCGGTGGCAACGGCGATCCTGGATTTCACCGAACACCCAGCCGCGCAAGCGACGGTGGACGAGGATCTGTGTATGGCGGAGAGTCTGCGCCAGGGTGACGAGCGGGCTTACGAGGAGCTGATCGCGCGCTTCCAGCAACCGGTCTACGTGCTGGCCTGCCGCCTGTTGAGCGACCAGGCCGACGCCGCCGACGTGGTGCAGGAAGTGTTTCTCAAGGTCTTTCGCTCGATCGGGAATTTCCGGGGCCAAAGCAGCCTGAAGACCTGGATCTACCGCATCACGGTCAACGAGGCGCACAACGCGCATCGCTGGTTCTTCCGCCACCGCCGGCGCGAGACCGAGCTCGATGCGCAGCCCGAGGATAGCAACTGCCGTTGGTTGGAGACGGTGGCGGATCATGGCCGCTCCCCATATGAGGAGGCCTGTGGCCAGGAGCAGCATCGCATCCTCGAAGCCGCCCTGGTGCGTCTGAATCCGCTGTTCAAGGAAGCCGTCGTGCTGAGGGACCAGGCGGACCTCAGTTACGACGAAATCGCCGAGGTGCTGAATGTCTCCCTCGGCACGGTGAAATCGCGAATCCTGCGAGGCCGGGAAGCTTTGCGGGTGGAACTGGCAGGGAGCCTCGGTGAGAGTTCTGCCCTGCATTTAGTGCCGAAAACGGCCGAGTGAACGTATGAACTGCGAATACGCCCGAGTACGAATCTCTCCACTGCTCGATCGCGAGTTGGGAGACGGGGAGCGCCGCGACACGCTGGCGCACCTGGAATCCTGCGGCTCGTGTCGCGAAGAATACAAGGGGCTCGAAGCGCAACGCCTGGCGATGCGGTCGATGGCGGTTCCGGCGGTACCGGCGGTGGTGACTCATCGGCTGCGCGTGCTCGCTTCTCATGAGCGCTTCCGGACGATGGCGCGAGCGAGCGTCCCGGCCCGCCTGCATCACGTGGCCGATAGCGTTCGCCTGTTCATGGACAACATGATGCGGCCGGTGGCGCTGCCTTTCGGCGGCGGCCTGCTTTCGGCCGTGCTGCTGTTCGGCATTCTGGCGCCGGGGTTGATCTTCTCCCGCAACATGGGCTTCGACCCTTCGATCGCTTCACTGGTTACGCTGCCCGAGCTGGTGACTCGTCCCGAAGGCAAGACGATCGGGGCGGCCGGCGAAGTCGTCAGCGTACAGATGGCCGGCTTCGTCAGCGTGGCGACGGTCGGATCGATTCCGTCTTCCTCCGATAGCACGCTGGTCGAATTGACGGTCGACCGTTTCGGCAACATCCTCGATTGGCGGATGGTGCAAGGCGAATTGACGCCGGGATTCAAGAACGTGATCGTGTTTTCGAGTTTTAGTCCGGGCACCTATTACGGCGTGCAGACCGCGAGCAAGGTCCTGGTGTCGCTGCACACGGTTCACACGGCGGCCCGGAGCTAATCGCTTAGGGTGGCGCGGCAACGGCTGGGACAGCATTTCCTGAAGAACGGCACGGTGCTCGATCGCATTGCCCGCGCCATCTGTCCCACTCCGCAACCGCTGGTGATTGAAATCGGCCCCGGCCGCGGCGCGCTTACCGCCAAACTGCTCGAACGGGCCGCCCGCGTGGTCGCAATCGAAATCGATCGTGAACTGGTCGCCTATCTGCGCGAGAAGTTCGCCGGAGACGCACGCCTCGAAATCGTCGAGGCGGACGTTCTGGGGACCGACCTCGCGCAATGGGGACCGGCGCCCATCGCCGGCAATCTGCCCTATTACATCACCTCGCCGATCCTCGAGCGCGCGCTGCGCCTGCGCCCGCCGCGCGCGGTGTTTCTGCTGCAGAAGGAAGTTGCGCTTCGCCTGGTGGCGCAGCCGCGTTCGCGCGATTATGGTTATCTGACCATTTCGACCGCGTTGTTCGCCGACGCCCGGCTGGTTTGCGAAGTTCCGCCGTCCGCCTTTCGCCCGCCGCCCAAAGTGGATTCGGCGGTGGTCGAGTTCACTCCGCGCGACCCGGGAGTCGCCGACACCGAGGACTTTCTCGCCTTCGCCGCCCACTGCTTCCACCAGAAGCGCAAGACCATCCGCAACAACCTCGCCGGGGTGTATGGTAAGGATGTAGTCGAAAGCTGGCCGGAGGCCGCCCTGCGTGCCGAACAACTCAGCTTGCCCGAACTCGAAGAGATGTGGCGCCGAACCAGGTAGGACGGACGATCGCGTTTTGACGTCTGTCCCGTGGCTTACCACTCCCTACCGTGACAGACCGCGAAAACCGATGGTCTGTCCCACCGTTCCCGGAAAGGCGTTGACCTATGACGATCCGTCCTGAAGACGCTCTCGAATACCATTCGAAATCCCCGGCCGGAAAGATCGCGGTGGTCGCCACCAAGCCTTGCCGCACGCAACGCGATCTGAGCTTGGCCTATTCGCCCGGCGTCGCGGTTCCCTGCCTCGAAATCGAGCGCGATCCGTCTCTGGCCTACGCCTACACGGCGAAGGGCAACCTGGTGGGGGTGGTCAGCAACGGCACGGCGGTGCTCGGGCTGGGGAACATCGGCGCGCTGGCCGGCAAGCCGGTGATGGA
>PMKM01000068.1:5712-22521 GCA_003157745.1 Bryobacterales bacterium | reverse complement strand
CCGGTCTTCCACGACGATCAGCACGGTACCGCCATCATTTCCGCCGCGGGTTTGCTGAATGCGCTCGAACTGGCGGGCAAGAAGATCGGCGAGATCAAAGTGGTGTTCAACGGCGCCGGCGCCAGCGCTATTTCCTGTGCCGCGCACTACTGCAACCTGGGTGTGCGCCGCGAAAACATTCTGATGTGCGACACCAAGGGCGTGATCTACGAGGGCCGCACGGCGGGTATGAACGCCTACAAGGCGCGCTACGCGGCCAAGACCGAAGCCCGCACGCTGGCCGAGGCGCTGGTTGGCGCCGACGTCTTCTTCGGCCTTTCGAGCGGCGGCGCGGTAACGCCGGAAATGGTCAAGGCGATGGCGCCCGATCCGATCATTTTCGCGCTGGCCAATCCCGACCCGGAGATCGCGTACGACGCGGCGCTGGCCGCGCGCCCGGACGCGATCGTGGCCACCGGCCGCTCGGATTTTCCCAACCAGATCAATAACGTCCTGGGCTTCCCCTTTATTTTCCGCGGTGCGCTCGACGTGCGCGCCACCACGATCAACGACGAGATGCAGCGCGCCGCCACGCTGGCGCTGGCCGCGCTGGCGAAAGAGGACGTGCCCGATTCCGTGCTGCGCGCCTACGGGGTCGAGCGGATGGAGTTTGGCCGCGAGTACATTATTCCCAAGCCCTTCGATCCGCGCGTGCTCATCTGGGAAGCTTCCGCCGTGGCGCAGGCGGCGATGGAGACCGGCGTGGCGAGGCGGCCGGTCGATCTCGATCAATATCGCGAGGAACTCGAACGCCGCCTTGGCCGCGCCAACGAAGTCATGCGCGCGATGATCCAGAAAGCCCGCAAACAGCCCAAGCGGATCGTGTTCGCCGAAGGCGAGCAGCCCAAGATCCTGCGCGCCTGCCACATTCTGCTCGACGAGAAGATCGCCGAGCCGATCCTGCTCGGGAATCCGGAGAAGGTGGCTGCGCTGGCCGCCGAGTTGCGCCTCAGCCTGACGGGCGCGCAAGTGATCGAACCGGCCGCTTTCCCCCGTCTCGAAGAATACCTGGAGGAGTTCTACCAGTTGCGGCAGCGCAAGGGCATCACCCGCACCGAAGCCGCGCAGACCATTCTCAACCCGGTCACCTTCGGCAGCATGATGGTGCGGTTGGGCGACGCGGATGGCTTGATCGGCGGCTTGACCACGCACTATCCCGATACCATTCGCCCCGCCTTGCAGGTGATCGAGGTGCGCAAGGAGGTGCGCGAAGTGGCCGGCGTCTACCTCTTAATTACCGCCAAGGGCGAGCTGTATTTTCTGGCCGACGCCACCGTCAACATCGAGCCCGACGCCGAGCAGCTTGCCGAAATCGCCATCATGGCCGCCGAAAAAGCGTACCGCTTCAACGTCGAGCCGCGGATTGCGATGCTGTCGTTCTCGAACTTCGGCAGCACGCGGCATCCGCTGGCGGACAAAGTGCGCCGCGCCGTCGAACTGGTGCGACAGCGCGCGCCAGGCCTGACGATCGACGGCGAAATGCAGGCCGACACAGCGGTGGAACCGCAGATTCTCGACGAGACGTACCCGTTCAGCAAACTCAAGGGCGGCGCCAACGTGCTGGTGTTCCCGAATCTCGAAGCCGGCAACATCGCCTACAAACTGCTGCAGCGCATTGGCGGCGCCGAAGCCATCGGCCCGCTGCTGACGGGCCTTTCGAAGCCCGTGCACGTTCTGCAGCGCGGGTCGGAGGTCAACGACATCGTCCACGTCGCCGCCATCGCGGTCGTGGATGCGCAGGAAGTCGGCAAGCCGTATCATTCGATCGCGCCGGTGGCGCGGTAAAGCGGACGCCTCCGTCCCGCTGCCTCGTCTACGAAAGCGGCAAGGCCGACCAGGGGGTCGGCCGCGGACGAGTGCGTCCGCCCCACATGCGGCGAGTCCCGCCGACGCCTATTTCTTCGCGGGTACAGCTTGCTTCGCCGGCGCCGCTGGGGGCTCGGGGCCGACGCGCTCGATGGTGACGGCGGTCAGTTTGACGGGCGTCGTGGGGCGGACGCCGCCTTCGGGCAGCTTGTTACCCGGCACGTTCGAAATGGCCTTCACCACGTCCTGGCCGTCGACGACCTGGCCGAAGATGGTGTAGTTCTTGTCCCAACTGGGAATCCGCGAGGCCACGGTGAGGAACCACTGGCAGCCGCCCGAATTGGGCGTGCCCGTGTTCGCCACTGCCAGCCGGCCCGGCTGGTCGAACTTCAGGTTGGGCAGGAACTCGTCGTGGATTGTGATGCCGCACTCGTGAGCGCCGGTGCCGGTCGGGTCGCCGCCCTGGATCATGCCGTTGGGCATGATGCGATGGAACGTCGTGTTGTTGTAGAGCGGCCGCTTCACCATGGCGCCGGTCTTCGCGTCTTTCCACGGCCTGGTGCCTTTGGCGAGCCCGACGAAATTGTGCACCGCAATCGGCGTGTCCTTTTCGAAAAGCTGAACCGTGACGTCGCCCATGGAGGTCTTGAAATGGGCGTACAGTCCGTCCGGCCGCGCGCCCGCGGGAGGGGCCGCGGGCGGCGTCTGGGGCGTCTGCGCCAACGCGGCCACGCCCGTCACGATCATCGATAACAGTAATCTCGACATGAATTGCCTCGGCAACCTCCGCAAACCAAGAGAGCATTCTAACCCGAATCGCTCGGACCGGGTAATTGGCGCAGCCGTGCCGCAGACTATTTCTTCAACTCGGCCTGCAGTTGGCGATAGGCTTCTTCGTCGTAGTTAGTCTTCACGCGCGCCCGGTCTTCGAGACGCGCCTCGCCGGGGCGGGCGCCTTCGCTTTGCTCGGAACGCGCTAGCAACAGCTTGGCCTCTTCGTCGCCGGGCGCGCGATCGAGAACCGCGTGGAAGCTCTCCGCGGCGGCGGCGTACTGTCCGGCTCGCCACTCGGTGTATCCCAGGTTGAAGTGATAATCGGGATCGGCACTGTCGCCTTCGAGCGCTTTTTGGAAGCTGGCAATCGCGGCCGGGTAATCGTTGAGACTCGCCTCGGCCGCGCCCAGGTTATTAAACACTTCGTTGAGCGGCATGGCCTGCGCCACCAGCTTGAAAGAGTTCGAGGCCCCCGCGTAATCTTCAAAGTAATAGCGGCACAGGCCGAGAAGGAATTGCGCCTCCAGGTAGCGCCGGTCGAAGGGACTGACCCGCCCGAGCCATCCGGCGGCCACTTTGTATTCCTTCTTCTCCCAGTAGCTCTTGCCCAATTGAAAACACGGCGGCGAGAAATGTGCGTCCAGTCGCGTCGCCTGAATGAACAGGTGCTGACGCTGCTCGGGGTCCGGCGAGAGCAGGCCGCGGATGTAATTCTCGACGGCGTCGATGCGCACCGGCGGGCGCACCCTGAGAAAATCCTCTTCCGATGCGGCGCTGTGCGGATCCAGTTGCCGCAGTGTCTGCCAACCGAGGCGCGCTTCGAGTTCGGCCAGGTCTTCGAGCGCACCCAGTTCGCTGAACGGCGGCCCTTGCCGCGTCTCTTTCAAATAGAGCACGCGCGCCGTGATCCGCAGCGACCCCTTGGAGGCGCCGCCGGCATCGGCCGGCAACAGCTCATAGTAACCGTAGACCACGCGGCCGGCGTCCAGCGCGTCGCCGATTTTGAGGATTGAAGCGTGCGTCAACTCTGCGCCCGGCCGCAGCGAAAGGCGGCGGTAGGCTTCGATCCGAGCTTCGCGACCCAGCACCAGCAGGCCTTCGGAGGAGAGGGAATCCTGCACCGATTCCGCGATGCTCTCGCCGATCCAATCGAGGCTCGCCGAATTGGCGTGGTTGAAGAACCGCAATACCACGACGGTCTCCGCGCGCAGCGAAGCGCAGACAATTATCGCCAGCCCCAACAATCGCAGCATTGATTCCAGTTTAGCAGCCGGTGAGGGGGAGGCTGCGCTAAGCGGTGCCAACGACAATTCGCAGCAGAACGTCACCGTGTGGGCGCAATGAGCTCCCGCATCTTCGCCGCGGCTTCGTCTCGGCGAAGGTCAGTTCGGTCACGCTCGCCGCTCGCGGCTGAACAGGTTGAAGCCGCCGCAAGCTGGGCAGTGGTAGCTTTCGATGGGGCCGAACCTGCGCCAGTGGGTGGCGGACTCGCGAAGATACGCGGCGGAATGGCCGGCGCCGCAGCGGACGCAGACGTTGACCCAGGGGTGGCTGGCCTCGACCGGGGTGGCTGAGCCGAAGTGGAATTCCCAACCGTAGCGGCTGAGGCCGGTTGCGAAGACGCGGTCCAGCGTGCGCAGGGTCCAAAACAGCACGGCCAGGAAGCGCTCGTCGCCGTTGGCGAACAAGTAGATCTTCCGCCGCGGCCAACCGCGGGTGTTGTGTGCATTGAGAAACGTGAGTGAGGCGTAGAGATCGCGCGTCGAGCGGTGGGGGAGGCCGGTAGACCGCTCGACCAGCGCGATCACCTCGGCGGGATTGCGAAAGGCGTTGACGTGACCGCCGCCGCGGCCGATCCAGCGGTAGATGCGGTCGGTGAGGGTGCCGGCATCGGGAACGGCCACGTAGAGGCCGGCGCCCGGTTTGGCGACGCGGCCGATCTCGCGGAGGACGGCATCGAGCGCCACGAAATGCTCCAGGCTGTGGCTGCTCACCACAAGATCGAACGCTCGATCGGCGAAGGGCAGGTGGGCGGCATCGGCGCGCACCGAGCAACCGGATGCGGGGGCGGAGGCGAACTCCAAATCGAGGCGGACCACGCACACGTCGGGCCGTGGGTTGGGAAAACTGCCCGAGGCGGCTCCCAAATCGAGCACGCGGGCTCCGGCGGGGAGCCGGGTCAACAGATGAATCATGCCTGGCGCATCTTTCGCGAATGGCGCGGGAGGCGCCTGTCGTCAGTTATAACAGGGGTTGGCCACATGGCGCGCGGCCGCGGCATCCCGCCCCACCCGGAGATTTTCGCACCCGGAACGCGGGTCCGCGCATCCAAAATGTGAACGGGGTATTCCAGGCCCGATTAATTTCTTGCGCGCCATCGAGCGAGCAATTAAGATATCGAAGTAGGCTAACTCCGAATCCACCGGGGGCAAAATGATCTATTCACGATCGGCCGAGTACGCGATTCGCGCTTTCGTACACCTGGCCCAGGTGCCCGAGGGCAAGTACGAGATGGTGAAGAACATCGCGGGGACCGAAGAAATCCCCGCCCACTTCCTGGCGAAGATCCTGCAGCAGCTTGCCCGCAAGGGACTGCTGCGTTCGAGCAAGGGTCCGACCGGCGGGTTCGCGCTGCGGGTGGACGCGGCCGACATCCGGCTGCTCGATATCGTCGAAGCGCTGGACGGTTTGGCGCCCTACCAGCAGTGCGCCAGCGGCCTGGCGGAGTGCAACGACGACATGCCGTGCTCGATGCACGATAGCTGGGTGGCCCTGCGTTCGCGTATCATGGATTATCTGGGCAAGAATTCGATCGCGGACCTGGCCAAGGCGCTGGACGATAAAAAGAAGACTCTGGCGGCGGGCAAGGCGCGCAAAGTCAAACGCGCGACCGCGAAACGGGCATAGCGGAACGGCCGGGCCGGCGCAGCGCCGGAGCGGTATCACGATAACGATTTGGGAGGCACGATGGGATCCGTACTTGTCCCCATGGTGGTCGAACAGACCTCGCGGGGCGAACGAGCATACGACATTTACTCCCGGCTGTTGAAGGAGAACATCATCTTTCTCGGCACGCCGATTGACGATCAGGTGGCGAATCTGATCATCGCGCAATTGTTGTTCCTCGAAGCCGAGGACCCGGAGAAGGACATTTCGATTTACATCAATTCCCCGGGCGGATCGATCACGGCCGGTCTGGCGATTCTGGACACGATGGCTTTTATTCGTCCCGACATCGTGACCATCTGCGTTGGGCAGGCGGCCTCGATGGCGGCGGTGCTGCTGGCCAAGGGCGCCAAGGGCAAACGCTTCAGTCTGCCTAATTCGCGGATCATGATCCACCAGCCGTCCATGCAGGGACTGGCCGGGCAGGCGGCCGATATCGACATCTACGCGCGGGAGATCCTGCGCATGCGCGAGATCCTCAATAAGATGCTGTCCGACGCAACGGGCCAGCCGGTGGAGCGCGTCGCGAAGGACGTGGACCGCGATTACATTATGGAGCCGGACGGTGCGGTCGAATACGGCATGATCGACCGCGTGATCGCCAACCGCGACCAGGCGCCGGTGCCTATCAAGGGCTAGCCGGGTTGCCGGCCAGCGTGCTGATCGACATCGCTCCAGCGCCGCCGCAGCGGCCCCTGTGGCTGCGCGCGCCCGCGCCGGCCGGCGAGAGTTATCGGGACCTCAAGCAACTCGTTGCGCGTCTGCGCCTGCACACGGTGTGCGAAAGCGCCGCGTGCCCGAACGTGGGCGAGTGCTGGAACCACCGCACGGCCACGTTCATGATCCTGGGCAACGTGTGCACGCGGCGCTGCGGATTCTGCGCGGTGGAAAAGGGCGCGCCGCTACCGGTCGATTACGACGAGCCGCGGCGCGTGGCGGAGGCGGTCGAGGCGATGGGCCTGAAGTTCGCCGTCATCACGAGCGTCAATCGCGACGACCGGGAAGACGGAGGCGCGGAGCTGTTCGCGCTGGTGGTCGCAGCCATTCGCCGGCGGGTCGCGGGCTGCGGCGTCGAGGTGCTGGTGCCCGATTTTCAAGGCAGCCATGGCGCGGTCGAAACCGTGCTCGCAGCCGCGCCCGACGTGTTCAATCATAATACCGAAACCGTGCCGCGTCTCTATCGGCAGGTGCGCCTGGGCGCGCGCTATGAGCGTTCGCTCGACGTGCTCGATCATGCCAAACGAAGCGCGCCCGCCGTTCCGACCAAGTCCGGATTGATGCTGGGGCTGGGCGAGACCAACGCGGAGATCCTCGATGTGATGCGGGACCTGCGCGCGCGGCGGGTGGATATTCTCACTCTTGGGCAGTACCTGCGGCCGTCGCCGAAGCACCTGCCGATTGTGCGCTATGTGCCGCCCGAAGAGTTCGACGAGTTGCGCGCCGCCGCCCGCGAAATGGGTTTCGCCCACGTGGAGGCGGGGCCGCTGGTGCGCAGTTCGTATCACGCATCCGGCCTGGCGCGGCCGGCGCCGCAGGGCGAGAATGCGCATGAGGGATAGCTCCACTACGCGGAGCGCCGGCGCCGGCCGCCGGCGATGAGCGCCTCACCGGTCCGTAATCGGCTGCTCCTGGTGGCCGCGGCGATACTGTTTTCAACCGGCGGCGCGGCCATCAAGGCTGCGACCCTCAGCGGCTGGCAGGTGGCCTGTTTCCGCTCGGGCGTGGCCGCCGTGGTGCTGCTGTTAGCGCTGCCCGGAGCGCGCCGGGGCTGGAGCTGGCGGCTGGTTCCGGTGGCCGCGGCGTATGCCGCCACGTTGATCGCCTTCTCGATTGCGAACCGGCTCACCACCGCGGCGAACGCGATTTTCCTCCAATCCACGGCTCCGCTCTATATGCTGCTGCTCAGCCCGCTGCTGCTCAAGGAACGCATCCATCGCGAGGGCCTGATTTACATGCTGGTGGTGGCAGCGGGTTTGACCCTGTTCTTCGTGGGGGGCCAACCGGCGCTCGGGACCGCACCCGATCCGCCGCGCGGAAACATCATTGCGCTGGTATCCGGCCTGGCCTTTGCGCTGATGCTGGTTGGATTGCGTTGGCTGGGCCGGCGTCCGGAACCCTATGCGGGCCTGGCCGCGGTTGCCATGGGCAACGGTCTCGCCTGCGTGGTGACATTGCCGATGGCGCTTCCGTTGCGGTCGATCACTGGCGCCGATGTCGCGGTGATCCTATTCCTCGGCGTGTTCCAGATCGGCTTGGCCTACGTCTGCGTCACCAGCGCCATGCGGCACGTGACGGCGTTCGAGGCCAACGCGGTGCTCCTGCTCGAACCGGCGCTCAATCCGGTATGGGCGTGGCTGGTCCAGGGTGAGCGCCCGGCGGCGCTGGCCCTGACCGGGGGCGCCCTAATCCTATCGGCCACGCTGGCGCACACGTGGCTGCAGCGGCGCGGGTGAGGCGTCTTCAGTCTTCCAGGATCACGTGCGCCATTCCGTACTCGGCGGTGTGGGTCAGCGACAAGGAGACATTTCGCACACCGAGCTTTTCCGCCACTCGCGCCGCCACGCCGTGGAGCAGGAGCGTCGGCTTCCCCGATGGCAGATTGGCGACCTCGAAGTCATGCCACGTCACGCCGTGCCGCAATCCGGTGCCGATAGCCTTCATGCCCGCTTCCTTGGCCGCAAAGCGCGCCGCGAAGCGCTCGAAGCGGTTCGCCTTGCGCTCGACATAGGCGATCTCCGCCGGCGTAAAAATGCGCTCGATGAAACGCGGGCCAAAGCGCTCGACCATGTGCCGCACGCGCGGCACTTCAGCCAGATCCACGCCGGTGCCGACGATCATTTGACCTCCGCGCCCGCGGTGGTCAGGGTAAGCCGGCCGTGCTTGACGCCCTTGGTGCTGATCAGCGTATCCGCCAGCGAGCGCACGGCGCCGGCACGGCCGCGAATCACGATCACTTCCAGGCACAGGTCGTGATCGAGGTGTACGTGCAGCGTGGAAAGAACCGAGCGGTGATACTCGTGTTGGATGCCGGTGAGTTTCTCCCCAAGCAGGCGGGCGTGGTGGTCATAGACCAGCGTGACCGTCCCCACAACGCGACTTTCGGGAGATTCCCAGGACTGCTCGACCAGTTCCTCGCGGATCATGTCGCGGAACGCCTCACTGCGGTTAGTATACCCGCGGCCGGCGATCAAGCGGTCGAACCTATCGAGCAAACCGGTGTCGATGGCAACCCCGATACGGCTTAGTTCACTCATTGCTACACATCGTAGCACTTAGGCAATCGCGTGGCGCGCACTCCCACTCGACCTGACTATCTACCGGTCGCGCTACCGCAATACCGCCGAGTAAGAGTCTGGCATGCGGCGCGAGGACGGGCCGGGGGCCCCGAGAACACCCACGGCAAAAACCCGGTCAGACCTGCTTTTCCTGCGCAGCGCGCTTGCGGTGCTCCGCCCAGCGCTTCTTCTGCGCGGCCGCGATACGCGCGCGCGCCGCCGGGCTCAACACTCGTTTCACCACCGGCCCTTCCGGTGCAGCCGGGGCGGAAGATAGAGGAACCCGCTTACCCTTGAGCTGAGCCTGGATGCGGCGAATCTGGTCTTCGATTTTCTGTTTCTCGATCTGATAACCCACCAGGGCCATCTGCAGCGTGGCTACGTCCTCTTGGCTTCTGCCTTTTGCCATAACACTCTCCCGCACAAATATAACATACCAGTTGCAAGCTTGTGTCAAGATTAGTAGGACGAAGTTTCGAGGTACGTGACAGAAAATGCGAGCGCTGATTCAACGGGTAAGAGAGGCAACAGTTAGTGTAGATGAAAGTACTATTGGATCCATACGTAAGGGATTACTCACCTTTGTGGGGATAAGCCGCGTCGACACGACTCTCGATGCCGACTATGTGCTCGGCAAGCTACTCGGCCTCAGGATTTTCCGAGACGACGATGGCAAGATGAACCGCAACGTGGAGGAAGCGGGCGGGTCTCTGTTAATAGTCTCGCAGTTCACACTCTACGCCGACTGCCGTAAGGGCAGGCGCCCGAGTTTCGATAATGCCGCGCCGCCTCAGCAAGCGCTCGCGCTGTATAACTACTTCGTGGAGTCAGCCAGGCGCGGGCCGGTATCGGTCGAGACCGGTGTCTTTCAAGCGGACATGCAGGTACACCTGATTAACGACGGCCCGGTCACCATCCTGATCGAATCCGAACGCCCCTCCGGCGGCGCCTGAGCCGGCGGTGCCGCGGCCACAAGTTCGACCATACCGGCAATAAGTACTACTCAGTCGGCTGGCCCGCGATGTAATCAGTCGCTTCGTCTCATTCCCTTGCCGGCGGGAAGAAACAGCAGGAGTCTTATGCCGGAGATGTCTGTCTCACTTACGGCGCTAAATCTCTTCGCCGCCAGCACGCGCGTGGTTTCCTGCAGGCTGGAGGCCAGCGTATACCGGTTTTGGACGACCACGGCCGGTCCGGTTGCGTCACTTGCATTGCAGAAGCGGCCGCGCAAGCCGGGTTCGAAGAGCCGATACATTTCATTCGGCTCGGGGCTTGGCACCACGGCACAGGCTCCCTGGCTGGTGGCCGACAGCAGGGCCCGCGCGGCACCGGGCCAATCCTCGCCGGGGTTGCGGAAGTAGTTTACGTCCTTGACCAATGAGACCAGGAGAAGAACCGCCAGCAGCGCCGGCTGCCACCACTGGCGACGGGAGATGGGCAGCCATGCCGCGGCGAGTAACACGAGCGCGGGCAGTACGAACAGCACCTGGCGGACGGCGAAGAAATAGCCGGACATGGCATCGGCGGCAATGGCGCAGGCGATGCCGGAGATCACGCTCGCGAGCAGGAAGCGGCGGGCGAGCGAATCGGCGCGGCGCCAGCCGAACGCGGCCGCGCCGACGAGCGCGAGCGAAGCCAGAGAACCGCCGCCGGAGATTTCGCGCAGCAACATCCAGAGTATCTTCGGAGCCATCGAGAAACTGTAATGGCTGGCCACGATCCCGAAATGCCATTGACTCCTCACATATACATACCAGGGAGCGAACGACAGGCAGGCGATCGCCAATGCGATTCCGCCCAACCGCGCCGCCTTGCGTCTTCCGCTCGAGCCAAGCGCGGCCAGCGCTCCCAGTTGCACCGCCGCCGAGAGCGGTTGCGTATACAAGCCTGCCGCTACCAATGCGGCGTAGAGTGCGGCGAGCCTCAACGACGGCGCTTGCGCGAGCTTCCACAAACACCACAATGCCGCCAGCGAGAAGAACAGCGCCTGCGAATACGGGCGGCCTTCGACGGCGTAACGGATCTGTAGCGGCATCAACAGAAACGCCGCCAGGACTAGCGTGGTTGACCGCGCGTTCAGATCGCGCGCGAAGCCGAAGAGCGCGACGGCGGACAGCCAGCCGAAGAGCGCCGGCGCCGCGCGCGCGGCCAATGGCGCGAGTCCAAAGGTCAAAACGACGAGTCGTTGCGCCAGATAGCCAAGCGGCGCGCCGCCGGGATTGTAAGTGACCCACCGGATCACGCCCGGAACATCCGGCTGGGTGGAGGCGACCAGTTGCAGAACCTCGTCGAGCCACAAGGGACGCAGGCCAGCCAGCCACACCAGCACTCCGGCATACACGGCAACCGGCAGCAGGCCGCGATACTTCTTCACCGAGGTTACCGTAACATCGCAGTGGGGCAGTTATCGCTCCGTGTCAGGCAAAGCTGTAAGTGCCGGCCGCGTCGTCCCAGACGACCTTCTTCTGGTTGCGGAAGGAGAGCGTGGCCAAGTGGCCGGAAATGGCGGCCTGCTGGCCCACCGTCGGCGGCGCAATCGCTTTCTCATTACCAAGCACGGCTTGAATGAAATTGCGGAAATGGTTGTTGACTCCATCGCCTTCGCCGAAATCGGCCCTGCCGTTGAGGTGAATCGGCTTGCGCGCGGCGACGGCGGAGGGCGCTTTGCCCTTGAATGTTTCGGGCTGGAAGTAGAGGTCCTGCCGGTTCATGACCTCGATGGTGCCCTCGTTGCCGCAAATCTGCTCACCGTAGCCGTAATGGTCGTTGCCAAAGAAGCAACTGTAATTGATGTGGACGTTGTCGCCGTACTCGTAAATGGCGCTGAACGTATCCGGCACGTCGCGATCGTCGCGCCAACGGTAGATGCCGCCCGATGCGACGCAAGTCTTCGGCGTCGTCCGACTGAGCATGAAATTGACGATGTCGGTCTGGTGCACCAGCAGGTCGGTCGAGATGCCGCCCGAGTAATCCCAATACAGCCGCCACTGGAAGTAACGCTCCGGGCTCCAGCTACGCTTGGGTGCGCTGCCGAGAAACCGCGTCCAATCGGTGTTGTCCGGGGTGGCTTCGACGGGGATCGCGTAGCGCCAGGCAGGGTCGTTCCCGAGCGAGTTGCGATACCAGAACGCGCGCACGTATTGCACCTGGCCGATCATGCCCTGTTCGATCAGTTCCTTGGCTCTCTTGTAGAGCGACGAACTGCGGTTCTGCGTGCCGACCTGCACGACTTTGCCGGATTTCTCCCAGGCGCGCACGATTTCAAAGCCCTCCTCGATGGTATGCGCCAGCGGCTTTTCGAGGTACACGTGCTTTCCCGCCTGGAGCGCCGCGATGGCAATGTCGCGGTGCAGGTGTTCGGGCGTCATAACGAACACGGCGTCCACGTTGGGGTCGGCCAGCAGATCGTGATAGTCCAGGTAACTGGCAGGATCGTTGCCCCACACGGTTTTCACGCGAGCTTTGGCGCGCGCGAGGAAGCCCAGATAGGTGTCGCAGACGGCCGTGACCGCCACGTCGTTGGGTGCCGCGTTGTGTAGCCACTCGATGGCCAGGTTGCCGCGCGTTCCGACGCCGATCCAGCCGATGTTGACTTTCCGGTTCGCTCCGCGCGCGGAGATGATGGCCGGACCGGCGGCCAGCGCGGCCGTTTTGAGAAAATTGCGCCGGTTGACTTCAGCGGACATGGATAAAGACCTCCCGATTGGATTGCGCATTTATAATATCAACCGGCGCACTGGCATGTAATCGAAGTGGATCACCGCCGCCCGGTGCGGGCGCGTGGATGAAGAGGGAAGCTGGCAGATGCAAGGTGGGGGAAGGGAAGCCGCCGGTTCTGGGTGGCGGCAGCCAGGCGTGCGGGCAACCCTATCGAGCCGTTGCCAGCGCGCGATCACGGCTCATCGAAACAGCTGTCGGAACAGACCACGGGTAGACAGGGCGTACGCGACGGACAGCGTGTCGCGCCGCTCACGCCCGGAAGTATAGTGACGTTTGGGTGTGGGTCCTCGCCAGTGGCGAAGATTCGCGCTGGCGCGCAGGAGCCGATGCTGCGTGCGCGATCAGGCAGCCGAGGCGGCTCCGGACCCTCGCGCCATAGACACCTTGCAGGAGCCGGCCGGCCGGCCAAAGGGAGGCGACGACAACGCGGCCGAGTAGGCGGCCTTGATTCTGACAACCAGATCGGGACCGAAGGTTTCCACCAGATCCACGAACGCGGCCACCGGTTCCCGCGCGTCCTTCAATCGGGAGACGGCCTCCGGCAAACCCGGCCTGCCCGCCGCTTCGGCGGCGCTTTCCACCGCCCCGAGCGAGATGCTGGCATAGCCGAAGACCCCATCCGAGTTCCATGGCCCCATGCGGCGCACGTCTGGTCCGAAGCGTCTCTCCAGGCGCTGCAATTCGTCTTCCGGAACAACGATGGTTCTCATGCTGCGTTACCCCCGGCGCTCTGCGCGTTTTGAGCAGGGACACGGAACCGGTGCTGCCACAGGCTCCAGGCTGAAGTGATCGTGCGAATCACTTCCTCACTATTGAGAGGCCTCGCCAGAACGTCGTAGCCTCCCAGGTTGAGAACCTCGGCCCACATGCGCTCATCGGCAACGCGCGATGTCACAATCACCGGTGGCGGTGCCGACAGGCCCTCGACGAATTCCAGCAAGTCCTTCCACGATCCCGGCGAAAGGTCGTACTCGCAAAGCACTATCGAGATCCGGCCCTGCTTCAAAGCGCTCTTGGCCGCCGAAATTGTGCTCTTGGCGGTCATCGTGAACGCCAGATCGGGATAGAGGGTCCGCTGGGGATTGGAGAAAATGTTTTGTAAGTAAAAGTGATCTTCCTCCGCCGGGCTGACGGAAAGTACGGCGATGCGCTGCGCTACCGGTTCGCGAGTTGGTGCAGAGGCTGTCATCGGCAGTTGCCTTTCCTTGTGGACAGTCTATCAACTACGGTTCTATGAGTCCTACTAACTATGGGAGCTGTTTCAAGATTAAACCAGTTTAATACCATCTTCAAGAAGATATTTGAGGGAGATTCAATGCCCGCATATGAGGGTAGTACTGAAAACCGGTACCATTTGTACGGGTCTTTTGCGGCCCTGGCTGGGTCGCAGGCGAGGACAATTGCGAACCGTGGTTTGCGGGATAAGGCCATTCTATCGTACGCGGGAGGCTCAGGCAATCCTGGTTCCCGGCTGGGGTAAGGTCTCCAATACCGGGGACATCAGCAACCCTTTCTCCTTGAGGCCCGAGAGCGCCAGACCGTAGCGACCGCGGATGCCGGTTTTCTCGAAGATATGCTTGAGGTGGATCTTGACGGTGCCGATGCGGATACCGAGCGCGCCGGCGATTTCCTTATTCTTCATGCCTCGCTCAACCAGTTCCATGACTTCGACTTCTCTCCCCGTCAGCGGCGAGCGAGCCGCACGATACGGCCGATCCTGCTCCCACATCATGGAATCCTCCATCCAGGAGCCCCCAGCCGCGACGGCGCGCACGCACGCCATCACCGAATCCAGCTTGGACGTCTTGCGGACGACGCCGGCCGCTCCGGCTTGCAGAATACGCAGCGCCTCGGCTTCCGACAGCGCCGCACCCCAGACAATCACGGCCGGCCGCGGATCCGTCTGGCGTAAGGCGACCAGCCAATCCAGCAGGGCGTGAAAGCCGAGCGCTTTGTCCACCATCAGAATGGCGGGTCGCAGCTCTCTTACAGCGTCCATCCCGTCGGCCAGAGTGCTCTCCGCCGCGACAACGCGCAACTCCTCAGTCGATTCCAAAAGGCCTCGCAGCCCTTCTATGGCAATCGGCTCTGTATCGCAAACCGCAATGGTTACCAAGAGTTCCCCTTTGCCGTCATGGGCTGTCCCGTTCCAATTCTGTTATCGGCGGGGCCCGTCAAAACCTTTACGGCCCGTTCGATCGAACTTCCAGCGTGGCGCAGCAGGCCGCGATTGGCCGGAATCGGGCGCTCCCGCATTTCCGGCTGGCTGCTTAACGGGCTGCTATACGGGTGTAGTGGCGGGAGGGAAAAGGGGATCTCACAAATTAACGTTCTTGTCGGCAAACCGGAATTCGGCCAGATCCAGCCAGCGGTCGCCGACGGTATTCTGCACAAACACGGCCTGCTCGGCGAAAAAGCTGCGCCGGCCGCGAAACTCGCGCCAGCGCCGTCCGGCCAGTTCGATCGCCGCCCCAACGTCCTGATGCGCAATATCCTGCGCCAGGGTCACGTGCGGGTGATAGGCGAACGGCTCCTCAAATGCCAGGGAATTGGCGTTTATCGCGGCGTGGATGTCGCACAACTCGCTGGCCCCGGCGCCGACGTCGAGATAAATCACGTCGGTCACCGGGAACGTCCGAATCCCGGTCAGCTCCACTTCAAAGGGTGCGTGGCGCTCGAGCGTCTGGCGCACCTCGGCCCAAGCCTGGCGCCACTGGTTCGCCAAGGGGCGCGGTGGTAACAGACTGACGTGAGCGCGGGGGTCGTCGTGGGGCACCAATTCGCGCCGCAACTGATCGAGAAACTCCCCAAGCGGAGGCGGTATGTAGCTAACCAGGGCGAAGACGTTCAACCACTCTTCAGCCGGGACGCGTCCCGGCGACCCCTTCGGATCGGAACTCATTGCCTTTGACCATTCTAGAGCGTTTGCAAGCGGATTGCTGGCCCACTCGAAAGATTCGCATCCGGCGCCGATCCTGATACGCTCAAGAAGATGCCGCCTGCCAACGATCCCAATCCTCTCTTATCGCCGGAATTCCGCATACCGTTCGACCGCATCCGCGCCGAGCAGGTGGCCCCGGCCACCGACGAACTGCTGCAGCAGGCACGCCAACGCCTGGAAGAAGTGGCTGGCGGCGGCCCGCGCACGTTCGCCAACACGCTGCGGGCGTTGGACGATCTCGCCGAGCCGCTCGATTATGCAATCGGCGTGGTGCGGCACCTGGAGGCTGTGGCCACCTACCCGGAACTGCGCGCGGCCTACAGCGCCGCGCAGCCGCGAGTGAGCGCCTTTTTTTCCGGCATCCCGCTCCACGCCGGCCTGTGGCGCGCGGTGCAGGATTTTGCAGCAACCGAAGACGCCGCCCGCCTGGAGGGTGAGCGGCGGCGACTGCTCACCAAGACGATCGACAACTTCCGCCGCCACGGCGCCAATCTCGACGCGGCCGGCAAGCGGCGGCTGGAGGCGCTCGATGTGGAACTGAGCCGGATCACGATCAAGTTCGCCGAGAACGTGCTCGACTCGACCAACGCCTTCGAGTTGACGATCGTCGACCGCGCCGCGCTGGCCGGTCTTCCGCCGAGCGCGGTGGACGCCGCCCGCGAAAGCGCCGCGCGCAAAGGCCGCGACGGCTGGCGCTTCACCTTGCAGGCACCCGATTACCTCGCCGTGATGACGTACCTGGACGATGCCGCGGTGCGCCGGCAGGTGTACGAAGCCTTCACGGTGCGCGCGACCGAAGCGGGCCGCGACAACCGGCCGCTGATCGCCCACATTCTGGAGTTACGCGGTGAAAAGGCCCAGTTGCTCGGCTTCGCGAACTTCGCCGACCTGGTCCTCGAAGACCGCATGGCGCACGACGGGGCGCGGGCGCTCGCGTTCCTGGACGATCTGAGACGCAAGACCGAGGCCCGCTTCCACCAGGAGAATCGCGAGTTGCTCGAATTCCGGCGATCGATCGAGGGGCCGGACGCCGCCGAACTGGCGGGCTGGGATGTGGCCTATTACGCGGAAAAGCAGCGCGCGGCGCTCTACGATTTCGACGAAGAGGCGCTGCGGCCATACTTCCCGCTCGAACAGGCAGTGGCTGGTTTGTTCGAACTGGTGCACCGCTTGTATGGTTTGCGCATCGAGCCGGAAGCCGGCGCGCCCACCTGGGACGCGGCCGTTCGCTACTACGACGTTCACGACGAAAACGGCGAGTTTCTGGGCGGCTTCTACAGCGATTGGTTCCCGCGCGAGAACAAGCGC
>PMKM01000068.1:0-5667 GCA_003157745.1 Bryobacterales bacterium | reverse complement strand
GAGAACTGGTGCTGGGAGCGCGAGTCGCTCGATTTGTTCGCGCGCCACTGGGAGACCGGCCAGCGGCTGCCCGAAGACCTGTTTCAGAAGATGAAGCGGGCACGCACCTTTCGCGCCGCCAACCAGCAGATGCGGCAACTCGGGTTCGCGTATATCGACCTGCTGTTGCACGTCGAATACTCGCCCGCGCGCGATGGCGACGCGGTCGAGTACACGCGCCGCATCCTCGAGGAGTTCAGTCCCGCGCCGCTGGCACGGGGCCACGCCATGATCGCGGCCTTCACGCATCTCTTCGCGAGCCCGGTCGGCTACGGCGCCGGCTATTACTCTTATAAGTGGGCCGAAGTGCTGGAGGCCGACGCCTTCACGCGCTTCCGCGACGGCGGTATCTTCAGCCGCGAAGTCGGCGCCGATTTCCGCCGCCACATACTCTCCCGCGGCGACAGCGCCGAGCCGGCCGAACTCTATCGCGCTTTCATGGGCCGCGATCCCGACCCGCGCGCGCTGCTGATACGGAATGGGCTGGTCGGGTAGAGAATAGAATGCCTGAGGCGGCCGGGACACGCGTAATGGCGCCGGATTGCCCCACGCTCGTCCTGTTGCCCGGAATGGACGGGACGGGCGAGCTGTTTACGGATTTCGTGAACGCGACTCCTGAAGCGTTCAAGACTGCGACAGTGCGGTACCCGACCGACCGATGTCTCTCGTACTCAGAACTGGCCGACATCGTGCGCGCGTCCTGTCCTGTCTCCGGGCCGTTCGTACTCGTAGCCGAATCCTTCTCAACTCCTCTCGCGATCCAGTGCGCGGCAGCGAAGCCAGTGAACCTCGCGGCTCCGGTTCTCTGTGCTGGATTTGCGTCAAGCCCGCTACGCGGCTGGCGGCAATGCCTCGGTTCGCTTTTCGCGCCGACGTTCTTTCGTATTCCGCTGCCCCGGTTTGTGGCCAAGCGTTGGCTCGCCGGCCTGGATGCGCCGCCTGCGCTGCTCACCGCTCTGCGGGCAGCGATCTCATCTGTGCAGCCGAGGGTGCTGGCCTCTCGCGCCCGCGCCGTGCTTGCATGTGACGCAAGTGCGGAACTCGGCCACGTCGCCGTGCCCATCCTGTATCTCCAAGCGAAGCAGGACTGTCTTGTGGGTGCGTCCTGCCTCGAAGAGATTCGACGGATCAAGCCGCAGGTAACTGTGGCAGCATTTGAAGGGCCCCATCTTCTCCTACAGCGCGATCCCAAAGGAACTGCCGAGGTCATTGCGGAATTCGTCCGAATTTGGGAACGCGTGGACTGAGTGGATACCGGCCGGCGTCGGTTCGGGTGGGCTGCGGCAGGTTTGTCCCGGGCTGGCACGGGCAACCGTAGGCGGGCGGGGGCGGCGGAGCAGGACCGTAACCCGTCCCTGAGCGCGCGCCACCGACGTCCGCTCCCTATGGTCGCGGCTCCGATTCGCTTTCAGAGCCGCGACCACAGGGAGCGGTAGCACCCCGCAAGTGCGCTGTCACAGGCGGCGGTTGGGTACGTGGCAGGACCGTCGGTTCCTATCACTCCGGCTTACGGACGGATTACGGCAGGACTGCCGCTGCGCGGATGGTACACTGATCGATGGTGTCGTTCGAGCACATCCTGTTCGCGGTGGATGAGTCGGGCATTGCGCTGGTCACGATCAACCGGCCGGAGAAGCGCAACGCGCTAACGCGGGCGGTAGTCGCGGAACTGGGCGCGGCATTCGACCGGGTGGCGGAAGACGGGGCGATTCGGGCGGCGATCGTCACGGGTGCGGGATGTTCGGCGTTTGTGGCGGGGGCGGATATCGGCGAACTGACGGCGCTCGCGGCGGTGGAAATGCGGCAATACGCGCGGGACGGGCAGCGGGTGCTGCGGCGGCTGGAGACGGCGGGCAAACCGTCGGTGGCGGCGGTGAACGGATTTGCGCTGGGCGGCGGGCTGGAGTTGGCGATGGCGGCCACGGTGCGGCTGGCGGCGGAGACTGCGCGGCTGGGGCAGCCGGAAGTGAAGCTGGGGCTGATCCCGGGTTTTGGCGGGTCGCAGCGGTTGCCGCGGCTGGTGGGGCGGGGGCGGGCGCTCGCGATGCTGCTTTCGGGTGAGCCGATCGACGCGGGCGAGGCCTGGCGGATCGGCCTGGTGAACGCGGTAGTGCCGCAGGCGGAATTGCTGGCGGCGGCGCGCGCGTGGCTGGGGAAGGTGTTGCGGAACGGCCCGCTGGCGGTGCGGCTGGCGATGGAAGCGGTGGATAGTGGTCTCGATGGCGGCCTGGAAGAAGGGCTGCAACTGGAGGCGGCGTTGTTCGGGGTATGCGGCGCCAGCCAGGACGGCCGCGAAGGTACGCGGGCGTTTCTAGAGAAGAGGGCGCCCAGATTTACGGGGAAGTGAAACATATGTCGCGAGTGTGGGAAGGACAGCTAAGTGGCACGGGGCTGCGATTTGTCATCATCGTCGGCCGCTTCAACAGTTTCATAACGGACCGCCTGCTGGCGGGAGCGATGGATGCGTTGACGCGCTCGGGCGCATCGGCGGAGCTGATCGAAATCGTCAAGGTGCCGGGCTCCTGGGAGATTCCGCTGGTGGCCGGGGAAGTGGCGCGAACGCACCGTTACGACGCGGTGATCTGCCTGAGCGCGCTGATCCGGGGCGACACGCCGCACTTCGACTACATAGCGGCCGAAGCCGCCAAGGGCATTGCGCACGCGAGTATGGAGACGGGCGTACCCGTGGCTTTCGGGGTGCTGACGACGAACACGCTGGAGCAGGCCATCGACCGGGCGGGGGCCAAGGGCGGCAACAAGGGGTTCGACGCCGCCATGAGCGCGATTGAAATGGCGAATCTACTGCGCACGCTGCGCCAGGGCACCTAATGCCAGCCCGCCGCAGGTCGCGCCAGCGCGCCTTGCAGATCCTATTCTTATGGGACGCGCGCCGGCAACCGCTCGAGGAGGCGATCGGCGCCTACTTCGACACGCTGTACGCGGAGGAGCATCCCGAGCGCGACGCGTTTGCCGTGAGCCTGCTGATGGGTGTGATGGCGCGCATCGAGGAAGTGGACGGGCTGATCTCGCGGCACGCCGAGCATTGGCGCATGGAGCGGATGCCGGCGGTGGACCGCAACATTTTGCGGCTGGGGGTTTACGAACTGCTGCAGGGGGTGACGCCGGCCGCGGTCACCATCGACGAAGCGCTGGAGCTGACGCGCAAGTTCTCGAGCGAGGAATCGGTGCAGTTCGTCAACGGGGTGCTGGACGCGATACACCGCAGCCAGCGTGCGGACGTAGGCGACGCGAAGCCGGACGGCGAACCGGGTTAGCGGAGTCAGGCGGAATGGCCGGTCGAAATCCCCAGACCGAAACGGGGCCATAGCGTGCTACACTGGAATTCTTCCGCGTCCGACCACAATTCCAACCGTGTTTACCTGCTGAACTGGAGGTTTTCTTGAACACAATGCGTATGCTCGTTTTTGCGGTATTGTGCGGCGTGCTCTGCACGGCCGCACTCGGGTCCCAGACGCCGGCCGCCATCAACGTTATTTCGGGGAATGGGCAGTTGATCTGTATCGGCTGCAATTCGGCGCCTTTCTCGGCTTACGATCCTTTGGGCGTCATCGTCACAGACACCAGCGGCAACCCGGTTGCCGGTGCGGAGGTCGACTGGACGGTGACCTACGGTACTGCGTATTTCCTGCAGAATGGAAACTACCTTGGCAACACCGCTGTCTCGTATACGGACAGCACCGGGCGGACCTACATGCAAATCGGACAGCAGCAAGCCCAACAGTCCGGCAACAACTTCGGCTCGACGAGCACGATTTCCGCGGTTCCGGCGGTGGGCAGCGCATCGGCGGCCACGTTTTACGAGTCGCAGGCGGCGACAGGGATAGTGGAAGGTTCGTCCTACATCGACGTCACGGTGAACTACTCGAACGCGCCCCAGTACACGACGATCACGGGGCTCGAGAGTACGGCGGGGCCGAGCTTCACGGTCTCGGTGAACTCACTGAACGGACCGAGCGTACCCAACATCGCCCTGTTTCTGTTGAATTCGGACAACACGGTGGGACCGTCGCAGACAGTGCCCTCGGCTTACTGCCAGACGCAGGCCGGGGCGGGCCAGTATACGACGCTGACCAACGCCTATGGCACGGCGACCTGCAACGTGATATTCGGCCCGATAGCGGGCTCGGGAACATATAGACTCGTCACCGGCGGAGCGCAGCCGACGGCGCAGACAGTGCCGGACGCGAACTTCATGTCGGGTTTCTGGGACCTCACCGTGACGGCGCCGACGGTGGGCGGCTTGCGGGCAGTGAGCGGCAACCCCCAATCCGCCCTGGCGGGCGCGACGCTCCAGGCTTTGGTAGCGGAGGTGGTCGACAGCAGCGGGAATCCGCTGGCGGGGCAGACGGTCACGTGGGCGGTCTCGCCGTCCGGGTCCGTCCAACTCAGCGGCTCCACGACGTCGTCCAATACGAGTGGGGTGGTTGAGGTAGCGAGCCCGACGCTGTCTTCGACGGCGTCCGGGCCGATCACCGTCACGGCTACTTCCACGTCCAACTCGAGGTACGCGGCGACGTTCAACATCACGGCGACGATACCGGTGACGGTGAGCAGTTTCACGATCTTCAGCGCTGCCGACAATAACCAGTCGGCGGTGGCGGGTGCGGTGTTCGCCAATCCCCTGGCGGTGCTGGTGCTGGACAACAACGGGCAACCGTTGAGCAACGTCACTGTGTCCTTCACGCCGAGCGGGCCGGTGACGCTGTCGGCGACCACGGCGACCACCTATTCGAGCGGTGTGGCCGAGGTGACGGCGACGGCGGGCCTTACTGCCGGTGCGGCCACGGTGACGGCCTCGATCAGCGGGTTTAGCAAAGTCTTTAATCTGACCGTTCTGCAACAGGCGCCGGTGCTGGGCACTTTCGTGAACGGAGCCGACGGCCAGATCGGTTCCATTTCGCCGTGCAGCATTGCGGTGATTAACGGCACGGGATTGGCTCTGGGCGGGTTGGCCCTGCCAGCCGTGGTTGGACCATTGCCCTATCAACTGGCGACCGATACGGTGAGCTTCGGCTCCGGCTCGGCGGCTATTGCGGCGCCGATCTTCTCGGTTGCGACTGTCGGCGGCCAGCCGCAGATCACGATGCTGGTGCCCTGCGAAGTGACACCGGGAACGGTGCCGGTGACGGTGACAGTGGAGGGCGGCCAAGCGACCGTCAACGTCAAGGTGCTGCCGGCCAGCCCGGGCATCTTCCAGACCATCCAATCCGACGGTGTGACGCGCGCGGTGATCGAGAGGCCGGACGGCTCCTTTGCCGGTCCCACCAACCCGGCGCGGCGCGGGGAGACCGTTACGGCATTCGTCACCGGGCTGGGCGCAGTGAGCCCGGCGGTCGGGACCAACGCGCTACCGATTCCGGACACGCCATCGACGGTTACCGGCACGGTGATTGTCGGCGTGAATAATGAGGGCGTGCCGGTGGTGTCGCAGCAATTGTCGCCCGACATGCTCGGCGTCTACACGATTCAGTTCGCGATACCGAGCGATGCACCGCAGAACAATAATGTGGCGTTCTCGGTGGGCTTGATGCCAGCCGGCTTGACTCAGGTCTACTACAGCAATAGCGGCGGGACCAAGATCCCGGTCAATTAACTCTCCTTGTCTTC
>PMKM01000058.1 GCA_003157745.1 Bryobacterales bacterium | reverse complement strand
GGTAAGGCGGCGGCATTGATCGCGACGAAAGGCCCATCGCAGCGGGGACTGCATTTATGGATCTCCCGCGCCACCAATTCCTTCCCGGTGCCACTCTCGCCCGAGATCAACACGGGCGCCGTGGTCGGCGCTACCTGCCGGATCAACGAGAAGATCTGTTGCATCGCCGGAGAAGTCCCCACCAGGTCGCCGAGTACGCCATGAAGGCTTAGATCGCGCTTCAATTCGTCGGTTCTCTGCAGGCTCCTCTTGTAGCCGATCGCGCGTTCCAGAAGGATCTTGAACGTGCGCGGCTCCACCGGCTTCTCCAGGAACCAGAATGCGCCCAGATCATGGACCACCGATAGCGCCTTTTCCATGCTGCCGAAGCCAGTCAGCGCGATTGCCGGCGTGAGGTCGCCGCGTTCCTTCAAATGGCGAAGCAGTTCGAAGCCGTCCATACGCGGCATAACCAGATCCGCCACAATGACGTCCGCACTGAACGCGCTGAGGCGCTCCAGCGCTTCCTGCCCGTCGGCCGCCGTCCGCGTCTCAAAGTCCGACTCGGAAAGTATGGCAGCCAAGGCCATACGCTGACGCTCCTCATCGTCGACGATCAGGACCCGGCCCGGAATCGCAGCCAATCTCGGCATCAACTCCTATTCTACCTCTGCCACGCGGGCCGCTTCGGTGCTGGCGTCGTAATCCGGATCGCTGCCCGCTTCGCGAGGGGCGAAGTCAGGGATAGCATTGCCCTCGCTTCTGCGCTCTTCGATATATGGATTCAGGGTTGTCCTTTCGCCGCACCTGAAGCGCGGCCGGTTACGGTCTTTGCCGCCGCAGCTTCCGCTTGAGGTCCGGCCCGAACTCGGAAGCCATGTTTCTCACCAGATCGAACCCGAATCGGAGGGAACCCTGAGAAAAGCCGAGGCCCACGGTGTTGAGACGGCTCGGATACCACTGATTCGATAAATAGGCCGCTCCATAAGCGCTGCCGAGCCGCCAGACGGACAGGGTCTCAGTCCCCCTATCCGTGCGAGTGAGAATAGTGCCGCGGAATGCATGACCCGTGCGATGCCAGAACCCGCCGTCACCGGAACGGAAATAGCGCGGATCCTCGTGCAGAGCCGAGCTTAGACCGAAAGCGAGAGTGCTATGGATCCCGGAGCAGGCGACGGTCGATCCCAAACGCTTACCGTAACCCGACCCGCCCTCGCCCCATTCTTTCGGCTTATCGAGTCCCTGCAGGATTCCTGCGTACGCCACATCGCCGAGGAGCGCCAATGGACCAACAGACTGCCGGATCTGGTAGTCGAGTTTGCCGTTAACGTCCAGAGCCGTGAATGGCTGAGCGACTCCTGTCAAGGGGATCGCAAGAACGATCCCGAAAACGAATAACGAATTCACGGTCTGGACTCCTTTTCATAATTCACTGTGGCGCGTAAGATGGACCTCACTGCCTCAGTTCACAAACTTATAACTACTGATTCGTCCCCACATGCCAACGGCCTGCAGGACCCAAATGACAACCGTCACGACAACCACCACGTTCAGAATCGTCTTGATGCTGCGGGCCATCGGGATAAAGTTATTGATCAGCCACAGTGCCACGCCGACCACGATCAGCACAATGACGATGTTTATAAGCGGCATCTTCTTGTACACTCCTGTTTAGTTAGGTAGCAATCCGACACCCAGTCGATGGCTCTGTGCCAGACGGCTGGGTGTGCTTTATGAGTTACACGACTCTGCGGCCCTGGAATAGACGCACTGCCAGTACTATTAACGCGAGGACCAACAGAAGATGAATCAGGCCGCCGGCGGTATAGGAGGATACCATTCCCAACGCCCACAGAACTAAGAGAATCACACAAATCGTCCAAAGCATCTTGATACTCCTTCGACTGCGCAATATTGCAATCGCGGGTCCAACGCGGCAAGCGGCGCCGTTTGGCGGCTGGTGCGATGACGGAGCGGCGGGGCCTTTGGCCTCAAGTGCAGAATCTGCACTGAATGCGGCAGTTGGTGCAGATCAGGACCCGAACAGCGCCCCGACGGCCGCGGTTACGCCCATCGCTAGAGCGCCCCAGAAGGTGACCCGTAGCGCGCCTACCGTCACGCTTGCGCCCCCAGCACGCGCTGCCAAGCCACCCAGGAGCGCCAGGAATACGAGTGACGTCCCGGAAACAAGGGGAATCAGATATGCCTGCGCCGCCATGCCTGTGACCGCGAGAGGCATCGCCGCTCCGACGGCGAAACTGCCGGCCGATGCCAACGCCGCCTGAATCGGACGCGCGCTGAAGGACGCGGAGATGCCCAGTTCGTCCCGAGCGTGCGCGCCCAGGGCGTCATGCGCCATAAGCTGGGCTGCGACCTGTTTGGCGAGTTTGGGATCGAGCCCGCGGGCGACATAGATCGCCATCAGTTCCTTGTGCTCGCCCGCGTTGTCCGTCCTCAGCTCCGTGCGTTCGAGTTCGAGGTCGGCGTGTTCGGTGTCGGATTGTGAATGCACCGAGACATACTCGCCCGCCGCCATCGACATCGCCCCAGCCACCAGTCCGGCGACCCCCGCGACCATTACGCTGCTGTGAGTCGCATGCGCGGCCGCGACTCCGAGTACCAGACTCGACGTCGACAGTATCCCGTCGTTCGCTCCTAATACCGCCGCACGGAGCCAGCCGACGCGTTCCGTGCGGTGTCTTTCGATTTGGGGTCCTGTCACTTCCGGCCTCATCGATGTCGCCATCCGGCGCATTCATCGGTCAGCTACAGTTCAATGGTGATTGCCAGACCGACGTCCGGATAGTTGCGGTCGTAAAGGTAATACCCATTGTCGTAAGCGATGTAGAGGTCATCCGTATCGAACCAGTTCTCCGCCCAGGATTCCGGGTAGGGATCCACCAGCAGGAACGAATAGCCGCCATATGAGAAGCGCGGATATCCCATATACATGCTCGGCATGGTGTGCATCCGGAACCAATGCTGATTCCCAAAAGATAGATCGAAGCTGGCCTGGGGAATGTAGTAACCGCCGTAGCCTCCGCGTTGGCCCCAATTCCGATGATCGCTTCCCCACTGCTGAGAGCGGCTCTGCTGCCACGTGCTATTCCCCTGCCAGGCGCCCTGCTGTTGCCATCCTCGCTTCTGCTGCCACGCAACCGCCTGCGGCCGCGCACGCTGTGGCTGTTGCTGCTGCGCCCTCTGTTGTTGCGGTTGTTGTTGCTGCGCCTGTTGGGCACGCTGCTGTTGCTGCTGTTGTTGAGGCTGCTGCTGCGCTTGCCGCTGCTGTTGCTGTTGCTGAGGCTGCTGCTGCGCTTGCCGCTGCTGATTCTGTTGTTGCTGTTGCTGCTGCGGCCGCTGCTGCTGCGCCTGTTGGGCTCGCTGCTGTTGTTGCTGCTGTTGCTGAGGCTGCTGCTGCGCTTGTCGCTGCTGATTCTGCTGAGGCTGCTGTTGCTGCTGCGGCCTTTGTTGCGGAGCCTGCTGGGCCCGCTGCTGTTGCTGCTGCTGGGGCTGTTGATGCGGCTGCTCGGCGCGCTGTTGCGGCTGCGCCTGTGCGTGCTGTTGTTCCTGCTTCTGCGCGTATGCAGAGGTAGATATCCCGAAGAGTAGCAACACGGCTGCGGTACTGGTAGCTCGAATAAACTGCATGGCAATTATCTCCTTAAGTACGTGAATAACTATGCACGCGGGCAACCAATCCGTCCTTACTCCGGCCAGTGCGCAGTCCTGTCAGGACCGCTGACGGAGAATAGAATGTCCATGGGTTCGATGGCATCCTGCCCGAGGTATTGGCAGGGCTATGGCGCGTGCTGCCAGAGCCACGGCCGGATCCTTCACCCGCACCCGCGCTCATGCCTGTCGCTGCGATACGGTTGGCCGTTCCTATCCGGCCCGGCACGCTGCGATTGATACTGGAGCGCCGTCAGGAAAGCGGGTTGCCGTGTGTCAGTATGCGAACCCCAGGAGGTAGGCCAGGAGGAGTATCAACAGTATGGTGCCCAACCCGATTCCAACGCCTCCTCCGTAGCCCCATCGCCTGTGCCCATAATACCCTCCGCCGCTACCTAAGACGACCAACACGATAATAAGCAGTAGTAACATATGATGTATCCTCTCTTGTCATCACAATTTTGGATCTTTACTTCCTGACTTCGTCAGCGGCATGATCCGCCTTCTGTAGGGCCGGCGCCTCGCCGCGAGTCGAGAACGCCGCCGGTGCCCTCTCCGTCGGCTTGTCCGTCGTTCCGTAGTCGGCGGACGTTTCCGAAGCGGAGGAGATACTCCGGGCTCCCGTGTTTTTCAGAGTTGTCTTCGCCCGGTCGCACCACTCGTTACTGTCGCAGTGAACGGACACCAGGATTCCGCCACGCCTGATTCTGCCCGCGTATCGCTTGGCGACATACTCGGTCGTCCGCGCGCCGCCCAGCATTCCCACCAACCATCCCAGGATCCCGCCGGCGCCGGCGCCAGCCAAAGCGGCGTATACGGGTCCCGCCGCAACCAGCGGCGCCAAACCCGCGATGGTCGCCGTCTGCGTGGATATGTACCAGGCCAACGCGGCGCCCAACAGGGCGCCGACTACCGCTCCCGCCGCCGCGCCCTCCAAGGCCTTCGTCCGCTTGACTAGCGCAAAGTCCTTCGATCCCTGATTGTCCGACGCCAGGACCGAGATGTCCGTCGTCCGGTACCCCGCTTTATGCAGGACATTGATGGCGTCCGAAACGGTTGTACGATCCGGATAAATTCCGATTACCGATGTATTCTTTGACATTTGCCGTGCCTCCTTTTGGAAGTGTCGTATCTCGGGTCTGTGCACGCGCCGGGCCATGCTGCGCGGGCCGCCCTGTCGCGGAGATGCGCGGCTAATACGGATACGCACAGGTGCAGAATATGCTTTTGAGAATGCATGCTTTTAGGGCGTTTGGAGCTTGTGTGGGCGGCTCGGACCGACCTTTTCCTATTAGCGTCATCGTGGATTCGAACGGCGGTCAACGTGCCACAAGTAGGCTGAGCCGGGAAACCGGATGCAGAAGGAGAAAACATGAATTGGGACCAGATCGAGGGCAAGTGGAAGCAGTTCGTCGGCGCCGCCCGCGGGCGCTGGGGCAAACTGACCGACAGTGACTGGGAGATGATCGCCGGCAGGAAAGAGCACTTGATCGGCTGCATTCAGGAGCGATACGGAGTGGCTAGGGCCGTGGCTGAAAAGCAGGCTGAAGAATGGTCGGGTGCCCTGGAACAATCCAAACGGGAAGCCGCCGCGGCCACCCGCCTGTAACCGTGAGTTGCCCGCTGAGACGAGGGAGTATAAGTCGATGATGCCGAGCCAAGCTAAGATCGCAAATCTCTGGTGCAAGTTGATGCACAACGAGCCGATGTGGCCTTCGCACGGCCAGTATGAGTGCAGGGCGTGCGGGCAGCGCCATCGCGTGCGTTGGGATCAGCCCGAGGAGTTCGCTCCGCGCGTGCTGGCATCGCACCTCGAACTGTTGTCGCAAACTACCCCACCCAGCGAATCGAGCGTACAATGTTCGTACCAATAGGCTTGGCTTCCCTTGTGTTGGCGAGTCTGGTTCTGTCGTTACTCCCCGATCCCGGTAGCGCCACGCGAACACACTAGCAGACACGTGCCCGCACGGCCAGTCCGGCACTCCCGGAAGCCTGGCCGCGTTTGTCTCTCGAACCGCGCGCTATATCTTATTCGATTCTTCGTTGGCCGCATCGCCAACAGCTCATGGGAATCCATGAACTGCGCCGATGCGGCCGTTTTTTTTGGGGGCGGGAGCTCCTTCCCGCTGTCGAACGCGATTCTCGCAACGACGCTCGCGGCAGTTCCTGCGTTCCGTGCGGCAATTACTGCATGAGTCCGCGGCTCGGGCGGCACGAGCGGCGTCGCAAGGCCCAGCGCTCTGCCGCTCTCTTGCGGACCCCTCAAGATACGGCAAGCACAAGGTTGCCGAGGAAGGACAGCCGCACCCTTGGTGCGGAAACGCTCGATGGACCTTGGAATGCTCCTCCTTACATCGTGTGCTGCCAGCCAGCGAAGGTTTTGGAAGCATGGTGCCCGACCAAACGAAGAGCCGGCCGTACGCGTTTTTAAATCATAAGGAGAAGAAGCAGATGAATGTCTTGAGAGCAGTATCAACAACCGTGTTCAGCCTGGCGTTGCTGGGCGTGGCAGTGTCAACAGCCGCGCGGGCGGATGAATGGAACAACAAAACCGTGTTGACTTTCAGCGGTCCCGTCGAGATCCCGGGAGTCCACCTCAAAGGGTGGGGCGTGCTGCCGGCCGGCACCTATGTATTCAAACTTCTGGACTCGCAGGGCGATCGTCACATCGTCCAGATATTCAACAAGGACGAAACGGTGGTCTATGCGACCATCCTGGCCATCCCGAACTATCGCCTGAGAGCGACGGGCAAGACCGTAATTACGTTCAATGAGCGGCCGGCCGGTGAGCCGGAGGCGCTGCGCGCATGGTTCTATCCCGGCAAGAACTGGGGCGACGAATTTGTGTATCCGCGGGCGAAAGCAGTTACCCTGGCCCAGCAGAACAATTCGGTCGTTCTCGCTACACAGGCCGAGTTGCCGATTGAGGTCGAAAAGCCGATCTTGACCGTGGACGAGCCCGTGGTGGCGCAACTGAGGCAGGCGCCCGTGATAGCGATCAAGCCGACGGGAGAAACCGTGGAAGTCGCCCAGGTGGTCACCCCGCCGCCGGCGGAGGAACCAGTAGCCGCGCCGGCCACGCTGCCCGCGACGGCAAGTTCGTTGCCGCTGATCGCCCTGTTCGGTTTGCTCGCTCTGGGCGGGGCCTGGACCCTGAGACTGGTGCAAAAGCGCGTTCTCTAAGGGACCTGGTTTGGTGATTCAGTCGGAAGGAAAAGCACCCATGCAGAGGGAGCTATCGAGGGCCGGAGAGCACGCCGTGGCGATAACCATTGCTCTCCTGGCCCTTTTCCTGATTTCCCTGCTGGCCCGCGCCGGGCAGCAGGCTTTACCAGTAAGACAAGACACCGATTCGGGACCTTTGCGAATCTCGGTGGACGTCGCCCTGGTGGTGTTACATGCAACCGTGACCGACCGGCAAGGCGTCTCTGTCTCCGGTCTGGGCGAACAGAGTTTTGAAGTCCATGAAAACGGTGTGCCGCAGCACATCCAGCTCTTCAAGAACGAGGATATTCCGGTCACCGTGGGACTGGTCGTCGACCACAGCACGACCATGGAAGCGAAACTCCCCGAGGTGACCGCCGCGGCGCGCGCCTTCGCGCGCTCCAGCAACCGGGAAGACGAAATGTTCGTCGTCAACTTCAATGAGAAGGTGTCGCTCGGCCTGCCTCCCACAACCCGGTTCACCAATAGCAGCGCCGAGCTCGAAAACGCGATCACCGCCACACCTACCGGGGGCCAGACGGCTCTTTACGACGCGATTGCCAAGGGGTTGGAGCAATTGCAGGCGAGCAGCCGGGATAAGAAAGTGCTCATCGTGGTCAGCGATGGCGGTGACAACGTGAGCAAGCATAGCCTGTCCGAGGTTATGAAACTGGCCGAGCGATCGAGTGCCGTCATCTATACCGTAGGCATATTCGACGAACGGGATCCGGACCGTAATCCGGCTGTGCTCAGGCACCTGGCGCAGGCAACCGGAGGCGAAGCCTTCTTCCCCGACCAGCTTGGCGAAGTAGTTTCCATCTGCGAGCGGATCGCGCGGGATATTCGCCATCAGTACACGATCGGATATATGCCGGCCAATCTGACGCGCGACGGTGTTTATCGCGCCATTCGCGTGCTGGCGCGAGCCAACGGCCACGAGAGACTGTCCGTTCGAACCCGCGCCGGTTACATAGCCGGCGGCGAGCCGCGGCTTGACGAGAACGTCGCCAAATGAAGCTTCTGGTAGGGAAGGGGGCGCTCGGACGGACCCTGAAATGGGCCCAGCGCGCGCTGTTCGCCTGCGCCGTCCTGCTCCTGGGCTATTGTGGATTCGCGGTGGCGGACGCTTGTGTATTCCAGTGGCGCCTGAGCAGGGATCTCGACCAACTGCAGCTTGCGCTCGTCGAGAACCATGGCATTCCGCAAACGCCGCCATCCGCCTCCCCGACGGGCCTGATCGGCCGCATCGGGATCCCCCGCCTCTCGTTTTCCGCGGTCGTCGTCGAAGGGATCGATAGAGCCACTCTGCGGCGCGCGATCGGACATATTCCCGGCACCGCGCTGCCGGGACAGCCTGGTAACGTGGGCCTCGCCGGGCATCGGGACGCACTCTTCCGCCCGCTGCGGAATCTGAAAGTCGACGACGAGATTCGCTTCTCGACGCCCAGTGGGGATTTCCGGTATGAAGTCGAGTCGCTGAGGATCGTCGACCCGAACGATGTAAGCGTTCTCGCTGCGTCAAGCCAGAACCTGCTGACGCTAGTGACCTGCTACCCTTTCTATTACGTCGGTCCGGCGCCCAAGCGGTGGATCGTAAGAGCGAGACAGGTGTCGTCGTTAACCCCGGCGCCATAGATTGTGAAACGATGAGGAGGAACCAGTCATGCCCGGTCCGCTAACAGCAAACGTGGAAGACCCGTCGACAGCCGCCGCCGCCCGGATCCTGGTCATCGAAGACAACAGCTCGGACGTCTTCCTGCTGAATCGTGCCCTGACGGAACAGAATTTCGGATTCGAACTGGTTCACATGCCGAGCGGAGACGCTGCCTTGGCCTTCATCCGCAGGCAGGGAGCCTATGCCAACGCCGCGGTTCCAAACCTCATCCTGCTGGACTTGAACTTGTCCAAGTACACCGGCGAAGACATCTTGCGCGCCATTCGCGGCGCCAAATGCCTCGACGGCGTTCCGGTGTGCGTGTGGAGTTCCTCCCGCTCCGGGCGGGACGAGGCTTTCCTCAAGGAACTCGGCGTTCTCAAGTTCATTACCAAGCCTGCCGGATTGGATCAATTCATGGCGATCGGTCAGACTATCCGGGATCTGCTTGGCCGTCCCAAGACTCGATGACCGAACTCGAATCTGTCCGTTGGCTTGCCGCCAGTCGAGACCAGCGCCGGAACGGCCCTCCACGTGCTAGTGGATCGGAGTAACGTCCCTGTAATAAGGGCCGTTCGTCGCGGTAGGAAAGGTGATGGTGGCGTAGTGGCAGAGAAGACCGGCCGGCGGCCAGGAAAGGCCGCGCGTCCCCGGCGTGTGCCTGAACCGTCCAGACCCAGGCGACGAAGGACCGGGATTGGGAAGACCTCTGCGGCGGCTGTCAGTCCCGCTATTGTAGAAGCTATCGAGCGGCCAACCCCCGGCGAACAAGCCGCGGTCAGTCCACTCCCCTTCATCGTTGGCGTAGGAGCCTCCGCCGGCGGACTCGAGGCGTTCACCGAGTTCCTCAGCCATCTGCCCGACAATACCGGCATGGCGTTTGTGCTGATTCAACACCTCGACCCGAATCACGCGAGCCATCTGACGGAGTTGTTGTCTCGAGCCAGCAAGATGCCCATCTCGGAAGTGAAAGGTAAGACTCGAGCCGAAGCCAATCATGTCTATGTGATTCCGTCCCGGTGCAATTTGGGCATTCTTGACGGAGTCCTGCAGACCCTGCCCCGGCCGGAGAGCGGCCGCAACATGCCGATCGACTCTTTTCTCCGCGCCTTGGCGGCGGACCGCGCCAGGCATGCCGCCGGCGTCGTTCTCTCTGGAACCGCATCCGATGGGACGCTTGGTCTCCAGGCGATTAAGGCCGCCGGCGGGATCACTTTCGCTCAGGATATGGGGACCGCAAAGTTCGACGGCATGCCGCGCAGCGCTATCGCGGCCGGTGTGGCCGATTTCGTCCTGCCGCCGGCCGGCATCGCGCGCCAATTGGTGGCCATCGCGCGCGGATCTCAGGTCCCGGTCGAGTCCCCGCAGGCGACTGAGCCGCCCGGAGACCCGGTACTGGCCAAGATACTCCGGCTGGTGCGGAGCGATACCGGTGTCGACTTCACGCACTATAAGCACGGCACACTCGAGCGGCGCATCAAGCGGCGCATGTCCGTCCGCGGATTCGAACGGATGGAAGACTACAGCCGGGATCTCGAACAGAACCGCGAGGAAGTTGACACGCTGTGCGAGAACTGTCTGATTACGGTCACTGAGTTCTTCCGGGAACCGGCCGTATTCGAGGCTCTGAAGAGGAAGGTGTTCCCCGCTCTGGTTGAGAACCGGGGGCAGAGGGATCCCATCCGCATTTGGGTCGCTGGATGCGCCACGGGCGAGGAGGCATATTCGATCGCCATCTGCCTGATGGAATTCCTGGCCGACGCGAAACTCGACTTCCCGTTCGAGATTTTCGCGACCGATATCAGCGAAACGGCGATCGTGAAGGCCCGCGCCGGTACCTACTCCGGCGGCGCCTTGGCCCATGTTTCGGCACAACGGTTGGAGCGGTTCTTCACCCGTTCGGCGCGCGGGTATCAGGTCGCCAGTATCGTCCGCGACGTATGCGTTTTTGCCAGGCACAATCTCGCCGAGGACCCGCCATTCTCCAAGCTCGACCTCATCAGTTGCTGTAACGTGCTCATCTACCTGGGAGACGAACTGCAACGCAAGGTCCGCTCGATCCTGCATTATGCTCTCAAGCCGGCGGGCTTTCTGGTGCTCGGTCCGTCGGAGAGCATCGGCACGCTCGCCGAATCGTTCTATCAAATGGATAAGGCCAACAAGATCTATCGCATTCGCCCGGCCGCCGGTGCTCCCGCGCTTCCGTCGAGCGAAGGCCGCCGAACCGAAGCCCGCGCGGATTCCCGCGAGAAGGCTGCCGATGGCCGCATCGGGCCCGATGTCGTAAGAGAGGCGGACCGTTTAGTGCTGGCCGAGCATGGCCCCGCCGGCGCCGTCGTCGACGATCGCATGAACATCGTCCAGGTCCGCGGCCGCACCTCTCCCTACCTCGAACTTTCGCCGGGCCAGCCGACGCAGAGTCTTCTCAAACTGGCGCGCGAAGGCTTGATTGCCGGCCTCGGTAAGGCCGTCCGGACTGCCAGACAAAAGAATGCCGTAGCCAGGGAAAACGGCTTCCGCATCGAAACCGACGGCCGGTTACAAGACGTCGCAATCCAGGTAACCCCGTTCACCGGCTCGCCCTCTTCCAAGGAACGCTATTTCCTGGTCCTGTTCGAGGACTCCGAGCCGGCCAGCGGCCCGGCTGCGACCCGGCAACTCGCGGCGCCCGACATCGGGAGAAGCGTCCGGCTCCAGCGCGAACTGGTAGCCACCAAAGAGTACCTGCAATCGATTGTCGAGGATAACGCAACCACCCTCGAAGAGCTCAATGCCGCCAACGAAGAGGCACAGGCCGGCAACGAGGAACTCGAAACCGCGCAGGAAGAGTTGGAATCCGCCAACGAAGAGCTGAACACGCTGAACGAGGAACTCAAGATCAGCAACGTGGAGTTCAGCAAAGTCAATCGGGACCTGGCCAACCTTCTCGAGAGTATCAGCATTCCCCTGGTCATGGTGGGGCGCGATATGCGCATCCGCCGCTTCACGCGCGCCATTGAGCCTATGTTGAATCTGATCGCCGCCGATGTGGGACGCTCGATCACCGATCTGCAGCCCCAGATGGAGCTGCCCGACCTGCGGCGGTTGCTGCTCGACGCCATGGAGGGCGGCAACCGGCGGCCGCGCGACATTCGCGACGCGCACGGCCGCTGGTATTCGCTGCGCATCCTTCCCTCCCGCGGAGCCGACGGCAAGACCGACGGCGCCGTCCTGATGTTCATCGATATCGATGCCGCCAAGCGCGGTCTCGACTTCGCCGAAGCTATCGTCGAGACCGTGCGGGAACCCTTGGTGATCCTCAACCAGAACCTGCAAGTCATCCAGGCGAATAAGTCGTTTTACGAGACCTTCCGGGCCGCGCCGGCGGAGACGGAGAACCGTCTTATCTACGACCTCGGGAACGGGCAATGGAATATCCCGAAACTGCGCGAGCTGATCGAGAATATTCTCCCCGCGCATGCCACCTTCCGGGATTTCGAGGTGACCCACGAGTTTGAACATGTCGGGCGGAAAGTGATGCTGCTCAACGCGAGCGAGGTATTCAATCCGAACGCGCAAGCCAGGACGATTCTTCTCGCGATCGAGGATTCGACGAACCGCAAGCAGGCCGAGGAAGAGCTCCGCACAACCAATGCCGAACTACAACATTTTGCCTACGCGCTCACTCACGACTTACAGGAACCGCTGCGGATGGTGGTGAACTTCACCGAACTCCTGGGGCGGGAGTACGCGGGAAAGCTGGGTAAGGAAGCGGACCAGTTCATTGCTTACTCGGTAGAGGGGGCTCTGCGGATAGAGGCCCTGCTCAAAGCCCTGCTTGCCTATTGGGAGGTGAGCGGGCGGGAGCAGGCCGGTTTCGCTTCGATCGATTGCGGCGCCGTTCTTGCCAAAGCGATGCTGAACCTCCAGGTGGCTATCGCGGAGAGTGGCGCCATCGTAACCTCCGGCCCGCTGCCTACCGTGCTGGCCGAAGAGATCATGCTGACTCAGCTTTTCCAGAACCTCATTTCCAATTCGATCAAGTACCGAGGCGAGCAGACGCCCGAAATCCGCGTTTCGGCGGAAAGAGACCCGGAAGGCTGGCTGTTTGCAGTGCGGGACAACGGTATCGGTATCGATCCGCAGGACGCCCGCAGGTTGTTTGGCATGTTCCGGCGTCTGCATGGGAACGAAATTTCCGGCACCGGCATTGGTCTTGCGCTATGTAAGAAGATCGTCGAGCGCAAAGGCGGACGAATCTGGGTGGAATCGGAAGCGGGGCTGGGGGCTACCTTCAAGTTCACAATTCCCAACGGACATAAGGAGCCCAGACCGCGAAACGCGGACTAATTATGGATCCAGATCGGGTGTGTGTGGAAGGTGAGATCGAGAGCTTGCGCAGGGCGTTGGACGCCGAGACACAGGCGCGGCTCGATGTCGAGCGTAAGTTGGAACGGGCCAATGCCGAGTTTGAGCAGTTTATCGCAATGGCCGCTCACAACCTGCGCCAGTCTCTCCGGGATGTGGCTTCATTCAGTCAATTGGTGGCCGAGACCTATTCGACCCGCCTCGGTGCCGAAGGCGCCGGATTCCTCGATCGCATCCGCGACGGGGCGGCAAGCATGCAGTCGCTGCTTGCCGACGTGGTCGACTACTGGGCCACCGGCGCCGGCGACGGGCGCTTCTCCACGACGGACATGGAGGCGGTCCTTCGCCAGGCGCTTCTCTCGCTCGACAAGAGGATAGCGGAAACCGGGGCCATCGTTACCCATGATCCGTTGCCGAACGTGTGCGGGAACTTCGAGATACTCACCAAGGTTCTGCACCATCTGATTCGCAATGGCATCGAATACCGCGGCACGATTTCTCCGCGCATTCACGTTTCGGCCAAACGCGACGGTATCGATTGGGTGTTCTCCGTCCAGGACAACGGTCCTGGTATCGATCCCGCTTTCCATGGCCGTGTATTCGGCGCGTTCAAACGCCTGCACGGACAAGAGCACCCCGGCAACGGGCTTGGACTTGCGTTCTGCCAGAAAGCGATCGAATCGCATGGCGGCCGAATCCGAATGGAATCGACTCCCGGCGTGGGATCGACATTCTACTTCACTTTGCCGCCGGACGACTAGGAAATGCAACTTCGCCGAAGTTGACTTCGGGATTCGGGATTAATGCACTTTGAGTGCAGGTTTTGCCGGTGCCCGCGCATGCGGCTTGTTGTGGCGTTATGGGTTTCATACGGCCACGTACGTGCTTAATCTAAGCCCGGAGTGTCATGAAGAGATGATCCAACCCAGAAAAACACTTGGGAACTTACTTGCGCTTATGCTCTATGGCTCATGGGCAACTGGCGCTTACGGCCGTTCTTTCTCCTCGCTCGGTCTTTCGACGGGACAAACGGGAGAGACGATGTCGTTTCTGGCCTGGATTGGTCTCGGCCTGCTGGCGGGGTACATCGCCAGCAAGCTGGTTAATAGAAGAGGCGAGGGCATCCTGCTCGATGTCCTGTTGGGAGTTGTCGGTGCCTTTGCGGGTGGCTGGCTGTTCCACATTTTTGGATCTCCCGGCGTGAACGGGCTCAACCTCCATAGTCTCCTCGTGGCGGTTGTCGGCTCAGTGGTTCTGCTAGTTCTCTATCACGCCGTCAGGCGTAGGAGAGCTTGGTAGAGCGGTTTCGCATTTCAGAAAGGTAAGATGCATCATGTTTCCTAGACGATTGATCGGATTGGTCTTTGCAGGCGCGCTGGCCCTCAGCCCGCTGGCGGCCGAGGTTGTGGTCCGCATCGGTCCACCTCATGTCTTAGTCGAGAATCGGGGTCCTCGACCGAGCCCCAACCATGTGTGGGTGCAAGGTTACCACCGTTGGGATGGCAACGCGTATAACTGGACCCCGGGAGGATGGCAAGAGCCCCCACGGGCGCACGCCCGCTGGCAGGCGCATCGCTGGGTTCACCGTAATGACGGCTGGGTCATGGTCGAAGGGCGCTGGCGCTAGGTCTGTTCCCGCCGGCATCTTGCTCGCGACGGCTGAGGTTTGAAGCCGCGAGCCCAACTCATGGAAGCCCCACGCGTGCGGCGTCGGGCTTCCATGAGTCTACGGGTATTTACAGACCCGAACCCTCCAGTGACCACAATGACTCGTCTTGCACTCTGCGTGACGCTGCTCGGCCTGACGTATGGCCGCGCACAAGGCGGGCCGCAACCGCCGTGCGAAACGGCGCCCTCCCCCCCCTATCCCGACCTGAACAACTCTCCTATCGTAAAAGCCTGGAATCAGTATGAGTTAGGACGTGACTGGAAACCACCCGCCTGCGCGGGCTGGGCGGCGGTGGGGTTTTCCTCGTTGATCACGACCGTTGCGAGATTCCGTTATGCGTCGGGAGCCGAGGCCTTGCTGCGCCACATCGGGGCGATTTCGCAACTCGCGGGAATGCGTTATTGGTCGACCACTCACCAACAATGGCGCACCTTGATTGTGGACGCCTACGCGCTAACCGATTCGCAGTCGACTGCGCGCCGCGGCGACTTTGCCCTCGATGAGATACAGAAAGGCAGCGTGCTCTATTTGGAACAGGCCGACAACCTTTCCGGCAAAGCTGTCTACCGCATGCATATTGCAGAGGTTTCGGCGGACCGGATCGTCTTCGACGTCGAAAATGTCAGTCTCATGCGCTATTACTTCGTCACCCTCTTCCACCCGGGTGACGTGCAGTCGGTCTATTTTCTCGATCGCGAATCGGACAGTGTCTGGCGCTATTACAGCATCGCGCGGACCGGGCGAAATGCAAGCCGCCTGGCCGCCGGCCATGACGCTTCGTCCATCAACCGGGCCGTGGCATTCTATCGCTCCCTGGTCGGAATCCCCACCGACCAGGAGCCACCGGCGGCGCGATGAAAACGCTCGCTTTCCGACCGTGTGATATGGTTCTTTTGCGCGTTGCCAGCAAGCCGTCGAAAAGCGCTCCCGCCCGTAGCCGCGACCAAAGTGAACGGTTCTTCAATAGAACCTAACTTACCAGTCCCTGCACCAGCCATCCGGGAAACGAGCGGGGCTCGGCGCCTCGCATCGGGACCCCCGAACCTCCCACCGCGACGCTCATCGGGGAAGGGGCGTCCTCGCCGCGGTTGGCGCCGCCGCATGCCGTAAGTCCGCGTCCACAGACCGCAGTTCGTCGAGCTCTTTCAGTACCTCGGCCCACTCGCTCACGTTGGTCTTTGTCGAAATCGGAAGGCTGATGTCGCCGTAGAAAGCGAGAACGTCGCTGCGAAGTTCCTCCGGCATTTCCGTGTAGTGTCCCTGCAACTTATTCAGCAGTTCCGAATATGTGGCATCCGTCAGTGTATATCGACCTGCCCCTGTGAACCCTCCCACGTCGAGATTGTCGTTCGGCAACTTAAGGTCGCCCGCATCCCGTTCCGAAAGCAATTCGCGGTAACAATCGATTGTCGAATTGAAGCTGGCCATATACATCTTCTCCGTTTCCGGTGTCAGCCTCTTGAACGACAGCGGCCGCAGCGGCCCCACTTTTGGCACGATACGGAATACCAATGCCAGGAGTTTCGACCGGATCCCGGGCCGCTTATAGGTTCCACCCCAGTTCTTTTCGTAGCTGGAGCGGGATAAGTTATACAAAAACTTCCTACGTGTAACGCTGGGAGCGTCTTTCCTGATTTCCTGCTTCTTGAGTTGCCAGGCGACTCTCGTCAGAGCCGGAAGAACCGTGCCGACCGCGCGGCGATAGGATCCGATGGCGAGATCGACATTCAGGAAGACTTTTTCCAGCCTCATCCCATAGGTGTCCTGAAACGCGCGATCGAGCAGCGGTTTTGCCACTTCAAATCCAATGAAGCTCTTGTACTCAGCCGAGGCGTAGCGGCCCTTCGCGGCCTGAAAGACGTCGAAGGCGAACTCCGTCCTCGCGTGGGAGGAAGGGTCGTCGGCATATGTCACTTGTTTTCCGAATTTCAGGCCCAGCTTCGGGTAGAACAAAGGAACCGCCCGGTTAACGGCTATCGGGTGGCCGTTGTTGTCCGCGGCGTAGTGGGACAGCGCCCCCAAAGCGAACGCATACTCATCGAGGTCTTGCGAATCCCGGATCAGGTTGAGGATGAAATCGCCGCTCCGGATGTAGTGCGTCAGGTTGCTGAAGAACTTGCTGCCGAAAGGATAGTATCCCAAATCCTGAATAATGCACCCACCATAGGCGAATCCATGGGCTTGCTTCAGTTCGTCCTTGGTCGCGGCCGGGAATCGTTTCAGCAGCAGCGGTTTGATCGCGCTGTCCCAGGTCGAATCGATAATGGCTTCGTGGGTAAGAACGGAATAGCCGGATGCCGTTGAGACCGTAAACAGAAGCAACAGCCCAAGACCGGCGGAGGCCCGGAACCTACGGGCTCGGTATGTCGACTCACATTGTGTCATAACTCTCCTTTAGGGTCCGTTCTGGAGCCGATGAGGGCACGTTCGTGACCACGCCGCCCGCGGGCTCTTTTCCGGCCCAAGTGGCCGATCCCTCTACTTCATTTGACCTGACCGAACAGGCGCAGCCCGGCAAAGTCCGCACCCCATGTGCAACCTTTGCATGCCGGCTCAGGCGTTCTTGCCAAACGCCACGCTCGCCTGCCTGCATCCGCCTTCCAGTGACAGGAGTTCCGTTGTGGGCCATCCCGTGCAAGGGATGGTAAGCAAGTCAACGCACGAAAGGCGGCCATCATGAAGATTCCAGCTACTGAGATCGACGGCGTCGGAGCTGTCCTCGAACGGAAAGCGGCCGAACTAGCCTGGGTGCTGCGACAGCGGGACGGCATCGAGATCCAGAAGAGCGCGGACCAGATGGACGAGATTCAGTATGCGTCGGAGCGGGATCTGGCGATTCGAAACGTCGACCGCGACTCCAGCCTGCTGCGCGAGGTGAAAGCCGCCTTGCAGCGGATTCGCGAAGGCAGCTTCGGATCCTGTGTCGACTGCGAATCGGCGATCGGCCCGAAGCGCCTCGCCGCCGTGCCATGGGCGGCGCGGTGTATCCGTTGCCAGGAGGTCGCCGATCGTGACCGGCAGAACCGGGCGGAGTCGCTTACCGATTCGCTCAGTCACGCCGCGTGAGCGAGCCTTTTGCATCTCGCCCGTCGCGCGCTTGTCGCCTTTAGATAAGTCGCCGGGCATTGCTACTGATCGGAAATAGGACCAAGTGGGTGCCAGTCGTGAAAAGAGCTTCCAGCGTTCAAACTATCGCGTTTCTCGGCGACTACTTGCCGCGCAAGTGCGGCATTGCCACCTTTACGTCCGACCTGCTAGGAGCCGTGGCGGAGCGCCATCCCGACAGCCGGTGCTTCGCCGTGCCCGTCAACGATGTCGAGGGATGCTACCACTATCCGGACGTGGTTCGCTTCGAGATTGAGGAGCAGGATGTGGCATCGTACCGGCGCGCCGCCGACTTCCTGAACTCGAGCGAGGTGGACGCCGTCTCGGTCCAACACGAGTTCGGAATCTTCGGCGGCCCCGCCGGCAGCCATCTACTGGCGCTACTGCGGGCGTTGATAGCTCCCGTCGTCACCACGCTGCACACCGTTCTTCGCACACCGAACGCCGACCAGCGTCGCGTGATGCAGGAATTGGTCGCGCGCTCCACCCGGCTGGTCGTCATGACGGAGCGGGGACAAGCGATCCTGCAGGAGATTTACCAGGTACCGCTCACTAAGATCGATCTTATCCCGCACGGTATTCCCGACGTGCCCTTCTTCGCCCCCGATCATTACAAGGACCAGTTCGGAGTGACCGGTAGGAGGGTTTTGCTGACGTTCGGGCTGCTTTCGCCAAATAAGGGGATTGAACATGTGCTCAATGCTCTCCCCGACGTAGTGGCGGAGTTTCCCGACGTCGTCTATATTCTGCTCGGCGCCACGCACCCTAACGAACTGCGCACCCGGGGCGAGGCCTACCGCCTCGGCCTCGAGGCCATCGTCAGGAACAACAATGTCGAACCCAATGTCATCTTCCACAACCGCTTCGTAGAGTTACAAGAACTGACCGAGTTCATTGGAGCGGCGGACTTATACATTACTCCTTACCTCGACGAAGGCCAGATCACATCGGGAACCTTAGCTTATGCTTTTGGCGCGGGCAAAGCCGTGATCTCGACGCCGTATTGGCACGCCGCCGAATTATTGCGCGACCAGCGCGGCGTGCTGGTGCCATTCGCGGACCCGAAAGCGATTGCGCGCGAGGTGAGTGGGCTGTTGCGCGACGAAGCGCGCAGAAACGCCATGAGCGATAACGCGTACAAGTTGGGGCGCGAAATGGTGTGGAAGAACACTGCGCGGCTATACATGCGCTCCTTTGAGGCGGCACGGGGTCAGGCCGACGCGGCGCCCTGCGAACTGGTCGCCGCGAGAGAGGTTGGCCATCGGCCGCACGAGTCGCCGGTGTTGAACCTGGGGCATCTCTACCAGATGACCGATTCGATCGGCATTTTCCAGCACGCCACACTCACCGAGACGAATCGTTCCGAGGGCTACTGCACGGACGACAATGCCCGTGCACTCATTCTGGCCGTGTTGCTCGGCCAGTTGGAAGAGACTCCCAAACGCGTCCGGGCGCTGGCCACAACCTATGCCGCGTTCCTGAAACAAGCCTTCAATCCGGGAGTATCCCGTTTTCACAATTTTCTCAGTGCCGATCGCCGCTGGCTGGATGAACAGGGGTCCGAGGATTCCCATGGCCGCGCGATTTGGGCGCTGGGCACCGCGGTGGGGCGCTCGCCGCATTGGAGTTTTCAAATGATGGCTGAAGAACTCTTCGCGCAGGCGCTGCCGGCCGTGCTCGAGTTCACTTCGCCGCGGGCCTGGGCATTCAGCCTGATCGGCATTCACGAGTTCCTGCGACGGATGAAAGGGGACCGCCAGGCCATCGAGGTGCGGAAAGATCTCACCGCGCGACTGGTATCGATCTTCGACATAGTAGCCCAGCCGGACTGGACCTGGTTCGAAGAGGGGTTGACTTATGACAATGCGAAGCTGGCTCACGCTCTGATTGTCACCGGACGCGCCACCGGACAAAAGAGCGTATACGAGCGAGGCATACGGGCATTGCGCTGGCTGGTTGAAGTACAGACCTCACAACATGGCAAACTGCGGCCGATTGGCAGCAACGGATTCTATCGACGCGATGGCGCGCGCGCGGACTTCGACCAGCAACCCATCGAGGCGCAGAGCACGGTCTCGGCTTGCCTGGAAGCGTACCGCGTCACGGCCGACCCGTGGTGGTACGAACAGGCGCAATGCGCGTTCGACTGGTTTCTCGGTTGGAACGATCTCGGCCTGGAACTCTACGCCGCGCAGACGGGCGGTTGCCGCGACGGTTTGCACCCTGACCGGAGCAACGAAAACCAGGGTGCGGAATCGATGCTCGCTTTCCTGTTGTCGCTGGCGGAGATGCGGCTGACCCAGAACACGGCGGATCGCGCTCAACCCGCTGGTCTGGCGGCGCGTGTCGCCCGATAAGACGGCTCGACGGACGAGGCACCGCAGGCCACTTCGCTCCCGATGCTATTGAGCAAGGGGATTCCGCTCTCGAACGCGCTCGCCATACCGCGATTCTTGCTCAATCGGCGGCAAAAACCGCATCTGCGGGCGGATACGCCTCGATTATCTGGCTTGTTTCTCGATGGATCCACTATGGTCCCAAACATGCTATGAGGTTCCGAAGAAGAAGCTGAGTCTACGATTGACAAGTCTCGGGCCATGGCTCGCGCACGCGCCTTGGATTTGGGCTATGCTTTACTTGAATAGCGTGGCCACTTCGCGTTGCCGAGGTAAACAGATGCAGGGGAGGAACGCCATGAAAGACGTGGTACGGAAATATGCGGCCAGAATCGTCCTGATTGTCCCCTTCGCCGTGTTTCTTTGCGGCCCCGTCCCAGGGTTTGCCGGGACCATATTGGGTACGGCGCAAACCTTCGCGGTGCTGGGTGACACGACGGTGACCAGTGTCGGCACGAGCTCCGTCTACGGAAGCCTGGGTCTCTATCCGGGAACCTCGATCACGGGCTTCCTCCCGCCGGGCACGGTGACTGGCGGGGCCATACACACCACCGACGCGGTCGCGCAGCAGGCTCAGAGTGCTGCCCTCACCGCGTACAACACGCTAGCCGGCTTGCCGTTCGACTATAACTATTCGGGCGACGTCCTCGGTTCAGCCGGATACATCGTACTCGTGCCGGGCGTCTATCACTTTGACACGTCGGCTCAGTTGACAGGGACAGTCATTCTCGATTTCTCGAGCGACCCGACCGGGTTTTTCGTTTTCCAGATAGGAACCACGCTGACTACCGCCGTCGGCGCCGCCGTTGACGTCATCAATGGCGGTCCGCAGAGCAGCGTGTATTGGCAAGTCGGCACCTCCGCGACTCTGGGTGCGGGCACTTCTTTCGCGGGGAACATCCTCGCGGATCAAAGCGTCTCCATGAATGCCGCCGCGGACATTCTGAGCGGTAGGGCCATCGCGCTAAACGGCGCGGTGACGCTGAGCGGCAATGAAATATCCGATAACGCCGCCCTCCAGGACTTCGGTTCCGGCCGCTCCGATTTCGGCAGCCTCGGCTTCAGCGGCGGCAGCGGCGGCGGCGGCGCGGTTCCCGAGCCCGGGACGTTTACGCTGTTTGGCGCGAGCCTTGGAACATGCCTCTTATTGCTCCGGAAGGTGCGGAGCAATCCACTTTAGGCCAACTCGATAAGCTCGATTGGTACGTCCGGCCTGTCAGGCCCAATCGACTGGCTTCGATCACTCTTGCAGCAGAACCTGCATTCTGCGTGACAGGATCTGCACGTGCTGTGTCCGGCAGCGCCCTTCCAGCTTGGCACAGCGTCTGGAGTGCCCGCACAACTCCTTAGCCTGCACGGTTACGGCGTTGTCGCCGACAGGTGGGTAGGGATGGCGCCCGCCGTGCACTACAAGCACGAGTCGCGACCACATACTGCGACAGAAGGGGCAGCATGAACTTGGTGATCGTAGCCGGTTTGGCCCTCACCTAATCGTTCGGCGGCTGCCCGGATCGCTCTTTTGAGTGAGTATTCGGCGCGAGAGCGCCAGGCAAACGGAAAAGAACATGAGGACAACTACAACATGAAGATCATCGGCACGTTTCTGATGGTATGCGGACTCGTAGCGGCCCAGCCGCCGCAGGCTCCAAGCCCAGTTCAGCAGTCTATTCAAATTGAGGCCGGGATCGCTGCTGGCTCGACGCCAGTCTACCGTATCACAGTCGTAGACCGGACCACGAAGGCCATTAACTACAATCATCGCAGCGGATCCACCGAGATCGGACTGCACGGTACGGCGCTCTTGCCGGACGCTCGCGGCGAGGCCAAGGTGGAGAGCAAGCAAGGCGTAATCAAGATCGACGCGCGCATGGAGAGGTTGGCGCCTGCCACCACGTTCGGTCCCGAGTACCTGACCTACGTCATGTGGGCCATCACCCCGGAGGGTCGCGCTACTAACGTCGGCGAGGTGCTACTCGATGGAGACAAGACTAAGTTGGATGCTACCACTGAGTTACAGTCGTTCGCGTTGATCGTAACTGCGGAGCCCTATTTCGCCGTAACTCAACCGAGCGATGTCGTGGTCATGGAAAACTTCGTCAGGACAGACACGACCGGGACGATTGAACAGGTCGACGCGAAGTACGAGCTCTTGCAAAGGGGCCAGTACATCGTGAACGTCAACCCGGCCGAGATCAGGCCCTTCGGACGGGATTCGAAGGCCCCCTTGGAACTTTACGAGGCTCGCAATGCCGTCCGGATCGCACGTTGGACCGGCGCCGAGCGATATGCCCCTGAGACCTTCCAAAAAGCCGTCATCGGTCTCGAGAATGCCGAAGGCTATCTGACCGGTAAGGCTGGAAGGAAGCCCATCGGCACAGTAGCGCGCGAGGCTGTTCAGATGGCCGAGGATGCCCGCATCATCACCGTAAAGAAGATCGATGAAGAACGGCTGACCAACGAACGCCAGGACTCGTCGGATCGTGAAGCGCGTGCCAACAGCGGACTCGTGGCGGCACAGGCCGATACAGAGCGCATATCGCAAAACGCCGCGGCGGCGCAGGCTGCCGCGCAGACCGAGGCCGATCGTCTGGCACAGGAAAACGCTGCCAAGATGAACGCCGCGCAAAATGACGCGGAACGTGCCAGGCTTGCCAGCGCGGCGCAGTTGGCCGCCGCGCAGACCGAAGCCGATCGTCTGAAGAACGAAAACGATGCCAAAACGGCTGCCGCCCAGACCGAAGCGAACCGCTTGAAACTCGAGAACGACGCCGAGCGCGCCGGTACGCAAGCGGAGCTCGACCGCGCCGCCAGGGAGAAAGCGCAGGCAGAGGCCGAGAAGGCCGAACTGCGAACCCAGCTACTGGCGCAGTTCAACGCAATTCTTCAGACCCGGGACACGGCGCGCGGTTTGATCGTGAATATGTCGGACGTTCTTTTCGACACCGCCAAGTACTCGCTGCGGCCTCTGGCGCGCGAGAAACTGGCCAAGGTCGCTGGCATCGTTTCCGGTCATCCTGGTCTCTCCCTGGCTGTGGAAGGCCATACGGATAGCGTCGGTGGCGACGACTACAATCAACAGCTCTCCGAACAGCGCGGCGGGGCAGTCCGCGATTACCTGACGGAGCAAGGAATGGCGTCCGGTTCAGTTACGTCGAAGGGCTTCGGCAAGACTCAGCCGATCGCTTCCAATGACACCGCGGCGGGCCGGCAGTTGAATCGCCGGGTGGAGATCGTGATCTCTGGCGATGTGATTGGCACCCAGATGGGCGCGCCCATCGCATCAGCCCGTTAATCGTAGGAGAACGCCATGCGGGGGCCAGCCGGCTGCTGACGGGCCCCCGCACTCTGTCTTCAGTCGCTCTGTGTGGGAATTAGTAGGAACGCGCCTACTTACCGACCACCAGAATGTGGAAAGTGTCCGGCAGAATCGGGGGACGGACTCTTTGTCCCGGCTGCGCCTCGGGCGCCGGGCCGTATTCGGCGGCCAGCAGGTACACCCGGTGATTTCTGGAATCAACCGTCATCGTCCGCGCGCCGCGTTCCGTCGTCACAGTATCCACGGTCTGGTACTTGCCATTCACTTCTTTCACGATACTTAGTGTCCCATCGCCTCCATTCGAGCTGAAGGCGAGACCGAGCCCGGAATCGAATCCGGCGCCATCGGTGCCCGCGCCGATCGGCGTTGTCGCGACCACTTTCAGCGATGGGATATCGGTCACCGCCATCACCTTGTTGCCGCATGCGGAAAAGAGCTTCCTGTTCTTAATGTCGATGGCGAGCCCGGAGGGCGATTCGCAGGGGGCGAGCGATGCACGGCGCAGCACGGCCGGCTTAGCGGCGTCGATTTCGACGATCTCGTTCGAGTCCTCGAGATTGACATAGATCTTACCGGTCCCGTCGGCTGCGCACTCCTCGGGTTTTCCGCTCAGCGGGAGACTCTTAATCGCTTCATTGGTTTTCGGATCTATCGCGGTCGAGTCGCTCGAATGGCCGTTGAATGTGAAGATGCGCTTCGTCTTTGGTTCGAAGCAGACTGAGTCGGGACCCTGACCCGCCTGCGGCTCGCCCACCTTGGCCAGCGTCTTCAGATCGAAGATGGTTACGCTGTTGGACTGTCCATTCGTGATGAACCCCTTGCCGAATTCCGGCGCGACGGCAATGCCGTGTACCCCGTGCAACTGCGTAATCTGACCGATCACCTTTCCAGACTGAGCATCTACAACTTCCACCTGTGTTCCGTGCGAAGCGTAAATGCGATTAGCGTCCGGATCGGCCGCCACGTAGTCCCAACCGCCCGTGCCGCCGATCTTGATCTTAGAGACGACCTTGAAACCTTCCGCGGCGAAAGCCAAGCCCGCGATGGCCAGAGCCGCCGTCAAAAGCCGTTTTGTCATGAGTAAGTGCTCCTTTCGATTCAGCTCCGGCCGCCAACATAGAAGCGAACGGCCGGTGTCACTACCAGAGATAGAATCATCGAGGCGAGAATCCCGCCGATTACGGCGATCGCCAGAGGTTGCAGCATTTGAGAGCCGGCGCCGACGGCGAAAGCCAGCGGAAGCATGCCGGCAACGGTGGCGAGCGCCGTCATCATGATGGGCCGCAGGCGGCGCTCGCCCGCCCGGATCATACTTTCTTCGGGCGCCACTCCGGCGGCGCGAAACTTCTGATCGGCATCGAGCAGCAGAATGCCATTCTTGGCCACGATGCCCACCACCATGATCAGACCCATGAAGGACGCCAGGTTGAACGTCGTCTGCGTGATGAGCAGTGCCAGGAAGACGCCGCACGTCGAAAGCAACGCCGACGATAGGACCGCCACGGGCGCGCCGAATTCGCCGAACTCGAACAGCAGAACCATGAACACCAGCACAATCGCCAGCGCCAGCACGAACACTAGATCGCGGAACGATTTCTGCTGCTCCGCAAATTGGCCGCCGTATTCTACGCGGATGCCGGGAGGAAGATTCGACGCCGCAACGGCCTTCTGCACCGCCGCCATGCCGTCGCCAAGATCGATGCCTTCAAAACGCGCGGTCACGTTCACCGCCCGTTGCAGGTTCTCGCGAACAATTTCGGTCTGACCCGGAGTCTCGGTCAGGGTGGCGAGCGAACCAATGGTGGCGGTCTTGCCGGTGCCGCTGACGATGAGAGTCTTTTGCATGCTATCGAGTGTCTTCCGCGCCGACGGCGGGAACTGCACCCGGATCGTATAGGAGCGCGCGTTCAAAACCACCGGCGTGGCAGCCGGCTCGCCCTGCAACATCGCGCTCGCATCGAGCTCCACATCCTGCGGCGTGAAGCCGGCGCGGGCGGCGATCACGGGATCGATGTTAAAAGTAACCGCGGTACCGCTGGTGGTGTTCTCGATGCCATCCTCGACGTCGACCACGCCGGGGAGTTTCTTGATCGCGCTGGCTTCGACGGGCGCCCAGTGGCGAAGCAGGTCGGCGTCTTCCGAGAACAGCTTGATCACCACCGGCTGCGGCGCGCTGGTAAGATCGCCGATCATGTCCTGCAGAAGTTGGGGAAACTCGACGTCCAGGACGGGCTCGGCGTCCGTGATCTTCGCGCGTACGTCGGCGATCACCGCGTCGCCGGGCCGAGTCCGCTCGTTCGCCGAAGCGCGCCCAAATAATCTCGACCAGAACGGCGCCATGGGCTTCAACTTCACGCTGATATCTCCCTGGTTCGCTTCCGTGACGGCGGCCAGACCGAGTTGCAGGCCGGTGCGGCGCGCCGTGGTCGCGACATCCGGAGTCTCGCGCAGGATTCTTTCCACATGACTGATCACCCGGTTGGTTTCCTTCAGCGAGGAGCCGGGGGGCATGATGTAATCGACGATGAAGCCGCCCTCGTCCATCGCCGGGAGCAGGTCCGAACCAGTGTGCCGGTAGCAAAGCCAGGCCCCCCCGATCAACAAAACCGTCGACAGCGCCAGCACCAGCGGATGCGCCAGCGTGAAGCGCAGCGTCCGTTCGTAGACACGCATCAGCCACGCCGGCACGGTTTCGCGCTCCTCCGCGCCGGCCGAGCGCCGGTTGCGCAGGAAGTACTGGCTGAGTGCCGGTGTCCAGGTAAGAGCCAGCGCGAGCGATGTCAGCAGCGCCGTGCCGACCGTGATGGCCAGGGCGCGAAAGAAGACGCCGGTGACGCCGGTAATCGAGATCAGCGGCAGGAAGACGACAATGGGAGTGATGGTCGAGCCGACCAGCGGAACGCGGATCTCCCGGATCGCGCTGCGAATGGCTTCGGCCCGCGACTGACCTGAGTCGCGATGCATGACAATGTTTTCGACCACCACGATCGCGTCGTCGATCACCAGGCCGACCGCCGCCGCGAGGCCGCCCAGCGTCATCAGGTTGAAGCTCTGGCCCATGATGCGCATTGCAACAAAGGTGACACCAATCGTGGCGGGGATCACGAGACCGGCGACCAGAGAAGTGCCCCAGTCCCGCAGGAACAGCACCATGATGAGAGACGCCAGAATCAAGCCAAGCAGGATGGCATCGCGCACGCTGTTAATGGACTCGATCACTAACTCCGACTGATCGTAGAACGGACTGATCTCGACTCCGGGAGGAAGGTCCTTCTTAAGGCTCGCAATCTCTTCATGGACGGCGTTCGCGACGTCCACCGTGTTACTGGCCGGCTGACGGTAGACGTTCAGCAGAACCGACGGCTTACTATTCGCCGTCACCACCGTGTAGACCGGCATCACCGAATTTCCGACCGTGGCGACGTCTCCTATGTGCACGGCGGCGCCCGCTGGAGTGGTCTTAATGACGATGTTCGCGATGTCGCCAAGGTTCCGCGCCTGGCCACTCATCAGTGTCAGTACTAACTGGTGATTGGTTTCGATCAGGCCGGGCGAATCGATCATGTTACTGCGGCTGATAGCGTCCAGAATGTTCGGAATCGTCACTCCGGTTTCGATCAGCTTGGCGGGATCGGGCTGGACTTGAAACTCGGGCACCTGTCCGCCCTGCACCACAACCGAGGAGACGCCCGCAGCCCGATTCAGGCGAGGCTTGAGTGTGTAGTTAGCTAGTTCCCACAGCGCGGTTTGCGGAATTCGCTCGGACGTGAGACTGTAACCGAGAATCGGGAATGCGGCGAAGGTCAGGCGATTTGCCGTTACCTTGGCGTTCGCGGGCAGCGCTGGCTGCGCTCGCGCCAGCGCCGCATCTACTAACTGGAGCGTCTGGTTCATATCGACGCTCCAATCGAAGAATAAGTCGATTTCCGCGCTTCCCCGGCTGGTAATCGAAGTCACATGGTCCAACCCGGGTACGGTATTGAGAGACTCTTCGAGAGGCTGAGTGACGGTCACCAGCATCTGATCGATGGGATAGACGCCGACGTCGGCGCCGACTACAATGCGCGGAAAGTCCGTGTTAGGGAACACCGCGACGGGTATCGACACAGTCAGGTAAATGCCCACCGCGACCAGTGTGAGGATCACGAAGACGATCGGCTTCGCGTGGCGGGCGGTCCAATGGGGCGCCTCCTGAGCGGTGCCCGCCGGCACTGTCGACAAGTCGCTCATTTCCCCTTCGCCGGATCTTTTTTCGCGGCGCCTTTCTGATCCGTGCCGGTCCCAGTGTCGGGCCCGCTATCCTCCTCGTCGTCGGCGGACTCCTCGACGGCGGTAGTCACAATTTTCACTTTGGTATTGTCGTCCAGCCCCATGCCGCCCACCACGACGACTTCTTCGCCCGGACTGGCGCCGGTCAGAATCTGGACCTGATTGCCCTCGCGCACGCCGAGCGTGACAGTGCGTTTATGCGCGACGGAATCGGCGGAAACCGTCAGGACGGCCGTTCCGCCTTCCTCGCCCGGCAGTATCGCCGCGACGGGCACTACGGTCGCGGCCTTATGAACCTCGGTTGCGATCACGGCATGGACCGCGGTTCCGGGCTTCAGGCGTTCGTCCGGATTGGGGACTTCGATCCAGACTTGAATCGTCGTGGTGTTGGGGTCCGTGGCGGGACTTATAATCGTAACCTTGCCTTCCACTTCTTCCTTACTATCGGGCTGACTCAGCACCGCCGTTTGGCCTGTCTTCACGGCGGAAGCATCGGATTGCGGAACGTTGACGCGCGCGACCACGCGAGAGATATCGACCACCGTGATCAACGGCGCGCCGGGGTTCGCCATTTCTCCGGCGTTCAACGGCCGGTCGGCGACGATGCCCGAGATCGGGCTCTGGATGCGCGAATAGGCGACCTGCGCTTGCTGCGAATCGAGATGGGCTTTGGCGGACCGGACCTGCGCGGCAGCACCATTGACCTGGTCCTGCCGGACCGATTCGAAAGATCTCAGATGTTCCTCGGCGGCGCGGAACTGGCTTACCGCCTGAGCGTAGGCAAGTTGCGACTCATCGACGAACCGGCCCGCCAACGCACCCTGTTTAAACAGTTGCTGGCGGCTCGCCAGAATCTTTTGGGCGCTATCGCGAGTTTCGCGAGCGGCCTCCAGATCGGTTTGCGCTTTCACTAGAGAGTCGGGAACGGTGGAGATTTCCGTAGTCCGGTAATTCGATTCGGCCTGCTCGACCGCGCCCTGGCTCTCCGCGGCGGCCGAGACGAGATCGCGGCCTTCAAGCGCGGCCAGCAGTTGTCCCCGCTTGACGTGATCGCCGCGGTTGACATAGAACTTCGCGACTGGCGCGGAGATTTTGGACATGATGCTGGCCTGGTCCAGCGGAAACAGGGCTCCGTCGCCCTGCACGATGCGCCGGATGGTGGCCTGCGTCACCGCGGTGACCTGCACCGGGGCGGGCGCTTTTTCCTTCTCCGGAGGTTTGGCGCAACCGGCGAGAAGGACGATCGCGGCAAGCGCGCAATGGACCTTGGAAGCCATGGTTTAAAAGGCTCCCGTGAGTGTCTCGAGGTTACCGATCGCGAGGCGATAGCGCACCATTCCGTCATCGTAAGCGTTGCGGGCCTGGATGAAACTCGTTTGTGCGTCCACCAGATCGACGATGGTGGCCTCGCCGGCCTGGTAGCGGAGCGTGTTCAGGCGAAGGCTCTCCGACGCCAGGTCCACCGCGCGCCGCATCAAATCGATCTGTTGGCGGGCCACGCGCGCCTCGTCGTAAAGCCCGCGCAAGTTTCTGACCAGCGTGCGCTGGGTGACGCTCAGATCCACGGCCGCCTCTTCGCGCTTGAGTTCGCTCTGCTTGAGCTTGCTGCGGCGCACCCCCCAATCCCATACCGGGATGTTCAGACTGGCGGTGACGAAATAGCCCAGGTTCGGCAGGGGCCCAAGTTCCCGGGCGGCGGCGACGGCGCTGTGCAGCGCGAGCGCATTCGCCTCGATGCCGTAGACGGCGTCCACGGTCAGTGTCGGCAGAAAGGCCTGGCGGGCGGTCTTCACGTCCAGGCTGGCGCCGCGCAGCGTCTCGACGGCGGCGGCGAGCGCCGGATTCCCGCGTGCGGCCATGTGGTCCACTTCGTCCGGAGCGGGCAGCGCGGGTGCCGCGTCCAGGTCGTCGACGACCGAGAAATTTTCGTTGAGATCGCGGAACAGCAGGACCGCCAGATCGAGACGCGCGTTTTCCATGGCGAGCGTGGCCTCCTCGAGGGTCTGCTGTTGCGTGTTCTCCAGAAGCTGCGATCGCACCACTTCGCTATGGGCTGCCTCGCGACCGCGTTCGAGTTGCTGGCTGATGTCGAGCGAGTGGCGCGCCTGGTCGAGAGCCGTTTGCGCGGTCGCATACTTGCGCTGGGCGACGATCAGCGCGTAGTAATTCTTGGCGACCGTCGCCGCGAGGCCCCGCCGCGCGATCTGCAATTTGGCGCGTGCGAGCGCCTCGGCGACGTCACTGCGATGGACGCCGACGCGGCTGAGGGCCGCGGGCGAAAGATCCTGATGGACGACGGCCCAATCCCGGTAGACGTGAACGCCGTCATTGGTGACGAACCGGCTTTCGGCGAGTTTGCCATTCCCCTGCGAGCCGAGGTACTCCGACCTTCCCGAGAGAGACGGATACAACGCGGCGCGCGCCTGCCGGCCGTCCTCGTGCGCCGAGAGCGCATCGCTCGCGGCGGCCAGCACGGCGGGATCGTTCTTCTCCGCCAGCGCCAGGGCGTCCTTCAAAGTTAGCGTAACTGGCGCTTGTCGGGCCGCGGCGGGCTGAGCGAACAACGAAGCGTCACTATTCTGCGCAGAGAGCGGCGAAGCGCAAGCGACGAGCGCGATGGCAACGGCTGTCGCTCTTGCGCACCGGCCCGGCGGGGCGGAACGAAGCATGGCGTCTCCCTAAATGAATTGATACTCGGAAGCTACCCGATTGTAGCAAGGGAATATGATAAACGTGTGTCGGGTCGGCGCGACACGGAGCCGGCGCTATCGCTCAAGTGGCGTCACCGGATCGAGCAGCAGCCAGAATAGGATACCCGTGAGATAGACGCCGGCAGAGACATAGAAAGTCAAATTCCAGTTACTGTGAGTCCAATCGAGTATGTGGCCGATCATGACGGGAGCCAGGAAGCCAGCGAAGTTACCCCACATATTCATGGCGCCGGAGAGCGTTCCGGCGAACTTACCGCCGACGTCCATGGCGGCTCCCCAGGCGCAAGGCATGATGAGGTCGTTGCAGAAGCTCGCCATGGCGATGGCAAGCATGGCTGGCAGCACAGCGGAGCGCGTGGTCGAAAAGACGAGGAAGGCGGCCGCGCCCGCGAAGCCAGTGGCCGACATGATGCGGCGGGCCCAAGTTAAACTGACATCGCGCCGCCGCAACCATCCCAGGGCGAGCACCGAAGCGGGATTGCCCAAACCGCCGAAGAAGAGCGGCAGGATGCCGAGCCACGCGGTGGAAGCAGTCTGTAAGTTGCGCGCTTCCCGCAAGTAAGTGGGCAGCCAGGTGATATAGAAATACCAACCGTAGGAGAGCGCGAAGTATTGCCAACACAACATCCACGCCTGACGCGACCGCACTAAGCGGCCCCAGGGAACGTCGCCGTGGCCTGTGGCGAGCGTCGCGCTTTGGCCGAGCAGGCGCCGCTCGGCATCGTTGAGGCGCGAGTTGTCGCGCGGATCGTTGCGATACCAGCGATAGAACAACGCGGCCCAGACCATGCCGACCAGGCCGAAGAGCGCGAAGGCGTTGCGCCATCCGACGTAGCCCATCACCAATGCCACCAAGGGCGGAGTGAAGGCGCCGCCCCAGCGCGCACTGAGCCACATGATTCCCTGCGCGCGCACTTTCTCGCGCGCGGGCAGCCAGGTGGTGAAGGCTTTCGTGAGATTGGGGAAGCAGCCCGCTTCACCGGCGCCGAAGAGAAACTGGGTGGTCGTTATCGAGGCCAGGCTCCAGGCGCGGCCGGTGGCCGCGATGAAGAACGACCACCAGAGAACGATGCGCAAGAGCACGCTACGCGGGCCGATGCGATCGCCGAGATACCCGCCCGGCATTTCAAACAGCGCGTAGGCGAGGCCGAAAGCGCCGAAGGCCCAGCTCATCTGAGAGTGCGAAAGACCGAGGTCGCGGCGGATGAACGGCGTCGCATAGGAAATGGAAACGCGATCGATGTAAGTGATGATCGCGAGAGTGACGGCAAACACGATCACCCAATAGCGGACGCGGGTGGGCCGGTCGGTGGTCGAAACGCCGGCGGGACTCATGCGGCCGGCCGCGGGCGCAGGACAAAGTGGTAGACCAGCGCGCCGAGGCCGATGGTGGCGAAGGCGATCAGCGACGGCTTGGTCGCTTCCTTGAAGCCGAAGAGTACCATGGCGGCGCCTACCAGGATATACGAAACCGGCAGCAATGGGTAAGCGAAGTCGATCGCGCGCAGCCGCTGCCATCCCGGCCGGCTCCGCCGGAAGACCACCAGCGAGGCGACCGAAAGCACGGTGAAGATAGTGAGACTCATGCCGATGTAAGTGAGTAAGTCGCGAAACGAAGTCAGTGTCATCAGCATGGCGCACAGGCCCTGGCTAAGAATGGCGATCACCGGTGTGTGATAGCGGGGGTGAACTTTGGCCGCGGCGGGAAAGAAGGCGCGGTTCTTAGCCATGGCGTAATAGACGCGCGGGCCGATGGTCAACTCGGCGTTCACGGTGGCGATGATCGAAAGCGCCATCAACCCGGAGAAGATGCCGGCAACGCTGGGGCCGAACAGATTCGAGGCGGAGAGCGCGCCGACCTTGATGACGCCTTTCATCTGCTCGAGCGGCGTCGAATAGATGTAGACCACGTTCAACCCGAGATAGAGCACGGCGACCAGGGCGCTGCCCACCGCCAATGCAGCCGGCAGGGTGCGCTCCGGGCGATGCACTTCCTCGGCCACATAAGTCGCCGCATTCCAGCCGCTGTAACCGAACATGACCCAGAGCAAGCTGATGGCGAACTGCGCCGGAAGAGAGGCGGTGGAGGTGCGGACGGCGTGCTGCGAAAAGTGACTCCAGCTTCCGCTGCCGTACGCGAGGCCGAGCACGACGAAACCGACTATCACGCAAATCTTGGTGAGGGTAAGCGAATTCTGGATCTTGGCGGTGAAGCCGACGCCGAGACAATTGAGAATGGTCAACACCGCGATCAGGCAGCAGGCGACAGCTTGCGCGGGCCCGAGGTGGATCGATAGAATCCCGGAGCCGATCACGATGGGAGTGTTGGCCTGCGAGAGCACTGGAAAGAAATGGCTGAGGTACTCGGTGAAGGCGAGCGCGGTGACCGCGATGGGCGCGGAGAAACCGGCGAAGAAAGAGACCCAGCCGGTCATGAATCCCCACTCGGGACCAAAGGCGTGCGTGAGGTAAACATACTCGCCGCCGGAGCTGGGAAAATTGACGCCGAGTTCCGAGTAACTGAGCGCGCCGGCGAAGGCGAAGAGCGCGCCGGCCGTCCAACAGGCGATGATGAGCGCGGCGCTGCCCAGGTCGCCGGCCATGAAACCGGTGGTGGCGAAGATGCCGGTGCCGACCATGTTCGAGACGACGAGCGCGGTGGCGCTGAAGAAGCCGAGTTGCCGAAGCAATCCCGGCCGGGGAGTTTGCGATTGTGTTTGGGGCATGCGCGGCCTAAACGCTATTGTAGATGAGCGCGCGGGTACGCTTCCCGTGACGCTATAGTGAAAGTCCGGGCGAGGGATGTTTTCGTGGCGCGCCCAAAGACAAATTATGCTTGTGCTTGCATCGCAATCGCCGCGCCGCAGTGAGATTTTGCGGCAGGCCGGGATTCCGTTCATCGTGCGCGCGGTGGATGTGGACGAGACGCCGGAAGCCGGCGAAGGCGCACGCGGCTATGTCGAACGGCTGGCGGTGGCCAAGGCGCTGGCGGCGGAGGCAGGGCCTGCCGAGACGGTGCTGGCGGCCGATACGACGGTGACCATCGACGGCGCGCTACTCGGGAAACCGGCGGACGCGGCCGATGCGCGGCGGATGATCTCGATGCTTTCCGGCAGGCGGCACGAGGTGCTTACGGGCATCTGCCTGCGCAAGGGCGATTCGTTGATTTCCGATTGCGCGACCACGGCGGTGTGGTTTCACGCGCTGAGCGGCGAGGAAATCGACGAGTATGTGGCGAGCGGCGAGCCGGAGGGCAAAGCAGGGGCGTACGCGATTCAGGGGCTGGCCTCGAAGTTCGTCGACCGGATCGAAGGCTGCTACTTCAACGTGATGGGGCTACCGGTATCGCTCGTGTACCGACAACTTGTGCGGCTGACTCTGTGAGGGTCATATAGGTTTCTGTTGTAGAACCGCCCTATGGCGAGCGGCTCCGATTAAGATGGTGACCGGGTGGGGTCGAACAACTTAGCCTGAAATCCGAAGTTGAATGATAGTTCTCCTTTCCAAGAGGCACTGGACCGACGTCGTTTCGGATCAGGTTTCGAAGCTTGTGGCTAACTTCGGCGAAGTTGGAAACTCACAAGCCGGGATGCTGTCGAGCAAGGGGATTCTCGATCTCAGACCGCCCCAACTTTCCGACAACTGGACCACCGTGCGGCGGCCGGCGCGGCCGAGGATCGCGCCACAGGCGAACACCTGAGCCCGGATCGTGGCGGGCTCGCGATAGCCGGTCAGTCCGGCGGCGCGTTGGAATTCGGCCAGGAGGTTGAACAGCAGCAGCACGGCGCGAAAGGCAGCCTCGGTGGCGAAGAACTCTTGCAGACAGAAACCGTCCGCGCCCAAGTCGTGCTTCAATTCGGCGATCCGGTTTTCCATGTCGGCGCGCCGGTTGTAGTCGCGCCGGATCTCTTCCGGCGCCTCGGTACAACTGGTCACGAACACTCGAAAGGTGTAGCCCGGCACGTCGATGAGTCGGCGACCCTCGCTGTCGCGGTCTCCACGCTCTTGCTCTCGAATCACCACGCGACGCTCCAGCCGTGCAACTGCAAATGAAACTCGCCGGCCGCGAAGTGGTCGTCCAGTTCGGTCCACTGCTCCACCCGTTGCGCCGGGGGTAGAGTCGAGGAGAGGCGC